>MEWM01000025.1 GCA_001775355.1 candidate division Zixibacteria bacterium RBG_16_43_9 | reverse complement strand
CTGATTGAGCAGGGGCGTAAGGCGGCGGTGCGGTATGTTAATACTGTTCTGGTGGCTACTTACTGGCTTGTCGGGAGAAGGGTTGTGGAGTATGAGCAGAAGGGGAAAGAAAGGGCGGAGTATGGAGAATTACTTCTTGAGCAACTGTCACGGGACCTTGCAAGTAAATTTGGTAAGGGATTTGGAAGGGAAAACCTGCGTTTGATGCGCCAATTCTATCTTATATATAAGGATACTCGAATTTCCCAGACAGTGTCTGGGAAATTGTTAACTAAAAAATCCCAGACGGTGTCTGGTAAATTATCGAAGAATAAAAAAGAGCAGACGCTGTCTACCGAATTAATGATAATATTTCGGACACCGTCTGAAGTATTTCAGAAAGGCTTGACACAGTATAGCCAATCCGAAATATGGAACACACTGTGTGCGAAATTTCCGAAACGACGTCTCGGAAATTACAAGAAAAAATGAAGAAAGAAAACGTCAGGGATAAACCCTGACGCTACAAAAATACTCAAGAAATGAACAATAGATTACAAGATGGTATAAGGACTTACATCCATCACTTAAAGTTATTCTCTAAGAACGCCAGACTGTTTTTACTCGGCGCTTTTTTTATCGGGCTGGCGTTTGCGGGGTTTCAGCTTTTGCTTAATCTTTATCTGAAAGAGCTTTCTTTTGGTGAAAGCGCTATTGGCCAGATTTTGTCTATGAACGCCTGGGGTGCTGTTGTTATTACATTGCCAGTTGCCTACATCTTGCAGAAAATCCAGATTAGAAAAATACTCGTATTTTCCACCATTTTAGCTGCTGTATTATATTTCCTTCAGGTAAGCATCCTGGGATTTAAAGGATTACTTTTAGTGAGCTTTTTCTTAGGGATGAGCGTGACTTCCTACAGAGTGGCGGCTGCTCCTTTTTTTATGAAAAACAGCACCCCGCAGGAAAGAACCTATCTTTTCAGTATGAATTTCGGGATAATGATTTTCGCCGGAATTGTGGGAAGTCTGGGAGGAGGGTATCTGGTGAGCCTGCTTAACAGCTTACTTGGAGATCAGGTCTGGGCATACCGTGGTTCACTTTATGTAGCAATTCTTTTCGGCTTGGTTGGTTTGATTCCTTTTTATCTGATACGGCATGAGGAGACTCCAAACAAAAATGAAGAAAGTCTGGTCTGGGATTTTAAGCTTTTAAAGGAAAGAGGAGGGTTACTTTTAAGGCTCTGTATCCCTTTTTTCATTTTAGGCCTGGGTGCAGGATTGATCATCCCCTTTTTGAATCTTTATTTCAGGGAGAGATTCGGTCTGCCGGCGGAAAGCATTGGGGTCTATTATGCGCTTTTGCAGGTTTTTATGCTGGCAGGAATTATATTAGGTCCGGTGCTGTCCAAAAAGATCGGGATGATCAAAAGCATCGTCTATACTCAATTAGCTTCCATTCCTTTTATGCTCTGCCTGGCTTTCAGTTATTTTCTGCCCTTGGCTGTTTTAGCATTCCTTTTAAGAGGTGCTTTGATGAATATGAGCCAGCCGATCTCGACTAATTTCTCTATGGAGAAGGTAAACGAGAAAGAACAACCGTTGACTAACAGTCTAACTGCTTTAGCCTGGACCCTGTCCTGGGGAATAAGCGCAAGCTTTGGCGGGAAGCTTATCCAGTCTTCCGGATACGTTTTGCCGTTATTGATCGCTACGGGACTTTACATTATCTCCAGCATTCTGTATTTTTACTTTTTCTCCGGTAAGGAGGATCGTGAATTAGGTAAATTTAAGCCCTTTATTTTAGAAGCAGAGACTCAGAAAGTTCCGTCGGACCTTAAGTATGAGTAGCGAGGAGAAAGGAGCAGGTAGCAAGTAGCTCGTAGCTTGTAGCTAAAAGGAAAAAAGATGAATAAATTTGTGCAAGAGATAATAGAAATAATAAAAAGCAAGATAGAATTTCCTCCTGAGAAAATAGAATCTCTCATCGAAGTTCCGCCAGAGGAGAAGTTCGGGGACTATGCATTTCCCTGTCATATTTTAAGCAAAGAACTGAAGAAGCCTCCTCAAGAAATTGCTTCTAAACTCTCCTCAGAGCTTATGCCTAAAGAGATGATTGAACAGATTTATCCGATTGGACCTTATATTAATTTCAAGGTAAACCGTGAGAAATTCGCAGAGTATGTGCTACAGGAAATATTTGAAAGAGATTTGGACTATGGCTCAGATACTCAAGGAAAAGGGAAGACCATCGTGATGGACTACTCTCATCCGAATATCGCCAAGCCCTTCGGGATCGGGCATCTCAGGTCGACTGTGATCGGGAATGCTCTGTACAATATCTTCAAGAAATTGGGATATGAGGCTATAAGGATAAATCATCTGGGAGACTGGGGAACTCAATTCGGCAAGGTAATAGCCGCATATAAGATGTGGGGTGAGGAAAAAGAGCTTTCCTCTGATCCCATAGCAACACTTTATGACCTGTATGTGAGGTTTCACCAGGAAGCAGAAGGGAGGCCCGAATTAGAGGAAGAAGCCAGAAGATGGTTCAAGAGATTAGAGGATGGCGATAAAGAGGCTTTAGGGCTCTGGGAAAAGTTCAAAAATTTCAGTCTGGATGAGTTCAATCGAATTTACAAGATGCTGGATATCTCCTTTGATTCCTATGCAGGCGAGAGTTTTTATAATCAATTTATCGAAAAGACAATTGACAAAATGAACCAGATGGGGTTGACAGAGATAAGCCAGGATGCCCTGATTGTCAATTTAGAAAAATATGATATGCCTCCCTGCCTCATAAGAAAAAAGGATGAGGCGAGTCTCTATGCCACCAGGGATATCTGTGCGGCAATTTACAGGTATGAAACTTATCATTTTCACAAGGCGCTTTATATTGTAGGTAGCGCTCAGAAACTTTATTTCCAGCAGCTTTTCAAGGTTTTAGAGCTTATGTGCTATCCCTGGGCAAAGGATTTGGTGCATGTTGATTTCGGCTGGGTGAAATTCAAACAGAAGATGATGTCTACACGCAAGGGGAACATCGTGCTACTGGAGGATGTGCTCAACAAATCGATCGAATTAGCTCTGAAGATAATAAAGGAGAAAAACCCTGATTTGGAGAATAAAGAAAAAGTCGCATTTGATGTGGGTATAGGTGCGGTTATATTTGCCAATCTTTTCACCCGGAGAAATAAGGATATCGATTTTGACTGGGATAAGGTTCTTAATTTTGAAGGGGAAACTGGTCCTTATGTTCAATATACCCACGCCCGGCTGAGCAGTCTGATTCGCAAGTATGCACAACCCATAGAAAACAAAGTGGACTTCAAATCCCTTTCGACCGAAGAAGAGCATTTGCTCATCAAAAGGTTGGAGGATTTCCCAAGAAGGATAAAAAGCTCAGCCAGAGAGTATGACCCAGCTCTGATTTGCTCTTACCTTATAGAGCTTGCATCCTTATTTAACCGATTTTATCAGAAGGAAAGAATTATCACTGAAAATGTTGAGTCCACGAAAGCGAGAATGCTTCTGGTCAAAGCTGTTCAGACTGTGATTAAGTCAGGGCTGAGTATTCTGGGAATTAAATCTCCCGAGAAGATGTAGGGAAAACAGTTTGTTCGTTTGGAGTTTGGCGTTTGTAAGTTTCGAACAAATGGACAAACGAACAAACTTTTGAACTGTATTTAAGATAATTATGAACAAAGAGGAATTAAGGCTGGAGATAGGCAGGATCAGGGACTCTCTGGGGACTCTCCTTGAGATCAGAGGGGTCTATTATGATGGCCAGAATATCACTATTTTAGGTTCTCCCTGGTTTCCGATGGAGGACTGGAAGGATGACGTCACAAGACGTCTCTCGGAAATAGGATATAATGTAAGGTTCGACCAGAACGGCACTCAGACTATTATGGAGCTTTCCAGAATCGGAAAGGTGGTCAAGCCTTCCTTACCTTGGGTTAACATATTCCTTTTCTTATTAACGGTCCTGACAACTTTCGCCACTGGTGCCTTTATGGAAAATCAGGACATCTCTAAGAATCCATTTCTTATCTACAGAGGAGCGACTTTTGCAGTGCCTCTGCTTTTGATTTTGCTGTTTCACGAATTCGGGCATTATCTTATGTCTAAAAGAAGCAGAATAAAAGTCTCTTTGCCTTATTTCATTCCCGGCATACCCGGGCTGAACATTTTGGGAACGTTCGGGGCAATAATCCGTTCAAAAGCTCCTTTTAAAAATAGAAAAGAGCTTTTAGATGTTGGCGCAACAGGTCCTATTGCCGGATTTGTGGTCTCGGTTATAGCTCTGGCTTTGGGGCTGGCAACGTCTCAAGTTGTAAAAGAGATCCCGGGTCAGGGGATTATGCTGGGAGATTCCTTAGCCTTCAAATTAGTCTCCTGGTTGGTTATGAAAGAGGTTCCAACCGGATATAACACACTTTTAAGCCCTATGGCTTTTGCAGGTTGGGCTGGATTACTGGTAACTATGCTTAATCTTCTCCCTATCGGACAATTAGATGGAGGGCATATTGCCTACGCTTTGTTCGGCAAAAAACAAAGGTTAATTGCCCGAATTATAGTTTTGAGTTTGATACCTTTGGGGATTTTCCTGTGGCAGGGCTGGCTTATCTGGCTGGTTCTGGCTTTTATCGTCAGGATACCTCATCCGCCGACTTTGAATGATGTTGTTCCTCTGGATAGCAAAAGAAAAGTTGTGGGTTGGGTTTCCCTCATCATTTTTATCCTCTGTTTTTCTCCAGCACCGATCAGGTTGCACTGAAAGTTTTTGTAGTTGTAGGGACAGGACAGTGTCCTGTCCCTAATAGGTTTCGAAGTTCTAATAGCGGAGCAGGGTGCTCCGCCTACGGTTCTACCATAGCCGCTAAAATAACGTAGGGCAGGGTTTCAGCCTCGCGATGTTTTTAGTTTTAGAAATAGAAAAAAGCAACCCTGAAGGGGTGCTTTTGAAAAAATATCTGGGATCTAATGTCACTAAAGTAACCAAGAGCAGATGCTATAAAGATGTGGGATTATCCTGATCTATTTTCTGGGCAGTCTTGATTACCCCGTATACTCCCTCATCTAAATAAGCCATCAGTTTCAGGTATTTGTACCTTTCCTCCAGAGTTCCTTCAACAGCTTTTTTGTCAATTGAGGCCAGTAAAACCTTCCCGAAGATTATTATTTCGTCTCCGTATTTTTTGGTCCAGTCCAGAGAACATTCCAGATGGGCTTTGCATTCTGCGATTCTGGGGGTTGTTATTTTGACCGATTTTATGGGAGTCAAGCCAACCTTCTCGATTTCCTTTGAGTCCTGGCCCTTTGACTCCGAAGCTCTCCAGATTTTCTTTGCCAGCTCAGCCCCGGGGATATTTATCACGAATTCTCCGGTTGATAGGATGTTTTTTGAAGTGTCATGATTGACATTGCACCCGAACCCCACGATGGCTGGCTTCCTGGCAAAAATAGAGATCCAGCTTTTTGGAGCAACGTTAGGTATTTTCTCTCGGTTCACAGATGTAACCAGAACCACCTGGCCTATCAAAGGGAAATGGATATTATCCAGCATCGGAAAAGTATCTATCTCATTCAAACCCCTGATCTCGAAATCGATTTTCTCCTGAATCTGTTTTTTCATTTCATTCCTCACTCGTTTTTAGACTGTTTTAAATATGCTACAGATTAAACATATCTCTAATCTTTAAAGATATAGCATTCTTCCTTTCGAAGTATTAAATTTGCAGATAACCGGGATTGGGATTCCCTTAAGGAGATAATAATATATTCAAGTTTCGTTGCTTGTCAACAGGTAAATGCAATTTTTTTAAAAAAACAGAGTCATCAGGACTATAGACTTCATATAGTCTAAAGAATTGCATAATTATGAAATGTTTTGCATAAGAGGTTACGAAGACTTAAGAAACTAAGCCTGTCTTAAAAGGCCGATAAAAATAATCGCTATTAAGTTCAAGTTACAATTGAGATTGTGAGGTGTGCAAAAAGTCAACAATAAAAAATTATTGCTCTAATATGGCATAGAGCTTGCATTTTAACAAGTTGAATTTTAACCAGGAGGTTTTATGAAAAAGCTGTTCATATTTTTAACAGTGGTCATATTTATTTTCTCAGCCTCAATTTCTCTCTTTGCCAGGGTTGATAACCCTTCTACTTATGCTTCTTATGCTTCAATCTCCGGAAAAGTGACGGACCAGAAAAGCGGAGAGCCATTAGTTAAGGCTTTTGTGATGGCAGACAAGTTAGGTGGTCGGAAATTGGTTGCTCGCACTGATTCTTCCGGAGTTTATCTGTTAGATAAACTTTCTGCGGGGAGATATGAGCTTTCTGCATTTGCCTTTGGATACTTTCTCAAGGTTTATCCTGAAACCCTGACGGTTAAGTCAGGCGAGGCTCTGAGCGGAATTAACTTTGAGCTTAACACTATGCCTACAGGCTCGATTTCCGGCAGGGTGACCGACTCGTTGACTGGAAATCCTATTGTCCATGCCAGGATTTTCGTTCACAATATAGAAGGGTGCGAAAAATCTTTAGCTTTTTCCGATTCTGCCGGTCACTATTTCATCGACAAACTGCAGGCAGGATCTTACCGCGCAAGTGCGTTTGCCAGAGGATATAAGCCATTAAGGTACGGTGTGCCAATTGAAGTGGTGGCTGATTCGGTCAGCTCCGGAGTCGATTTCCTGATGAAAGAAAACGGTCATCAGAGAGAAGGAAAAATCTTTGGACAGGTAAAAGACCTGGAAACAGATCTTCCTATCCCCTTTGCGGATGTCATTGCTTATTCTGCATCTCCTGACCAGGAGTATGAGCAGACTGCAGTGACGGATGAAGATGGGAAATATGTGCTGGAAGATCTGCCGATTATGCCTTTTAAAATATTGGGCACAGCCACTGGGTACATCTCAGAATATTATAAGGAAGCTCTGCTGGAGGAAGACGCCCATAAAGTAACCCCCACTTCCTCGCAGGTCGATTTCGGACTTTCCGGAACTCAAGAAGGGTTCCTTAACATCGGAGGAAGAATCACGCTGGACGGAAAACCTTTAGAGAATGCCACTGTTTACGCCATTTCTAAAATAGAGCAATTTTCTAATTCAGAAGAAATATCACCTTTAAAGGTTAGCAGCTTATATGGAAACATAACTGCTTCTGCGGTCAGCAGTTCAGAGGGTGAATATTTACTCGAAAAGCTTTTGCCCGGAACATATTATCTTCTGGTGACTTCGCCCTATGGAACCGTAAACGGACCTGAAGTGGAACTCAAGTTCAAAACCTTCTGCGGGGTTGACATAAACATCGGCAGATCAGACGTAAAAGAGGGCAATACTTCTTTACCCAAAAAAATGTCCTTGAGTCAGAACTATCCTAATCCGTTTAACCCTTCCACCACCATTCCCTTCACTGTTTATGGTTCGCGGTTCATGGTTCATAGTCCCGTCCACACCTCCCTGGTTGTTTATAATCTTGCTGGGCAGAAGGTAAGGATTTTGCTGGATGAGGAGATGATACCTGGAGATTATCAGGCGATCTGGGATGGGAAGGATGATAATGATAAAAAGGTAAGCTCAGGGATTTATTTCTATCGGTTTAAGGCGGGAGATAATTCTGAGACGAAGAAGATGATTATGTTGAAGTAAAATTATTTTAACCTCGTTTCCTTCATATATAAAAGTCCCCCCGCATAAATGCGGGGGGACTTTTTTTAGAATAAAATTCTTGATTTCACAAGTGGAATCATCGGAAAGTGTCTATACAGTTATTATATTACTACTCAGAAAGAGAAGAAATTGCCGCAACAGAAAGTAGAGACGCATGGCCATGCATCTCTACAGGATTCTACCCCACTCGCAGAGGTTTAGGGGTGAGGTGAATCTGCGGAGGGGTTTTTCTGTTATCCTGTTTGAGTTTTTCAGGGTCAATCTTTTTGTCTTCCCAGACCTTTAAAAATATCCGGGCTATCTCTGGATCAAATTGTGTTCCGGCACAATCCTCTATCTCTTTTAATGCTACGGGCACTCCTTTTCTTTTACGATAGGGCCTGTCACTGCACATAGCGTCAAATGTATCTACCACTGCTAATAGTCTGCCCTGGATGGGAATTTTTTCCTGTCTAAGACCGAAAGGGTAGCCCTGACCATCGAACCTCTCGTGATGATAAAGTACATAAGGGAGCGAGGGTGCCAGAAAAGAGATCCCTTCTAAAATCTTTGCCCCTTGTGCCGGGTGGGCTTTCATTATTTCAAACTCTTCCGGGGTAAGCTCTCCAGGCTTATTCAGAATGGCATCTGGAATGCCGATTTTCCCTATGTCGTGCAGAATTCCCCCGATTTTTACCTCCCATAATTTCTCCGAATCCCAGCCCATTTCCCGGGCAATTATCTCTGCCATATACCAAACCCTTTCGGTATGACCGCGGGTATAGATATCTCTGGCTTCGACTGCATTGGCTAAAGCGGTTAATATGTTGAGGTAGGCTTCTTCAAGATTCTCGTCTAGAAGAGAGTTCTCAATGGCTGAGGAAGCCTTGCTGGCGATAATGGAAAGCGAATTAATCTGTCCCGGAGAGAAGGAGGAATAGTTTCCAACCCTGACTAAATTGAGGACTCCAATCACTCTTCCTTTAGCCATAAGTGGATAGGAGATAAAAGACCTTCTGGGCTTTTCTTTTTCAGACTGTTGATCTTGTTCGCCTGGATTCAAAATTTTGGGCTTGGCATTTTTCACTACCCACTGGGGGACCGGATGCTCTCCATGCAGGAAGCTCAGCTCCACAGGGTGGGTGCTCATCCCGTAATAGGCTTTAAGAGCCAAACTTTTATTTTTATCCTCAACCAGTAAAATAGAGGAGAGACTGGCATCGAACTCCATAGATAAAGTTTCCAAAATGAGCTGGAGCAGGGATTTCAAGTGGATGGTTGAACCCATGGCCTCGCTTATCTTGCAAAGCGAAACAGTTTCCTTAAGGTTTATATTTTCCCGGTAAAGATTCTGTTTTTCCAGACCCCGGCGAATAGTAGCCCTTAAGCTTTCCAGGGTAAAAGGTTTGATCAGATAATCGTAAGCCCCCATTTTCAAGACCGAAATCGCATTCTCAATTGCAGGCTGTCCGGTCATCAGTATAACAACGATATCCTGGGAAATCTCCAGGGCGCTTTTCAGGATGTCCACACCGGATTTATCTCCCATTATCAGATCGGTCAGGACCAGATCAACCGGCTGGTTTTTTAAGATTCTCAAAGCTTCCTGGGGAAGATTGGTAGTCAGGACCTCATAATCATCAGAAGAGAGCATCTCTTGAATGATGTTGCAGATGTAGATTTCATCGTCAACTACCAGTATTTTTGCTTTGGAAGGCATCTGGGATATCCTTCTGATTTTAACAACCGGAGCAATCATATTTTCTATCGGCTTTGAAACTCGAAAGTTGATTTTTTCGGCTGTTTTATTTTTGCACATTATTAGATGGTGTTTTTAAAATACGGGTGAGTAAACAGTAGTCCGGTTCAAAGCCACCGGTTAACGTAGATGCAGGCCTGGCTTAGAGCAAGGAGAACAATCCGAATATTCGCAAAGCTCGATAAATCGAGCAACTACATTCATTTCAGGGGGGAGTGATATATCCCGGTTATCACAGGCTCATTTTATTCTTGACCCCTTCTTTTTTTGCTATTATAATTGATTGATTCTAAGCCTCAAAAGGCAAGAGATGAAAAAAAGATATAAGATTCCGTTGATTTTCCTCTGCATAGTTCTTTCTCTTATTCTCGCCGTGTATCTTCTTATAACCCAAACCAGATTTCTGGAAACTGAGGTTGCCAGGTATTTATCGACCCTGACAGACAGAACTACCCCGATTAAGATTAAAATTGGTAAGATCCGCAGCTTTTTATGGGGTGAGGTGATAGTTGAGAATCTCCAGATTGAGTATGCTGAAAAAGGATATGAGTACACCCTTTTGGACTTAAAGAGACTGGAGCTGGATTTCTCTCCGGCAGACCTTCTTCGCAAGAAATGGGACTTCAAAGGAGTGAGATTCTACCAGCCGAAGATCCAGATCAAACAAGACCAGGATGGCCGTCTGCTAATTCCTTTTCTGAAAAAAGGGAAAGGAACTTCTGAAGGGGTTCCAAATTTCTCCTTCCCCTATGTTCTTTTCAAAGACGGAAAGATTGACTGGTTTTCAGTCAAAAAGAGTCTAGAGCTGGACAGTGTAAACTTTACACTCTCACTTAACAATGATAAAGAAGGGATCAATTTAAATCTCATTGACGGGAGCTTACTTGCCAGGATAGAGAAAACACTGGAGTTAAAAAGAATAAACGGCAAGGTTAAAATCAAATCAAGCCAGCTAACTTTAGAAAAAGTAAGGCTTGAGACTGCTGATTCTAAATTGGAGTTATTAAGCGGGACTCTTGATTTAAAACCGATTTCTTTTTCAATTAATCTAAAGGGAGACCCTTTTTATCTGGCTGACATAAAAAAAATAAGCGGCATAGGTCTGGATGGAAAACTGAATTTGGAAGGAAACCTCGAAGGAAACCTGAAAAGGATAAAAGGGAATTTGGTTTTAGATGGCACCATGTTTAAAGAGGAATTAAGCGGATTGAGAACAAACTTTCTTTTTGAAAAGAAGAAATTCACCTTTTATTCAATTCAGGGTAAAGCCTTCCGGTCTCCGGTCCAGCTAAAGGGAGAGCTGAACTTAGGAGAAAAACCGGTAAGCTATATGCTTGAAGGAAAAGTCAAGGATTTAGACCTCGCCAATATCGTTGTTACATCATTACACAGCGATCTTTCCGGGAACCTGAATATGAAGGGAAAAGGTTTGGAGGAAAAAAGCTTTCAACTAAATTTCAACCTGGAGTTAGAGCCAGGGAAGTTTGATCTGTACAGCTTCTCTAAGGCTATGGGAAACCTGACTGTCAATGTAAATGAAGTGCAGTTTGGCAAGGATTTCCAACTCTGGTATAAAAATACAGAGGTCACCGGGGAGGGAAGAGTCGGGTTTAGCGATTCGCTCAGCTTAAAGGGAAAGGCGATATTCAGAGACCTAAGCGATTACAATGGCCAAACTTTTGTCCAGGAAATGGGAGGAAGAGGAGAATTTCAGTTCAAGGCCAGAGGCCCGGTTTCAGATTTTTCGCTTGAGGGTAGATTTGAATCTGACTCGATCTGGGGGTACAAGCTCTTCAGCTCCGATCTGAAATCAGACGTTAAGATAGATAGATTCATCAGCCGGAAAGGAGGGAACATCCAGTCCCTGCTCTTAAACGGAACAGCCTGGAGCATTCCCTATGACTCGCTCACCTCTACTATTTTTCTGGAGGGCGATTCGATCAGGATAGACACTACCAGAATGCGAAACAACTCTCTTTCCTTAGTTTTCTCTGGCAATCTGGACATATCGAAGTTTCCCCAAAACCTGACACTTGAGCAGATAAATCTTGATTACCGGGGTAATAAGATAGAATCGCAAATCCCGGCTAAGATTGAGCTGTACAAAGATGAAGTCAGGTTCGTTCAGGACAGCTTCAGGGTCAACGGGGGAAGCTTCACCCTGTCGGGAAAGATGGACTATGAGGAGAGAATGAATTTAGAAGTAGATTTGAAAAATATTTCGGTTTTACCCTGGGAGAGATTTCTGTTACCTTATAGGAGAGTCGAAGGTAAAGCAGATGCAAACCTGCAGATCAGAGGAGATTTCAAGAATCCGGAATTGGTGCTCGATATCCAAATCACAGATTGTAATTATGAAGGAGTGGTTTTAGGGAACCTGACCGGGAACCTGTCATACAAAGATAAACTGCTCAACCTGGACAGGCTCTCTCTTGTCAGTTCGGACGGGAACTATAGCCTCACAGGCTCAATACCCCTGGATCTTTCATTTTACCCGATCCCGGAGAGACTCTTAGACCGGCCCCAGAACATGGTTTTCAAAGGTGAAGGAAATAGATTTAGCCTGGTTCATCTTTTCATTCCTGACGTCGAGTACCTTCAAGGACTGTTCAAAGGAGAAGTCAACCTCACCGGGACCCCGCTTCACCCGGAATTAAAAGGTAATCTGGGACTTTCTCAGGGTATCTTGAAACTTGTTCCTCTGCAGAATCCGATCACTGAAATGATAGCCAAGATAAGGATGGAAAACGAGAACCTGTTTTTCGACGAGGTTCGGGGTTTTGCTTCACAGGAGGCAACTACGGACAACCCTTTGAAGAAAATCTGGCATTTTATTTTTCCAAAAAAGAAAGTCAAAGGAGAAGTTTTCCTCTACGGAAACATAAACTTAGGCGACATCAAAGAGCCAAAGTATGACTTAACCCTGGTGGGAAGGAATCTACCATTGAGCTATGAATATGCTGACTTCACTGCCACTACTGATTTTAACTTAGAAATCGCAGGCGCTCTGCCACCCCTGGTCTCCGGCAATATATATTTTACCCAACTGTCCTTCAAAGACCCTTTTACCAGCTTGATGCAGACTGAAGCGGGACCCTCGATTCCGAATGAAAATTTGTGGGACCTCAGGCTCGAACTTTCCGGAGATAATAACCTCTGGGTATTAAACCAGGATATGCAGGCTGAGTTTAAAGGTGAAGTCCTTTTATCTCGAAAAAGTGGAGATTTACGACTGTTAGGCAGTATGGAGACGATCCGGGGTAAAGACTTCATTTATGGGACGACTTTCAACATTGAGAAAGGTAACTTTGTTTTTGACAATATCGAGAAAATCGACCCTAAATTAGATTTCCTGGTTTCAACTCCTCTGACAGGCTCAGCTTTAGTTACCACAGATTCAGTAACTAAAGGAGCTCAAGAGATAGAACTTGCAATAACCGGGACCCTGTCTGCACCGGAAATACAGCCTGCAGCCGGTTCTCCCTATTCTAAAGAGCAGATAGCGGAGCTTTTAGCCTTTCATCAGAACGTTTCCACGGCTGGAGCAGGAGGGGGTAGCCTTTTTCA
Source organism: candidate division Zixibacteria bacterium RBG_16_43_9 (assembly GCA_001775355.1). GTDB lineage: Bacteria > Zixibacteria > MSB-5A5 > MSB-5A5 > RBG-16-43-9 > RBG-16-43-9. The sequence goes on along the minus strand of MEWM01000025.1, from coordinate 6,679 downwards.
AAGCAGACTGGTAGGCAGCCTGGGTCAGGCTTATGCTAACCGTTTTCTGGAAAATTTAGCTGCGCGCAGCATAGGGGTGGAGACTTTCGAAATCAAGCCGCTTGAGCCCGGGAGATTCAGTCTGCTGGAGTCTGAAGTAACCGTAGGGAAATATATTTCCAACAAAATATATTTCAGGTATACCCGCAGGCTTTCTCAGTCTACCGGCCAGGAAGCCGGTGTGGAATACCGTCTGGGGAAACGGTTATATTTTGAAGGTCACCGGGATAAACAGGGACTTTTTCATCTGGGATTAAACCTCTATTGGGAATATTAATGAAATCAGCCATCTGCAAAGCTGTTTTCTATTCTCTGATATTGACTTCTTTTATTTTCTTATTCGAAGGAAACTCTTTAAGTGCTGGCCCGCCCAGTGCAGAAAAACCTGTCATTAAAAAAATCGAGGTCTATGGTAATACTCTTTTCTCTGCGAAAAGGATCAAGCAGGAGATGTCTCTTAAAGAAAACAAGTGGTATAATCTTTTCAAAAAGCAAAGGTTTTATAAATGGAAAATGGAGAATGATCGTTTAGCCGTTGACAGCCTTTATCATATTAACGGATTCCTGCAGGCTCAGACCGGAATCGATTATCAGGTAGATTCCTTAAATCAAGGTAGATTAAGAGTAAACATCTTTGAAGGAGTTCAAACCAAAGTAAAAGGTTTTACAGTAAAAGGAGGGCTGGAAAATCTGGTCTCTAAACAGGACAAGGAATTAAGCTCGCTTAAGCCGGGTGAGCCTTTGAATCTTTCCCAATTAGGCGTGATAACCTTTAATCTGAAAACCATTTATGCAAATAATGGTTATCCTTATTGCAGCATAAAGGCCGAGATAGATATAAGCCAGGATAGCGCCTGGGCTCAGCTTAACTTTGAAATAGAGCCGGGGAAAATGGTCAGGTTCGGGGATATCTCGGTTGAGGGGTTATCCCGCACCCATGAGAAGGTTGCCAGAAGAGAGCTCACTATAAAAAGTGGAGAGATCTACAGCCGAGAAAAAATCCTGGATAGCGAACAGCGGGCTTATTCGACCGGGCTTTTCACCTATGTGAGCCTGGATGCAAAGAACTCTTCAGAGAAACCTGAGAATCCTGATTTCGTCTTAAAGTTAGTGGAGAGGAAACCAAGTTACGTTGGGGTGAAGTTAGGGCTGGGACAATATCAACCCCAGAATTTAGTCGCTGATTTGACCACTGCTGACCTGACCTTAGAATGGGGAAACCGGAATTTAGCTGGAACTGCCAGAAAGATCAGCTTGTCCGGCTTCAGCAGCTTTGTGGTTTTCAAAAACTGGCAGAATCTTACCAACCGTTTCAAATTTGGTTTTGTAGAACCGTGGCTTTTCGGGACCAGGACCCCTTTTAATTTTGACCTTTATTACGAGCCAGGTGTAAAAAGCGTTATCCAGCCTTATCGAATAGAATCTTACGGCGGGAACTTTAATTTCAGTAGAGAGTATAGAAAATTTACCAAATTCTACCTTACCTTCAGCTATCAGCAAGTTAAGGTGTACGACATACCTTCTGATACTTTAGAAGAATTTAAAAGAGAACAGGGGATAAATATCCGCAGGAAGATGGACTTTGCAGTGGAGAGTGATACCCGACCGAACCCGTTTGTACCTGCTTCTGGGTCATATTTTCAGTTATTTAATGAGCTGGTTGGGGGGTTTTTAGGAGGGGATAACCATTTTTACAAACTGATCTGGACCTGGAGCAGATATAACACCTTGGGAAAACCCAACCAGATAGATGTCCTGGCAACCAGGGTCAAGCTTGGGTATGTGCAAAGACTATCTAAGGATAAGTATGTTCCTACTTTTGACCGTTTCTATGCAGGAGGAGCTTACACCATCCGGGGTTATTCGGAGAATACTTTAGGGCCAAAGGATATTGAAGGCAAAAACACAGGTGGAGGACTGATGCTTATTGCTAATTCAGAGATCAGGAAAGCTCTTTTCTGGAAATTCGGATATACAGTTTTCTTGGATGCCGGGAATATCTGGGCAGAGCCGAAAAATTTCAAAGTATCAGATATCAGACTGACCGGAGGTGTGGGACTGCAGTTTTTTACTCCCATAGGACCAATAAGATTGGACTATGCCAGGAGGATTCTGAGGGATGATGAGCCGGCTGAAGGTATGTGGCATTTAGCTATACTTTATGCTTTCTGATAAAGCATATTCCGAATAACGGATAAAGGAAGTGAAAATATGAAAAAAACCGGTTATCGGGATTACTTGTGGTATTGAAGTTTGTGTAGGGACAGGGCTTGTTAAGCGAAGCGAAATCCCGTTACTGCGGGGTCCCTGCCCTTACCCTGATTTTGCATCTGGCGGCACTGGTTTTCTAATGAAAAATAACAGATGACAGATAAAAAAAGAAAATGACGGATGGCGGATGACTGATGACGAATAAAGAAAATGACAAATGACAGACAACAAATAAAAGACTAAAAGCGGAAAGAAGGGTCAAGGAATGAAAAAACCAGTTATAGGGATTACCTGCAGTATTGAAGAAAAAGAAGATAGAAACAGAAAGTATCCGCTGATCTATCCTTTTGATTATGTTAAAAGGCAATATTATCTGGCAATTGAGAAGGCTGGCGGTGTCCCCATTCTTCTGCCTAATTTGGTGAATATCGCTTTGATTGATGAGATTCTGAACCTGGTGGATGGGCTTCTGATGAGCGGAGGGTATGATGTTCATCCTCAATATTTTGGGGAAGAGATACTTAGAAGTAATGTCAAAATCACCCCGGATAGAGATAGATTCGAGTTAGCCCTTGTCAGAAAGGCGAGAGATAAAGGAATCCCAATTTTAGGAATCTGCCGTGGACACCAGTTAATTAATGTTGCTTTTGGCGGGACTCTTTATCAGGATATATCTCTGAGAAAAGAGTTCACTTTAGAACATAAGATAAAACAGTCTTCTCGCTTCAAAAAGAGACATCAGGTCATCATAAAAGAAGGCTCGAAACTCTTTTCCATACTCCGAAAAAAAGAGATCGAGGTTAATACCAGCCATCACCAGCTTATAAAAAAGATCGCTCCGGGTTTTGCTGCATCTGCTTTATCCAAAGAAGATGGGGTGATCGAGGCGTTAGAGAGCCTTGAAGATAATTATCTACTCTCGGTTCAATGGCATCCGGAGGTTTCTTTTAAAGAAAAAAACTCAAAGGCAATATTTGCCTCGCTGATTGAAGCGGCTAAGGGGGTATGAGAGTCTGGATAAAGCAAAAATTCTGGATAAGGTTCAACTTTATGCTGTCGCTGACCCGAGCTTATGCCTGAACAGGGATTTGATCGAGGTAGTTGCTCAGGCAATAGAAGGCGGGGCTCAGATGGTTCAGCTCAGGGATAAGAAATCAGGTGATGGCGAATTTCTTGAGCTTACCAAGAAGATTCATAAAATTACCCGGAAAAAGAGAATTCCTCTCATCATAAATGACCGGGTGGACGTTGCCAGACTTGTAGATGCTGAAGGGGTGCATTTGGGGGAAGAGGACCTTCCTGTAAAAGAGGCGAGAAAAATTTTAGGCTCAAAAAAGATAATTGGAGCGTCTGCTTCGGATATTAAAACCGCTAAAATCAAAGAAAAAGAAGGTGCTGACTATATCGGGCTTGGTCCTGTTTTTGAAACCGGATCTAAGGAGATTGAAAAGCCGTTAGGGGTTGAAATTATTAAAGAGGCGAAAAGAAGCCTGAAGATTCCGGTTTTTCCTATAGGGGGGATTAATTTAAGTAATCTGGATCAGATTATCTCCACAGGCACAAAGAGGATAGCCGTCATTTCCGCAATATTCATGGCTGAAGATGTGAGAAGAGCAACCCGAGAGCTTCTGAGAAGGTTAAAGTGATTAATTGTAGCGTCGGGCTTTATGCCCGACGATAGGGTAGAGACGCATCGCATGCGTCTCTACTTTTCTGTGCTTGCCAGGTCCCCTGACCTGGCAAGTCTGTCTGTCGGGTCAGGGGACCCGACGGACACATAAAAAGCCCTTGTCTCGGCTTGGAGTAATTGAAACCTCTCCCTGTCCCTCTCCTTAGAAAGGAGAGGGTATTTTTTTTAAAATTAATCTTGACAAAGTTAGTAAGGATTACGTATATTACTTAAGGAATTTAGGCAGGGCGGAATTATAAGAGATTAAAAGGAAAATTATGAATATATCAACCAGAGGGAGATACGGTTTAAGGGCGCTGGTGGAGCTATCGGCGCTTTCAAGGGAAGGACCGGTGAATTTGCGGGACCTGTCTGAAAAACAGAAGATGTCTATAGACTATCTCGAGCAGATTTTCAACAAGCTGAAAAAGGCTGGTATTGTACAGAGCATACGCGGTGCCAAAGGAGGATATGTTCTGGCTTCAAATGAAGATGAGATCACAGTTAGCCAGGTGATAAACGCTCTGGATGGTCCAATTTCGATCTCCAACTGCTATAATCCGAATCTAAGAGAGAAAAGCTGCACTGGTCCTGCTACCTGTGTAACCAGGGTCTTATGGAAGGGGCTTGAAAATACCATTGAGTCAATGTTGTCCAGTATAACTTTGAAAGATCTGAGGCAAGAAAAATTTGATTTTAAGTTAAAAAGGAGTCGCAAAAATGGAAAGAAAAATTTACTTAGATCATAACGCTACCACTCCGGTTCATCCTGAAGTGCTTGAGGCGATGCTGCCCTTTTATCAAGAAGGTTTTGGGAACGCTTCCAGCATTCACAGTTTCGGCAGGGAGGCAAAGGTGGCCTTAGAAGAATCCAGGGAGAAGGTGGCAAAGTTCTTGAATGCAGACCCTTTAGAGATATATTTTACCAGCGGGGGGACTGAATCGGATAACCTGGCAGTTAAAGGGGTTGCCTGGGCTAATAAAAAGAAAGGGAATCACATAATTACTTCCCAGATAGAGCATCATGCGGTTTTAGAAAGCTGTAAATTTTTAGAAAAGGAAGGGTATGAGACAACTTATCTTCCAGTTGACAAATATGGATTAGTAGATCACGATGAATTAAAGAAGAGTATCAAAAGGGAAACCGTGCTGGTGAGCATTATGCATGCTAACAATGAAGTGGGGACAATTCAGCCGATTGCAGAGCTGGCCGGGCTGGCAAAGGAAAAGGGAGTATATTTTCATACGGATGCGGTGCAGTCGACCGGGAAGATGAAAATCGATGTAAATGAGTTGAATGTGGATATGCTTTCTCTATCCGCGCACAAGTTTTATGGACCCAAAGGGGTCGGAGCTCTCTATATAAGGAGAGGTGTCAGGCTGACTCCTCTGGCTCACGGAGGACATCACGAGAAATCAAGAAGGGCGGGAACTGAGAATGTACCTGGAATCGTGGGGCTGGCAAAAGCACTGGAGATTGCACATTCAGATATGCAGGAAGAGGAAAGAAGACTGAAATCGCTGACTGAGACATTCTTTAAGAAAGTAACTGAAAGGATTCCGGACATTTTTCTAAACGGACATCCGGTTCTCAGAATACCCAATACCTTAAACCTTTCCTTCAAAGGAGTGGAAGGGGAATCGATAATTTTGAACCTGGACTTAAAAGGTATAGGCGTGGCTTCTGGCTCTGCCTGTACTTCAGGCTCACTTGAGCCTTCCCATGTGCTTTCAGCTATGAGAGTCCCTGGTGATTTAGCCCAGAGCTCCTTAAGGTTCAGTTTCGGTCGCAGTAATACAGTTGACGATGTCGCTTATGTGGTCGAGGTGCTTCCGGAGATTATTTCCAAGTTAAGAGCAATGTCGCCTATTTATCAAAAATAAAGAACTTAAATTAATACTTTAAGATGTCAAGATAAGTCATTAAATAAAAATGAGGTAAGATATGGCATACAGTGCAAAAGTTATGGAGCATTTTCAGAACCCGAGGAACGTGGGTGAAATTGAGAATCCGGATGGAGTCGGAGAAATCGGAAACCCGGTTTGTGGCGATATAATGAAGCTCTATATCAGAGTAAAAGACGATCGGGTAGTGGATGCCAAGTTCAAGACCTTTGGATGTGGTGCCGCGATTGCGACTTCAAGTATGATCACAGAGCTGGTCAAAAATAAGACTTTAGAGGAGGCAGAGAAAATCTCCAGACAGTCTGTGGCTGAGGCTTTAGACGGGCTGCCCGCAAATAAGATGCACTGCTCAAATTTAGCTGCGGATGCTTTGCATAAAGCTATAGAAGACTATAAGAATAGAAAAAAGAAAAATGAATAAAAAGCTCATGCCGCCGGTGAGGGTTGTGGTGGCGATGTCTGGCGGTGTTGACTCCTCACTGGCGGCTTTTTTATTAAGTGAAAAAGGGTTTGAGGTGATCGGCATCACCCTGAAACTCTGGGATTATTCGGAGGTTGGCGGTGATCTGTACAAAGACGGCAGATGCTGTTCTCTTGAGGCGATGAACGATGCCCGGAATGTCTGCCAGAAGATAGGTGCTCCTCACTATGTTTTGGATTTCAGGGAGGAATTCAAGGACGAGGTCATCTCTAACTTCATAAATGAATATAAAAATGGGAGAACTCCTAATCCCTGCATAGTCTGCAATACCGAAATCAAGTGGAAACTTCTCTGGAATAAGGCTAAGAAGTTAGGAGCAGAGTATCTTGCTACAGGTCATTATGCTCGGATAAAACATTCACCAGAAAACGGAA
>MEWM01000024.1:943-7690 GCA_001775355.1 candidate division Zixibacteria bacterium RBG_16_43_9 | reverse complement strand
GAGTAAGCATCAACCATCTCCAGAAGATTAACTTCTGAGGAGCCCAGAGATAGAGAAGGAAAAGGAGCAAGATAAGAGTTTATACCCATCTGGTGAGCATATTGTACTGCTTCCTGAGGCGTTATCTTCTGTATCAGCTTCACCGAAACTATGTTTCTGGAGATCCTCAACCCTTCTCTCAAGGTCATCGGTCCTCTAAAGGTGTTATCGAAATTCTGTGGTTTCCATTCTGTCCGATCACCAGCCTGAAGAACAACCGGGGTATCATAAATTATATCAGTGGGCTTAAATCCATTCTCCAGGGCTGAAGTCCAGACAAATGGCTTAAAAGCAGAACCCGGTTGTCTTAAAGCCTGAATTGCCCGGTTAAATTCGCTCTTGGTGAAGTCTTTTCCTCCAACCATCGCCAGGATATTGCCGGTACGGTTATCAATTGCCACCAGGGCAGCCTGGAGTTCCTTAAATACTCTTCTTCTTCTGACCTTGCCGTTAAGGGTGTCGACTGCAATGGTGATATAGTTATCCTCTTTCAGGGTGTGGCTGGACTCAAAGTTTTTCTGTAACAGGGCTAACTGGGTCTTGACGATCTCCTCTGCTGCTTTTTGCATCTCCGGATTAAGAGTAGTGTAGACCGAAAGCCCGCCATTATACAGGCTTTTCTCGCCATATTCCTCGATAAGATATTGTCTGACCATTTCAGAAAAATAAGGTCCCAAACCGGTTTTGGAAGATGAGGCTTTAAGCTGGAGAGGAAGTGCTTTTAAGCTGTCACATTCTTCTTCAGTTAATTTTCCGTTATCTTCCATTGCCCTTAAAACTAAATTTCTTCGGTTTAAAGCTAAATCCGGATAATCCAGAGGGGAATAACGGTTAGGAGACTTCAACACACCCACCAATAGAGCACATTCGGGCAGGGTCAATTCCCTGGCATCCTTACTGAAGAAAACCTGGGTTGCTGCCTGGATGCCATAGGCTCCTTTACCGAAATAACATTGATTCAGATACATCTCCAGTATCTCATCCTTGGAATAAGTCCTTTCGATCTTTATGGCGGTCAGGAACTCCTTGATCTTGCGCGGTAAGGTTTTCTCCCGGGTTAAAAACAGGGTTCGGGCTAACTGCTGGGTGATGGTGGAGCCACCCTGAGTGATCTTAAGGTGAAACAGGTCATTCGCCAGTGCGCGTGCTGTTCCTAAAAGGTCAAACCCCCAGTGACGATAAAATTTTCTATCCTCAGCCGATAAAAGAGCATCCAATAAATAGGGGGGCATCTCGCGCAGTGGGATTAAGGTCCTTCTTTCAGTATAGAACTCTTTAAATATCTTTCCGTCGCTGCCGTAAAGTTTGGTGGAAAGATTGGGCTCGATATTATGCAGTTGAGAAAGGGAAGGGAGGTCTTTCCGGTAAGTTTGATAGGTTTTGGCCAGAGAGATGGTAAGCAGGACTACAATCAATACTGCTACTGCCATCAGGATGTAAAACTTCTTCTTATTCTTTATCTGAAACATCGTTTTCATCCAGGTTAAGTCTAATTTAAAATATATTCAATAGAAGTGTCAAGGAAGATTTTTCTTAAGTTTGGAGTGCGAACCTTTAGGTTTGCCAAAACTAATTCTCTTTTTTTTCAACCCGCCAAAGTTGGAAAGGTAAAGCTGAAGCTTTACACTCCAGTTCTTTCCAAAAATTTGGCTTGATTTTTGTCTTAAAATAATTATATATAAGTCAAATAGTTTTACGATTTTTTAGTTCATACGATGAGTTTAAAGAGTTTACGCTTGCAGGAGACTGGATGTTAGGAGTTAAAGAGCAATTAGAAGTGATAAGAAGAGGGACTGTCGAGATCATCCCTGAAGAGGAGCTGATAAAAAAACTTGAGGTGTCAATTAAGGAAAATAAGCCACTCCGCATCAAAATGGGGTTTGACCCGACTGCCCCGGATATTCACCTGGGACATACGGTGGGAATAAGGAAGTTGAAGCAGTTCCAGGAATTAGGACACCTGGTTGTGCTGATCATCGGAGACTACACTGGAATGGTGGGCGACCCCTCAGGCCGCTCTGAGACCAGACCTCAGCTTTCCTACGAGGAAGTCAGGAAAAACGCCGAGACCTATCAAAAACAGTTTTTCAAGATACTGGACAAGAAGAAAACTGAAGTCCATTTCAACGGAGAATGGTTTTCTAAAATGAGTTTTCAGGAGATTATGCATTTAGCCTCTAAATTCACTTTAGCCCGCATCCTGGAAAGGGACGATTTTGCTGAAAGGTATAAGGAGCAAAGTCCGATCAGTTTACATGAGCTTTTCTATCCCATAATGCAAGGGTACGACTCAGTTGCAATTAAAGCAGATTTAGAAATCGGGGCAACTGAGCAGAAATTCAACCTTCTGACTGCCAGGCAGATTCAGCAAGAGTATGGAATTGCATCCCAGGTTATCCTGACTATGCCGGTTTTGCCAGGGACAGACGGGGTTCAGAGGATGAGCAAGTCTCTCGGTAATTATATCGGAATTGACGAGTCACCTGAGGAGATTTTTGGGAAAATAATGTCTATTCCGGATGAGCTTATTTATCCCTATTTTGAGCTTCTCACGGATATTCCACCTGTGGAGCTGAGGAAAATAAAAAAGGAATTAGAAGGAGAAGAAGTTAATCCGATGGAATGGAAGAAAAGGCTAGGGTCAGAGATAGTGAAACTGTATCATGGCCAGAAAGATGCGGAAAGGGCTCAATCTGAGTTTGAAAAAGTCTTCTCGAAAAAAGAGCTGCCGGAAGACATTCCACGATTGACTTTCGATTGGCCGGAGAAGAAAGTCTGGATTCCCTATGCCTGTACAGCAACCAATCTCATGACAGGAACTGCCCAAGCAGTAAGACTTATAGAACAGGGTGGACTTTATGTCAACAATGAAAGAGTAAAGAGTATAGATGAAAAAATTGACGTAGATGGCAAAGAATGGTTGTTCAAATTGGGAAAAAGAAAGTTTGCTTGGGTTATACCAATATACAAACCTAAGAGTGTTAATGATTAGAACGGTTGTTTTCTGTGAGGTAAATCGCGTAAGGGTGGAGCTTGTCTCCACCCTTATCCATTATAAGGGCGGAGGTAAACTCCCTACGGGGAGCAAAGCCCGGCGTAGCCGTCGTAAGGCTTTTATCGACCGCCCCTACGCGAGTGTGAGCTTTGGTCCTCCTCCTCTGAAGCTCGTAGGCTGATCAAATTTTGGATGGTGGAATCTCCATATATGAATTTTCTAAAACCCATCCTCGTATTTTTTCCTTGACAATCTTACTCAGGATTCATTTTTTGGAAAAAGAAGAGGGAGGAGTTCAAGTCACTTACCAGGCTCCAAGAAGTTTCAAGCTTTCTCTCCTCCTATTTTTAAAAATCGACTGTCAACGCTTGGCTTATCATCTAAAAGAAAGCAGGAGCAGTTTCTCTTTTAAGAAACTGCTGAAAAAGGTTAACTTTTTCATGAGGATAGCTGGGAGGATTTCAACTTTCAAAAATAGTTTCCAGCTAACTCTGCCAGTTTTTGAATTTTTAGCAGGGGGAAAAGGAGGTGATCAAAGGGGAACAAGATAAATTAACTTTTTATCAATCTTCAAGGTAAGGAGAAAGCCAAATGAAGAGAAATTTTTTACTCGTCTTTGTAGCGATTTTAGCTATAGCCTTTGCTTCTATCTGGGTTTGGGCAAAAGATAGTTCCCGGCTCAGGGAAACAGGTAAAACAACAGCCATTCAGCCGACAGAACCAAACGAGATTACTCCCCAGTTGATCCAGGTCAAGCCCAAGGCGAAGATGATGACCGACCTTTCCCAGATTCCAAAGGTGAAAAAGGGTCTGGGCAAAGAAGCGGAGGGAGCAGGACCAGTTATAGCCAGAAAGCCGATGACCTATTGCGAGGTGCAGATGTTTGATGCGGCAGCCCTCTTCCGCTTCATCAACCGCTGGATTTACAATCCTTATGTTCCTGATGCATTTGCGACTTTACAGGACCCAAAGACCCCCTTTCTTGGTCCTTGTGCATCCCCTCAGATGCCATTCCATGTTGTAGATGTCTCTATGTCCTTCCGCACATACGGAACTGCTGGAAATTCCTGCACCGCCTGGGTTCATGGGGTAGTCTATGAGGCGGATATGACCGATCCTAACTGCCCCAAGCCTGGAGCACTTCTTGCCAGAACTGCGGATGTAATGATAGTTAACACGGTGAACTATTCATTTAACTATCTGCTTAATGAGCCTCTGCTCGACAGCGTCTGCGTTTATCAGTCTTATTTTGCAGGTTATGTCTGGGATTCGATCCCGGACAAGGATACACTTGCAGGCTGGGGTCCGAGGTTTAACACTACTGGTACCACCTGTTTTGATTATGAGGATTATGGAACAGGCTGGTATGACTTTGGAGCCTATGCCGGAGCAGGACCTACAGCATTCTGGTCCTCAGGTTTTGTAAAAGATCAGAACACCTGCCCACCCGACACCTTCTGGTTCTTCAAACGCGCATACACCAATGCGCCTTGTGGTTTACCAGATTTCGAGCAGTATGACCACGGGTTTCCGAATAATGGAAATGCCTACTGCGGACCAGCTGCCGAGGCAAACTGTCTGTGGTGGATGTGGGCACGGGGTGTCCTACCTAGATTCTGGCCTGGTAACGATTGGACTGGCTTAGCCGCCATGATTGGATCTTTAGCTCAGACCGACCCGGTTACTGGAACCGAATGCGATAAACTATTCCAGGCTGACCAGCAGTTGAAAAAAGATATACCTCTGTGGATAACAGTGAAAAACCTCTACGCCCCGGATTTCGCCACCTTAGATGATGAGCTGAGGAAATCTGAAGACATTATACTTCTGTTAGGATTCTGGTATTATAACACGACTCCCCCGGATACGGGCTGGAAGCGTTTCGGGGGTCATTTTGTAACTATGAACGGAGTAAACACTGGCTTCACCAGCATTGCTATCAGCGATCCGGCTTTTGATAATGCCGAGATGGGTCAACCTGGATTCACCTGTCATACTGATCCATTTCCTCATATTGGAAATCCATTAGTTCACGATAACCCGGCTAATGTTTCCAAGGATATTTTCTTAGTTCAAAATTCACCCAGCCCGGGCGGCACTATAGGATTGCCCCTTTACTGGGATGGAAGGGATACGGCAATGTACAGGTTTGCAGGTCAGAACTTCCGCACAGTACATTTATCCTATCAGGGACCTGTCCCACCTCCCGGACCACCGGTATTCACCGAGATCGAGCAGGCGATAATAATCTCTCCAGCCGATTCATTGGAGACTGGTACAGTCCAGAGCTCCAAAGCCTATGAGACTGAGAACAATAGGGGAGGAATTTTAGCCTTTGCTAAGGATTTCGGCGCAGGTTACAATTCCGGGCTCTATTATGGCTCCTTAATCGTTGGTCAGGACCAGGCAACGCTGAACTGCGACTACGGAGATTATGCCAAGTATGATTGCAGTGATTCCAACTGCACCTTCATACCGACACAGCACGTCACCGTTCAATCGTTTAACGTTCCGGGTGCGGCTGGTAATTACACCATCGAACAGCTCACTACTGAGTTCAAACATAACGGGTTACCTTTGAAGGTCACCAAGTATGCGTTTGGATTCTGGGTGCCAGTTGGTGGAACCGAGGATTGCGAGCAGGTGGTCGAGGACGTGTTTGTCATCGAGAATACTGGTCAGACAACCATCCAGTGCTTAGAGAAAGCTCTGTGGCTGGATTATGATGTCGGAGATTATGCCAATAATCTTACGGATTTCGATCAAAAGCATCAATCGATGTGGATGTGGGATGCAACTGCAGGGCAGGACACTTTCGTCTTTGGAATGACCAAGAAGCCAGCAGTAGTAGGCGATAAGGCTATTACCGGTTGGGCTATTAGCCAGCCGCGTTGGGTCTACGATGGTCAGTACCTGGATTCTCTGAAATATATGATGCACCTGGGTTGGGGAGCTGATGACGTACTTCCAGACGATAAATCGCTCCTGATAGCTGACACTTGTTTTGATTTAGCCCCTGGTCAGATGCACTTAGAGAAGTGGCTCAAGTGGGGTTATCATGGTCCAATCGTTCCTGATGGAAAAGGTGGAGATGCCAACTGGAGACACTTCCTTTACAACGTCCTGCACCAGGAAGGATATTATCGGGGTGATGTGAACAAGGACCGGAAATTAGACTTGGCAGACATAGTTTATCTGGTCGCCTACGTGTTCAAAGGCGGACCGATGCCAAAGGAGTTTACCGACCAGGGGGATGTCAATAATGATGGCAGCGTGAATGTGGCGGACGTGGTATATTTAGTTGCTTACACTTTTAAAAAAGGCCCCGCTCCGATTGACAAGAACCGCTTCCTGGTAAATTCCCCATTTGTAGGTGCCCCTCACAAGTCGTTAGCGGTAAGGAGTCCAGGACTGTTCGGAGATCCTAATTGGTGGAATCTCGGCCGGTAGCTAAAGTCTGAAAAAGGAAAGTCTAAATCCCTTCCTTGAAAGGGGGAGGGATTTTTTTTACATGTAGGGGCGATAGCAATACGCCCCCGTGAAAGAATCTGTCATTGCGAGGAGTACATTTGGACGACTAAGCAATCTGTATCCAGAAAAATAAGAAAGATTGCTTCGCTTTCGCTCGCAATGACCGTAGGGGTTCACTTCAATTTCTGACTTGACACCGTTTTTTTTCGTATATTATTAGAATTAGAATGGAAGGGTATGTC
>MEWM01000024.1:0-890 GCA_001775355.1 candidate division Zixibacteria bacterium RBG_16_43_9 | reverse complement strand
AGCCCCAGGCGATTGATAAATTGACTGAGGGGCTCCTCAGGGGTGAAAAATACCAGACGCTTTTAGGGGTGACCGGCTCAGGAAAAACCTTTACCATGGCTAACGTGATTGCCAATGTGGGTAAGCCCACCCTGGTCATTTCCCACAACAAGACCCTGGCAGCTCAATTATACGGTGAGCTGAAAGGTTTTTTCCCGCAGAACGCGGTAGAGTTTTTCATCAGCTATTATGATTATTACCAGCCTGAGGCTTATGTTCCGCAGTCTGATACCTACATAGAGAAAGATACCTCGATGAATGATGATATCGATCGCCTGCGTTTACGGGCCACCTCATCTCTATTGGAAAGAGAGGACGTGGTAATAGTTGCCAGCGTTTCCTGCATCTACGGTTTGGGCTCACCCAAGGATTATAAAGAGCTGCTTCTGTTCTTAGAGGTGGGTGAGAGGAAGGAAAGGGACGAGATACTCAAATCCCTGATCGACATCCATTATTCCAGAAACGACATTGAGTTTGCCCGGGGAACCTTCAGAGTCAGGGGGGATACAATCGAAGTTCATCCGGCTTATGAGGAGACAGCTATCAGATTGGAACTGCTCGGGGACGAGATCGAAAAGATTGCAGTTATTGACACCCTTAAAGGGGATGTTTTAGAGGAGAAAAAAAGGGTAGCGATTTATCCGGCCAAACATTTTGTTACCACCCCTCCTCAATTGGAAGAGGCGGTAAAAAGCATTGAAATCGAATTGGAGGATAGACTGGACTGGTTCAGAAAACAGGGAAAGCTGTTAGAAGCTCAGAGATTGGAATCCAGGACTAAGTTTGACTTAGAGATGATGAGGGAGATCGGCTACTGTCCCGGAATACAGAATTACTCCCGGCATCTGTCC
>MEWM01000023.1:11569-13339 GCA_001775355.1 candidate division Zixibacteria bacterium RBG_16_43_9 | reverse complement strand
CTACTTAGTCGGGAATCACGATTTCTGGCTGGGAGATTTTCTCTCTGAACAGATAGGAATAAAGATAGTCAAAAAACCAATCTCAGTTGAACATCAGGGCAAGAGGATCTATCTTATCCACGGTGACGGCTTAGCTAAAAAAGATATTGGTTACCGGATTCTGAAAAAAATCTTAAGAAATAAAGTCAACATCTGGCTTTACAGATTAATACCACCTGATCTGGGGATACCTATAGCCAAGAAAGTTGCCTCTTTCAGCCGGGATAAAACTCAAGCCCGAGACAAAGAATTTCTCAAGGATTATTGGGAATTTGCTGAGGGGAAAATTAATGAAGGCTACGATGCGGTGATAATCGGGCACACCCATCAGCCCTGCTTTGAGGAACTGGATAAAGGGATTTACATCAACTTAGGCGACTGGTTTGAGCATTTCACCTACGGGAAATTGACTCAGGGGAAATTTAATTTATTGGAATACAAACATGTCGAGGCGTAGGGGCAGACCCGTGTGTCTGCCCGAGGACGGTGATGCGACCCTTTCAGGTTCGCTCAAACTACTCCAACCGTCATTGCGAGGAACGCAAGTGACGAAGCAATCTCAAAAGTGATGGGATTGCTTCGCTCCATTAAGTCGCTCGCAATGACAAAGTGATAAACAATTTTTTCTTTATCTCTTTAAACTCTTCTTCAGATGTTCGATCAGCCCCCCATCCTCCAGTATCCCCATTACTATTTCAGGCAGTGGAGGAAAAGGAATCTTCGTGTTTTGAGTTATGATCTCGCCTCTGACGTAGTCAACAGTTATGACTTCCCCCTCTTTGATCAGATCATAAGCCTCTTTGGATTGCACCAAAGCCAGCCCCTGATTGATGGCATTTCTGAAGAAAATCCTGGAAAAGGATTTAGCAATGATGCAGGAGATCCCTGCATATTTCAAGGAAGTAGCTGCCTGTTCCCTGGAAGAGCCACATCCGAAATTGGAGCCTCCAAGGATAATGTCACCCTTTTGAATCTTATCAGGGAAATCCTTGTCATAACCTTCTAAAGCATGTTTAGCCATCTCCTGTGGATCAAGGATCGGAAGACACTTTCCCGGGTAGATGACATCTGTATCGATGTTATCTCCTAATTTCCAGACCCTTCCTTTAATCTCTTTTAACATCGAAGTTCGAGCCTCACTTTTTAAGAAAATCCCTTGGGTCCGAGATCTCGCCTCTGATGGCTGTGGCGGCTGCAGTAGCCGGGCTGGCTAAGTAGACCTCAGATTCAGGCGAGCCCATCCTTCCTTTGAAATTCCGGTTAGTTGTGGCCAGGCACCTCTCCCCTTTTGCCAGAATCCCCTCATGCGCTCCCAGACAGGGACCGCATCCCGGGTTCAGCACCACGCAATTTGCTTCCAGAAATGTTTTGATCATTCCTCTTTTCAATGCTTCTAAGTAGATAGATTTTGAGCCAGGCAGAACCAGCATTCTGGTATCCGGGTGAACTTTTTTCCCTTTGAGCAGACGGGCAGCAATCTCCAGGTCATCTATCCTTCCATTTGTGCAGGAACCTAATAAAACCTGATCTATCTTTATCCCTTTGACCTCATCGATCGACTTAACGTTATCCACGTTATGCGGGCAGGCAACCTGAGGCTCTAAACGGCTGATATTATATTCATATTCATTCTCATAGATAGCATTTTCATCTGCAAAAATCGGCTGATAAGTTTTTTTAGTTCTTCCTTTAAGATATTTTTTGGTGACGTTATCAAAAGGAACAATGGCG
>MEWM01000023.1:10683-11374 GCA_001775355.1 candidate division Zixibacteria bacterium RBG_16_43_9 | reverse complement strand
CTTTCAGGAACCCTTAGCCAGATCTTGCCAGTGGCCCAGACTGCTGCCATTTCAGTGGCACCTATTCCGGTTGACAGGGCACCCAAACAGCCGTATGAGGTGGTGTGTGAATCTGTTCCAACTGCTAACTCTCCTGGAAGGATATGCCCTTTCTCTATCACTACCTGATGGCAGATCCCCTCTTTTATGTCATAGAAATTTTTTATTCCTTGTTCTTTGACAAATAGCCTGATCGAGCGGTGAGCCTCTGCTGTTTTCTCAGACTCGGCTGGTGCACGGTGGTCCAAAGGTATGACTATCTTATCCGGGTTCCAGACCTTGGCAACACCTATCTCCCTGAACTGTTTTATCACCAGACCAGCATTATCGTGGCTCATAGCCAGGTCCGGCTCAACGTAGACAATTTCCCCTACCTGAACTCCACTCTTTCCTGCTTTTAGAGCCAGCCCCTTCTGCGCGATGGTGAGACCCCTGTTTTTCCCCCTGGCAGAACCGGGGAGCGTGAACTCAAGCTGAGCCAATTTCAGAACTTTAGGCTTTTCTAAGAGATTATATTTTCTTCTCCATTTGTAAAAAGCCGCCTTGGAGATGGAAAGCTCATTCCCGGCTTTCCGGTCATCCCCATGAGTTTCCCAGAGCTCTTTTATCCTTTCAAAACTATACTTGGGCAGAGAATATTTAGGTATTTTCT
>MEWM01000023.1:10359-10462 GCA_001775355.1 candidate division Zixibacteria bacterium RBG_16_43_9 | reverse complement strand
ATGAAGTTGGTGTCTCCATTCCAGCGGGGAACTACGTGCATATGCAGGCGACTTGATACGCTCGCGCGTGAGACCCTGACTAAATTCACTCCTAAGTTCAGTC
>MEWM01000023.1:9797-10263 GCA_001775355.1 candidate division Zixibacteria bacterium RBG_16_43_9 | reverse complement strand
CTGTGTGCCGGTTGGTGCAGACCATCAGATGCCCGGGATTATAGGGAAAGCGGTTCATAATCACAAAAGACTTTTCCCCCCGGAAAAGGATAAGATTCTTCCTGTCCTTGTTCTCCTTTAACCTTTTGCAGAAGATGCACCCTTTTTCTTTTTTGCTTGAGATGAATTTACTACGCCAGGGCGCCCAGAGTTTTTCCATAATTAAAAAGGAATTTAGACCTTCAAAATTTAGACTAATATACTAAGCCGGAAAGCGGATTTCAAGATTTTTTGTAGAAATTTTGGGGTAAAGGAAAATATTTATATGGAAACGTAGGGGGTAATTCATGAGTTACCCCTACAATTATTAGTCATTGCGAGGAGGTCTTTTGACCGACGAAGCCCAGATGGGCTTCGTCCAGATGGACTCGCAATGACAGCATCATGATTATTATGAAAAAACGCAAGAGCGAGCTTTTGCACTCCA
>MEWM01000023.1:9490-9763 GCA_001775355.1 candidate division Zixibacteria bacterium RBG_16_43_9 | reverse complement strand
AAGACACGCCTTGCTCTCACTGGATGTTATCATCCAGCGGAGAAAAAGGCGGATGATAACATCCGCCTTTAGCAGGAACATTCTTCTGTCTCTACAAACTAACAAACATCAAACTTCAAACTGTATTTTAACACCCCGGCTTCGGTCCTCCCTTAAAGAGATAATTAACTAAATAGATTACATCAGTCACATTGGTCTTGTCGTCGCAGTTTGCATCTCCAGCAAACATACCGGTAACCGGCGGAGGTCCACCTTTGAAAAGATAGTTGACCA
>MEWM01000023.1:6429-9460 GCA_001775355.1 candidate division Zixibacteria bacterium RBG_16_43_9 | reverse complement strand
TGGGGTCACCTCTGCCGGCAACTTTAAGGTTTACAGGCACTCTAAACGGGTTTTCATCCGGGTCATTGCTGGAAAGCAACAGCTCTGCATCATAATTAGTATTCTCCAAGTTCGTGGCATCAAAAGCAACCGAGATATTTGAGTTATTTCCTGCAGGAATGACAAGCGTTCTGGGATTAGCTGAAAACCAGTAATTCGTCAGCCAGTCAAGAGCATTAACTATCAATAACTCTGCATTAGAAGTTGTATCAATGCCATACAGAGGGTTCACCCGCTTTGTGATGGCCGGGAAGCTTATGTCCACCCGTCTGTTGCCGTTCTTCTCCCTGATAACTATGAGAGGTGTTCCATCAGTAAAGTCTGCCAGGCGGACTGCTCCAGCAGACACCACCGCACTGTTGCTCAATTTGGCCCCGCAAACAACAGAACTAACTCCCGACATAATAGGATGTTCCGGATGATGGACAGTACCCATTGAGTAGGGTCCGGTGAAATCACCGCCGTTTGGCGAAATCAGCCAATAGTTCTGAGTGTTGAATCTGCCTTTGATCTGCCAATCACCACCTGTAGCATTCGCAGCTATAGCTACCATCAGCCTTCCTTCACTGTCAACAAAATCAGCCAGTAAATTCCCGATTGCTGTTGGACTATACCAATAGTTCCATCCGAAAACTAATACTCCATCGAACATTAGAAGTTCACTCAAGGTCGGCGTGAAATAGCATCCGTCCATCGTGGTGACCGAAGCGAATCTCCCCGAGTTGACCAGATACTGGGCTACATCATAGTTTAATGGAAACCCACCCGCACCGAGCACTACAATATTTGAGGTAGCAGTTAATTGAACTGGCTTTGAGGGGGTATAAACCTTAACTACATCCTCTGGTCTGACAGCTCTTGCTACCGGTCTATCGCCGCTTAGACTTCCGCTTGAGCCAGAAAAATCTGTTCTGATTCTGCTTGGGTCAATTTTCAGCTCCGGTATCCTTCGCTGAGAGAGAGTAAAGAGAGATGGAGTCTTGTCAATGAACATACTCAACGAAAGGTCACTTAAACCGTTGTTGTTAATGGTAAGCGTCTTTGACGAAGTATCATTCGGGAATAAGCTATCAACCAGTGAACCGGGTGAGAAAGCTATATCCGGAGGTCCCAGAGTAGTTCCGGAAGAGGAGTTGGAAATTTCTGAGGGTTGTTGCCATTCATCAAATGTTTTGACCGCAAAGTAATAGATTGTGTTGAAATTTAACCCAGTTACAAGGAGTGTTTCTGGCAAACCGGCTGGCTTGGGTTCTGGCTCCCCGATTACCTGAGTAGCTAAATTGAAATTGCTGCTATCGATTGGGGAAAGGGAATACCTTGCATCATAGGAATGAACTGTTCCTGTGGTTGAATCATCCCCCGTGGCTGTCCAGGAAAGGGTCATCTGGTCACCCCCGGTCAGAATTACAGCTAAGTCTGAAATAGTAGCAGGGGGAACAGAATCAGGCTCGGCTATTGCCCGGTAGGCATTCAGCCGACCGCCGGTGACACACTTGCCAGCTAAAGAAGGCAAGGGGTCAACTGAGTTCATTATCCGTTCCTTCACCTGAAGATGAGTAAGGGTGGGGTATTTGGACCAGAGCAAGGTTGCAGTTCCAGAGACATGAGGAGTTGCCATAGAAGTACCATCACCATAAGAGTAATTACCAGAACCTAAAGCTGGCGGAATGGTGCTTAAGATACCAACACCTGGTGCTCCCAGGTCAACTGTTATTTGTCCGTAGTTTGAGAATGAAGCCAAGTTGTCCTTGTCGCCTGTAGCTGCAACTGCTATAATGTTGTCCAGATTATAACTGGCAGGATAAAGCGGAGTTACGTCATTGTTGCTTTTATTGTTACCAGCAGCGGCTATACACAACATCCCGTGTGCCCCAGTAGAATCGATTGCATCTTTCAAGGCTTGCGAATAATAACCTACCCAGCTATTGCTGGTAAGTTTAGCGCCCATCTTTGTGGCATATTCTAAAGCACCAATAGCACTTGAAGTGTAGCAGTAGTTACCGCTTGCATCACAGATTTTCAACGCCATAATTTTAGCTGACCAGCAGACCCCGGTCACTCCGGTGCCATTGTTTCCCACTGCGGCTATGGTGCCAGAGACATGGGTGCCGTGAGAATTGTCATCAATAGGACCATTGTCATTATTCACGAAATCCCAGCCGTGGAGATCATCCACATATCCATTACTATCGTCATCAATGCTATTATCGGGGATTTCGCCGGGATTGGTCCAGATATTCCCCATCAAATCAACATGAGCAGTATCCACGCCTGTGTCCATTACGCCGACAATAACCGAATCGCCTGTGCCTATATCCCAAGCTCTTTCTGCATCAATGTCTGCATCCGGTGTGCCCCAGGTCTGCCCGGTATTTTGCATACCCCAGAGATTGCTGAAATAGGGGTCATTGGGAGTAACAGCCACATGCCCGATATAGTTTGGCTCGGCATACTCGATGCGGGGGTCATCTTTAAGCAGGTTTATTGCCTCCTCAACTGTCATCCCGGAGATTTGAACCAGTTCGGCTCCTATTATTGAGAACTTTTTCAGAGTGACCGAGTTTAAGGAATTAGTGATTACCTTTTTCTGATTTTCATCCGCCCCTGGCTTGAACTTGATTATAAGCTGATTTTCTACATACTCCTTCCCGGCTAAAGGAGATGGCTGTGCGGGAATTTGTGCGAAGGAGTAAGAAAACAAAACCAGCAGAAGCCCCACTACCAATAAATAGAACTTTTTCCTCATTCTTATTACCTCCTTTTAATCCATTTAATTTCATTGAGAGGAAAGCAAAAAAAACCTTAGCAGTAGATTTACTTAATAAGTATCCTCCTTTTTTTAATGTGTCATCTGGAATCTACAGGCAATAACTTACCTTCAGAAAGGGTTTTTCCCTTCCTAAAAGTTATCTTTTTCCCCCTCAGTTTTACGAGGTGTCTTACAATGTCCTGACAAGGTCAAAATACATAAAAGAACAATTTTGTCAAGAAA
>MEWM01000023.1:0-6413 GCA_001775355.1 candidate division Zixibacteria bacterium RBG_16_43_9 | reverse complement strand
CGAGGAAACCTCGCCCCTACACTTTCTTACTTTTCTATCTATTCTTTTTCGTCTCACATCTCAGTTCTCACCTCTTACATTTTCTTCTTCCTTTTTCCATTTTCTATTTTATGGACAAGCATCTTCACCTCTGCCAATCGCTGAATAAACACCTCTCTTTGGAAAAAAAATATTTGACAACGCGGGAAAAAGGTATAAATTAAACAAAATGCAGGTGAAGCTCTCACGTAGCGGAGGTTTTAGACCTCCGCCTTGCTGGAGTCGCGTAGCAGTCCGCCTCAGGCGGATCAAACCTCTGCTGGTGAGGAGTGATGTTTACAAGGTATGAGTAGACTTTCAGGAAACGTATTGGTCTTAAATCAAAATTACGAGCCTCTTTCGGTTTGTAGCGTAAAAAGGGCAGTGATTATGCTTTTTTTGGGTAAGGCTGAGCTGATTGAGAAAAACGATGGCGAGACTATCCGCTCGGTCAGGCTGTGTATACCCCTCCCCAGCGTGGTTCGACTGGGATTCTATATCAAAGTCCCGCCCAAAAGGGTTCTGCTTTCCAGAAAGAACATCATCAAACGGGATGGACACCGCTGTCAATATTGCAGTGCTACTCATCTACCTATGACTGTGGACCACGTCATCCCTAAGCTCTATGGAGGTAAGGACTCCTGGGAGAACTTAGTCTGTGCCTGCATCAAATGTAATAACATCAAGGGGAACCAAACTCCGGAACAGGCGGGCTTAAAGCTGTTAAAAAAGCCGCGCACCCCTAACCATATAACTTTTCTCCAGCGATTTGTGGGGATCTCAGATGATCGCTGGAAACAGTATCTTTTTCTGGAATAGAAAAAAAGATGAAAATGAAGAAAACCATACTATCTGGAATGCAGCCAACCGGAAGATTGCATCTGGGCAATTTGGAAGGTGCTCTGAAAAACTGGGTGGCTCTGCAAAACGATTACGAGATGTATTGCTGTATAGTCGACTGGCACTCACTGACCTCCGATTATGAGGATACCTCAACTCTGCAGGAGAAAATCAAAGAGGTATCTTTGGACTACCTGTCAGCCGGATTAGACCCGAATAAATGCGCTATTTTCGTTCAGTCTCAGGTTAAAGAGCACGCGGAACTGCATCTTCTTTTCTCTATGATAACACCGGTGGCCCGTTTAGCCAGGGTTCCTTCATATAAGGAGAAAAGGAAAGAGCTGGGCCTGGATAGTTACGGATTTTTAGGATACCCTTTACTTCAGGCGGCAGATATCTTAATTTATAAAGCCGACTATGTGCCAGTTGGAAAAGACCAGTTGCCTCATATTGAGCTTGCCAGGGAAGTTGCCAGAAAATTCAATACCCTTTATGGCCAGGTTTTTCCTGAGCCGGAAGCGCTGTTGACCAAATTCCCTGTCATTCCCGGAATAGACGGTAGAAAGATGAGCAAGTCGTACAATAACGACATTGCCATAGCTGATACTGCTGAAGAGACCACCAAAAAGGTATCTGTGATGTTCACTGACCCTCAGAAGATTCATAAAAACGATCCGGGCAGGCCTGACCTTTGTCCCGTCTTTCACCTGCATAAGATTTATACTGAGAACTATCAGGAGGTTCACACTCTTTGCTCCACTGGGAAATTGGGCTGTGTCGAGGATAAAAAGAATCTGGCCAGGAATCTGAACCAAAAGCTGAAAGATATCAGGGAGAAAAGGAAAGAACTGGAGAAAAATCCGGAAAAGCTCTGGAAAGTGTTAGACCAAGGTGCTCAAAAAGCCAGGGCTAAAGCTGGACAAACCATGCAGGATGTGAGGAAAGCAATGAGGTTAATCCAATGATCTTTCCGCTGGAGATAGAACAGCAGATCGAAAAGAAAGTCCCTTTTCCGGTTAAATTGGAGATCTTCGAGGGACCTTTAGACCTGCTTCTTTACCTGATAAAGAAAAATGAAATAGACATCTACGACATCCCGATTGCCCTGATCACCAGACAGTATCTGGAATATATCCAGCTTATGCAGAAGCTGGATCTGGATTTGGCCAGCGAGTTTATCCTTATGGCTTCAAATCTTATCCGCATAAAAATAAAACTGCTTTTGCCGCGGGATGAAAACGAGGAACCAGAAGAGGATCCAAGAGAAGAACTGATAGTGGCTCTTTTAGAGTATAGGAAGTATAAAGAGGCAGCCCAGACCTTGCAGAGAAGGGAGGAAGAGGAAAAGGTATTCTATCCCCGGTCTGATTTCTCATTTATTGAATCAAAGGACCGGGTCGAGTTCCTGCGCGAAGCAAACCTTTTTGACCTGCTTGTGGCTTTCAAAAAAGTTCTGGATAACCAGCCCAAAGTAACATCGCATACCATAAATTTCCAGAAGGTGGATTTAGAGGAAAGGATTCAATATATTCTGGACTTTCTGGCTGACAAAGACAAGATCAGTTTTGAGGAGCTGTTTGCGGATAACCCGGTGCGTCTGATCCTGGTGGTTACTTTTATGGCAATTCTGGAGTTAATCCGCATCCGGGAGATCAGGATTATGCAGAGAGGACATTTTTCCAGAATATTTATCTACAGAAACAAAAAAGGATAAGAAATTGTCAGGTGAGCTGAATTATCATTTAGTGGTTGAATCTTTGCTTTTTGCCTCAGACATTCCTTTGCCTTTGAGCAAATTGAAAGCGGTTTTAGACGAGCTTTCAGTGGAGGAGATAAAATCGATCATCCAGGAACTGAACCAGAAATACCGGGAAAATAATCACAGCTTCGCTATCCGGGAAATTGCCGAAGGTTACCAGATGTATACCCTGCCTGAATACTCACCCTATATAGACCAGCTCTATACCCTGAGAAGAGCACAGAGACTTTCCCAGGCAGGACTGGAAACCTTAGCCGTTATCGCTTACCGTCAGCCAGTGGTAAAATCGGTGGTGGACCATATAAGGGGCGTTGATTCCGGAGGAGTGCTGCACACCCTTTTAGAGAGGAAACTTATCACTATTCTGGGACGGGAGGAAGGCGTGGGGCATCCTTTGATCTACGGGACCACTCCGGAGTTTCTGGTCTATTTCGGGCTTAAAGACTTAAAGGACCTCCCCAAAATAGAAGAGCTGGAAGCCTTGCTCCAGACAAGGGAAAAAGAGAGAACTGCTGCCTTTTCATCCGGGGAGGTAGGTGAAAATATTAACGATTCAAACCTGCAGGGAAGTCTGACAACCAAGCTCCCTCCTGAAGGGATCGAAGAAAATCTCTAAAACAACGTTCGTTAGATTAAAAATTTCAGCTCCGAATTTTGAAGTAGAGAACGATTTATTAAGGTGATTTATTTTACAGATGAGAAAACAGGTCATAGCCATAGATGGTCCAGCCAGTTCCGGGAAAAGCACCACTGCTAAACTGGTAGCCAGAAGGTTGGGATTTGTCTATCTGGATACTGGAGCGATGTATAGAGCGATCACCTTAAAAGCATTGAGAAAAGGCCTAAATCCGCAGGATGAAAAAGAGCTGACCGAAATTGCGCGTAATTCAAAATTAGACTTAATAGATGAAAAAGGAACAAATAAGGTATTTCTGGATGAAGAGGATGTCACTGAATTAATCAGAGAACCCAGGATAAATAGAGCCGTATCCTTAGTGTCGGTGCACAAAGGAGTAAGAATCGCGCTGGTATCCAAACAGAAAGAGTTAGGTAAAAAACACAATTTAGTAGCTGAAGGAAGGGACACCACCACCGTAGTATTTCCGGATGCCACCATTAAAGTCTATTTAGACTGCGACCTGAAGGAGCGGGCTAAGAGGAGAATGCTGGAATTCAAAGGAAAGGGAATGAAAACTTCACTGGAGGAGCAGGAGAAAGAGCTTTCCAGAAGAGACCGGATAGATTCCAAAAGAGAGGAAAGCCCTTTGAAAAAAGATCCCGAGGCAGTGATAGTCGACACCACAGATCTTACCATCGAAGAACAGGTAGATAAAGTCGTCCAGCTTTATGAGAAAAGGAAAAGAAATGAGATTTCATTATCGAGCAGCCGTGGCCATGATTAAGTTATTAGTCGGGATCCTGCGCGGAATGGAGAAACAAGGAAGTGAGCATATTCCGGCACAAGGAGCAGTCTTGATAGCTGCCAATCATATAGCTTATTTTGATCCTCCTTTAATAGGAAGCGCCAGCCCCAGGGAGCTTTACTACATGGCAAAAAAAGAGCTTTTTGAGAACTCTTTATTCGGCTGGTTAATAAGCAAATTCAACGCTTTCCCGATCTCTCGGGGAAGTTTTGACCGGGAGGGAATAAAAAAAGCAACTGAGGTGTTGAGAGAGGGAAACGCCCTCTTGGTCTTCCCTGAAGGCACCCGGAGTAAAGATGGAAACTTGAAAGAGCCTAAATTAGGTGCGGCTAAATTAGCCCTGGAAGCCGGGGTGCCGATCGTGCCAGCCTGTATAGACTATTCCGGAAGCTGGCTTAAAGCTTTTTTTCAGAGAAAAAAAATTAAAATCAAATTCGGTTCCCCCATAAAACCAGAAGAGTTTGATGGTATACCCAAAAATAAGGAGGGGTATCTAAGTATTACCCGGCAGATTTTTGAGAGGATAAAGGATTTGAAAGAAGATGGTAAGGTGACAGCTTGAAGATGAAAATTTTTGTGGTAAAAAATGCAGGTTTTTGTTTTGGAGTCAAAAGAGCGATAAATCTGGCATTTGAAAAAGCCAAGAAAACCGGCAAAAGAGTCTACACCTTTGGTCCCTTGATTCATAACCCCCAGGTGGTGGAGGAGCTGAGAAGAGAAGGTGTGCACCCGGTTCAAAATTTGAAGAAAATTAAATCTGGGACACTGATCATCCGCTCCCACGGGGTGCACCCCCGGATTTTACTGGAGGCGAAAAAGAAGGGGTTGAAAATAATCGATGCCACCTGTCCTTTTGTGAGGCGGGCTCAGAGGAATGCCCGGGTTTTGCATAAGGAAGGTTATCAGGTGGTGGTGGTTGGAGAAGCTCATCATCCGGAGGTTCAGGGGATAATAGGATATGCTGATGATCAGGCAAAGGTTATAAATAGTAATACCAGGGAGCTTGATTTTCTCAGAGGAAAAAGGATCGGGGTAATAGCTCAAACCACTTTGAATCTGGATACGTTTAAACAGGTTACAGGTAAGCTTCTGGAGAAGGCGAGGGAGATAAAAATTTTCAATACTACCTGTAACGCCACCGCTATTGCCCAGAAAGCTACTCTGGAAATGACAAAAGACGTGGACTTGATGATTGTGGTGGGCGGGAAGAACTCAGCCAACACCTCCCGTTTAGCCAAGCTCTGCCGGGAAAAGGGGAAAACGACTTATCATATAGAGACTGCTTCGGAACTGAAAAGCAAATGGTTTAAGGGAATAAGAAGTGTAGGGGTTACAGGAGGAACCTCAACTCCTAACTGGATTATCAATCAGGTGGTGGAAAAAATTAGAGATTTGACTTAGATTCAAAAAAGAAAAAATGTCCCGCCGGGACAAATTCCATATAAAGGAGGAACTGTTTAATGGCCGAGAAGAAAAAGCCAAAAAAACCTGCAGTCGCCAAGACTGACAAAGGTAAAAAGAAAGGAGGTGTGAAAAAGCCAAAACCCGCCGCGGTTGCCAGGAAGAAACCAAAGGCACAGGTCGAAGCTCAGGCAACAGAGCTGATTGAAAAACCAGAACTTAAGCCGGAGAGGAAAGAAAGAAGGATAATAAAAGAAAAAAAAGAACCGGTAATTCAGCCCAGGTTAGAAGAGGAAAAGGAATACACGCCTGAGGAGTTTCAGAAGATGCTCTCCCTGTACGAGCAGACTTTTAAGGAGGTAAGGGAAGGAGAGATAGTTAAGGGTAAGGTCCTGCGCATAACCAAAGATGACGTGATCGTGGACGTCGGCTTCAAGTCAGAAGGAATCATCCCGCTCTCTGAATTTTCAGATATGGAGCAATTGAAGATTGGAGATGAAATCGATGTCTTCTTAGAGACAATAGAAGATCAGAACGGACAACTGGTCCTCTCCAAACAGAAAGCAGATTTCATCCGGGTCTGGGACCGGATAAGGGAGTCGTATGAGAAGGGAACTCTGGTAGAGGGAAAACTTCTCAAAAGGATCAAAGGCGGTATTGTGGTGGACCTGATGGGGGTGGATGCCTTTTTGCCCGGCTCCCAGATTGCCTTGAAACAGGTTCCGGATTTTGATGCTCTTCTGGGAAAAAATATGCAGTTGCGCATCATAAAACTGAACAAGAGCAGGAGAAACATAGTGGTCTCCCGCAGATCGGTCCTGGAAGAGGAAAGAGAACAACAGAAGGCCAAGCTTTTGACCGAAATTGAAACCGGACAAGAAAGAGAAGGGGTGGTGAAAAACATTACCGATTTCGGCGTATTTATCGATTTAGGTGGAGTAGACGGTCTTCTGCATATAACTGACCTGTCC
>MEWM01000022.1:18394-20638 GCA_001775355.1 candidate division Zixibacteria bacterium RBG_16_43_9 | reverse complement strand
CTCATCTTCGACCACTCCAATGCACTAATATTTTAAGCAAAAAAAACTTTAAGTCAAGAAAATTAAAAAAATACCAAAAAGGTCTTTTTTCGTAGAGACGCATCGTCTGTGTCTCTGCATTTGACAGTTCGTAGGGCGAGGCTTTAGCCTCGCTTATATGCGGCTATAAAAAGGTAACCCCACCTTACCCACTCCGAATTTGTCCAGAATGGATCCATTCGGAGATCCGTAGGAAAGGTGGGGCTCATCATACCCACGTTGGGGGCAACGTGGGTTTACAGACAGGGATAGTGAACTTTCCGCTCTCCGTTGGTCTCCTGACCAACGAAGAAACGTAGAGACGCATCGCATGCGTCTCCATCCCCTCTCCTCGAAGGAGAAGAATAGGGTGAGGTTTACATCCTTCACCCTCAAACCAGTTTGAGGGTGCCAATAACAGCATATGTCAGTGGGTCAGGCGTCTCGCCTGTCCGAACAGGCAAGATGCCTGTTCCACCAAAAGTAACCCCACCTTCCCCTGAAGGTGGGGCTCTCTACTCTAACAAAAAATTCAGTTTCTTCTATCTATTTTACCCAGGTTGAGGCAACCTGGGTTTACCGATTCATATTTAACTACTCTTTTCCCCCGTGGCAGTATCCGCAGAAACCAATCCCTGCTTTTGGTCCTTTGGTATGGCATTCGTAACAGAGATAACCGTCATCCTCATGCCAGGGTCCTTTACCTAAATTCGAAGCAAACCCTGGAGGATGAATGTCATGGTCATTCCCCTTTCCCGGATTTTTGTCCTGGTGACACCAGGTGCAGATCGGGTCAGCAGTGTCGTGACAGGAGGCGCACAGCTCCATATCTTTTCTGGCAAACTCTCCATGCTTGCCTCCTGCCCAATCCGGGATGGAATGGTTCAAAGGCTTGCCGGCTTCCTGGGAATGACAATCATTGCAAAACTCCTTGGTCCGATGGCAGGATAGACAATCCTTCTCTTTGGATTTGGCATCCAGCCCATGGGTGAAGTTGTAATTTAAAGGATGGGTTTTCTGGAAAAGGTTGTCACCCTGATGGCATTTCTGGCACGGGTCAGTGTTCTGGTGACACTGGATGCACTTTTCCCTTTTTGGTGAAGACTGGAACTGGTGAGCGTGCTGCCAGTCGTCCGGGTGATACTTTCTCAGCCTCATCTTGGCATGGCACTGCTCGCACTGGCTGGAAACTTTCGTTCCCTCGTGACACTCATAGCATTTTGCCATATCCGGCATATTTTCAGAAGTCAGCTTATCTTTCTTGGTTACGTCTCCGTGACAGAAAGCGCAGTCTGTTTTTCTCTCCTGGTGCTTCTTATGAGAGAAAATGAAATCCCGTTTGGGATTTACCGAAGCCTGGGGGTTATCTTTGTCCTGGTGACAGACCGAGCATTCATTCGGTAAAGTTGTTCCATCATGGCATTGAGTGCAAATGTCCATTATCGGAAGATTCTTATCCTCGGATTTATCGCTTTCGTATATTTTGTTATGACAGTTGTCACAGGGTTGGTCCGAATGTCTTTTATGCGAGAAGATGATATCGCTTTTAGGTATCTCCAGGGTGGCAAAAAGCGCTGGCAGTAAGATCAGGCTGAAAATAACGCTTAAAAGGATTAAGCTTAAGGTTTTATTTGACAATCTCATTTTTTTCCTTTTCAAATATTCGTAGCCATTTTAGTGGCGCAAGTTTTTTTCTGTCATTCTGAAGGAGCGTAGCGACTGAAGAATCTGTCGAATTTGACCTCGAGGTAGATTCTTCGCCCTTCGGGCTCAGAATGACATGAGTTGCGCCAGGGCCCGACTGAAGTCGGTTTGAACCCTACTTTCTGGAAAAAGGAAGAACAAAACGATAACTTGCCTTCCCCTGCAGTCTCAAATCATAGCTTCTGATTTTATTCCTTACATCCTGTAACTCTACGGCTAATCTTAGATTTCTTACTGGCTCCCATTCCACTCTGGAGGCAAGGGCAAAAACATCGTCTTTGCTTTCCTGTTCCTCGTCGATTTTGTATCTGCCGTAATCAGCGCTGGCTGAGAAGGCAAAGTTTTTATTCAGGGTATAAATCAGCTTTCCGTAAACTCCGTTACTCTCCCCTCCATATCCTCTTCTAAGGTACATCCCTAAACCTATGTAAGCATATTCGAACCCGAACCTGAACCGGGTTGAGTTGCCTGATTCATACAGGGTGAGGTCATATTCAGAGGAGAATTTGAAATTCTTGACCG
>MEWM01000022.1:17680-18380 GCA_001775355.1 candidate division Zixibacteria bacterium RBG_16_43_9 | reverse complement strand
AATGGAATAGGTGTCCTGTTTGAACACGCTGAAAATCGAATTGGAATATATGCTGGGCCTGCGGTATTGATACTCTGCGGAAAGGTAAAGTTTCCCCCACAGGCTTGAGCCATTACCTCTCAGAGTAAAATTTTGAGCCTTTTTATAAACCAGGTCATAATAGAACTGGCTGAAAAAGTCGAGTTTGCAGTGACGGTGGGTTGCATTTACCCCTATGAAGTGCTGCTCTAGAGCTTTATCTCGCTCCTTTTGAACGTAACTGACCGCAAACCTGGTATCTCTCAGATAAGTCGTAGCTAACTCTCCTCCGAATATATGGCTCTTATTCCAGGAATCCACTTTGGTCCACTGGTCTTCAGGCAGTTGAAATCCTATATATCCGGTTAATTGAACCTTCACCTTTGGCTTGAAATCAAATCTGAAACCATCCATAGTCCCGTTCCCAACTCCCACATAAAGAAACTGCCTGCCCAATCTCAAATCCAGAATCTTCTTGATATTTTTCCAGTCTATGTAAGCGTTATAAACTTTTGTAGATGGGTCAGTCGAATTCTCATTCAGAAAATCCGTTGTGGAGCGAAAATAAGTATGAACTGAAAGGTTTTTTGTCCCGATCTGGTTCAAGTCAAATTTAAAACTCTGATAAGCCCTGAGAAAAGATTTCTTCTCCCCAGTATAAAGGACCTGGGTCTGGTAAGAG
>MEWM01000022.1:17336-17669 GCA_001775355.1 candidate division Zixibacteria bacterium RBG_16_43_9 | reverse complement strand
AGTTCAACGGTTGAGCCATATCTCCAAAGTGATAGACTTAAAACTAATGTCAGGATTATTTTTCTTTTCATCCTTATCTCTTTTGCGGAAAAGCCCCTAATGAATCTCCCCTGTATGATGATAAGTCCAGGGCGCTCCAATCCTTGGTCCTGTTTCAGGATTATGGCATTTCCGGTCACAGAAATTGGTGTTCTCTCCATCTGGTTTTATCAGCATATGTGAATGATAATTGATAACTCTGTTGTCTTTTACTGCTGCCAACCTGACTGTATCACCTGTGTCCGGGTCTCTCCACACACTCATAGTGGCTTCATGACAGGCAATACAAGCTAC
>MEWM01000022.1:16892-17291 GCA_001775355.1 candidate division Zixibacteria bacterium RBG_16_43_9 | reverse complement strand
TTCGTGACATTTTCTGCAGGTGATTGGCTCAAAGGAATGAAGTTTATCATGACAGTCAAAACACCTATACTGATAATGGTGTTCATTTTCAACTCGGTCATAAAGAGAATCTAAGGAAGGAAAAACCTGTATTACATCAACATTAATATCACCCCTTAAGAACCTCCATTCCTCATATTGAGGATATTTTTCAACTCCCTGGCTAACTAAAGAATCCCAGTAAAGAAACCCATTAGGATGGTAATATCCTTTCTTGTTATAATTTGAATAAAAACCAGTATGGCAAACACGACATAAATCATTGGACCTTCTCAACTCCTCTCCCAACTCCTCTCCAGTAGCAAAATCATGCGATTCCACGTTAGTAGTCCAGTCGATTGCCCAGTTAGTCAACTCATC
>MEWM01000022.1:16605-16729 GCA_001775355.1 candidate division Zixibacteria bacterium RBG_16_43_9 | reverse complement strand
ATTTTTGGGTTCTGCGCGAGAGCTTTTGATTTTCTCAATCAGATAAGGCTCACTTGACAGAAACACTGATTGAGCTGTATGGCAATTAACACAGGACATAGATGCTTTTGTGGTGTAGTTCCTA
>MEWM01000022.1:15116-16423 GCA_001775355.1 candidate division Zixibacteria bacterium RBG_16_43_9 | reverse complement strand
GCCCAGTGAAGTCTGTATCGTCTTTTTTAAAGTAGAGACGTTGTGGCAGATAAAACAGGTGTCGTTAGATGGATTATAATAAGGTATATCAGTTGGCTGGGAGCGGGTAATTTTGAATTTATTTTTTGTACAGCCTGCAATGGCTATAAGAATTAAAAGCGTCGCCCCAATAATAATTGTCTTCTTACTCACTCAGCAATCCCTTTTATGTATTATGACTTCTGCATATCATCTTAACTCTAAAAGTCACAATAGAATAGTACGCAAGACTAAATTTGTCAAGAAAAAATTGAAAACCTGATAAAAAAATCTTTCAATACACTTTTAAAAAATTATCTTGACAAAAATCCACTTTAAGTTTATTATGATAAAAAGCTGATTTGCAAAACCAGAAATCCGACTTCTGGGTTAGTTGTTCTTTTACCACTCAATGTTTCTTAAGAGGACACAATATGAACAGGAGGTTCCTATGAAAAGAGAAAAGTTGGTTTTCTCTTTGATTTTGTTTCTGGGGCTAATATTATCGTTTTCTTCAACTTATGCCCAGGACCCCGGTAATCCTGACACTGTCTTTTTTACCACCAGACAGAATGAAGTTTATTTTCCCCTCCCCAGCGGACCTGGTCTGGCTTTTGTCCATATCTTTTTCGAAAATGACGATTCAGTAGCAGGGATTTCAGCTCCTTTTATATTTTCCGGGCCAGTGGTTTATGACTCAACTACTTTCAGGGATAGCCGGGTTAACTACATGCTGTATAAAAACGTAAATGAGACTCTGACCGGCTCGAATAAAGTTCTGCTCAGCGCTATCCCGGTAACTGAACATATAATAGGTCCAGGAAGAGGTTATCTGGCTACTCTGTGTTTCAGGGTCATTGGAGATACAGGACATGTCGTAGTTGATACCGCATTTTTCCCGCCAAGTAACCATCTTACCTTCGTAACCTCAGAGCCCGAAGGATATACTCCGGTTTTCATCAAAGGGGTCCTAGCGGTGGTAGCTTATAAGCCGGGCGATGCCAATCACGATATGACTGTGAATGTAACGGATGTGATATTTTTAATCAACTACCTGTTTAAGAACGGGCCACCACCCTATCCGTTCGTAGCGGCTGATGTTAATGCCAGTTGCAATATAGATGTTGTCGATGTAATCTATCTTATCAATTACCTTTTCAAAGGCGGCCCTCCTGCCAAACCGGGTTGCGATTGGTAATTTGAAAATCTCAGTTAAAATTAAAAAACATCCCGCACATTGCGGGATTTTTTTATTCCTCCGGGAGGGAACATCGGGCAAAAAGCCCGAC
>MEWM01000022.1:2697-15040 GCA_001775355.1 candidate division Zixibacteria bacterium RBG_16_43_9 | reverse complement strand
TACTGTCTACTACCTACTGTCTACTTTCACTTGTGATATTTCCTTCCCTCAATAATCGAAAACGCCCGATAAATCTGCTCCAAGAGAATCAATCTGACCAGTTGATGAGGAAAAGTCATCTTTGACAACGAAAGCCTAAAATTAGCGGAGTTTATGACCTCTGACGATAAACCCAATGCGGAACCAGTCACAAAAATAAAATCATTATATCCTTGATTCATCTTCTCCTTAAACAGTTCAGCCAGCTCTTCTGTTGAAAGCATCCTTCCTTTAGAGTCCAGAACTAAGGAGAAGCTATTTTTATCCAGTGATTTTAAAACCCTCTCTCCCTCTTTTTTTAAAACAATCCTCTCGGAAGAGTGCTCAGTGACCTTTTCATCTTTGACCGTTATGAATTCCTGCTCCGCAAACTTAGAAAGCATTTTCTCATAATGCTTTATCCCCTCAGCAATCCAGGGTTCTTTAGTTTTCCCAACGAATATGAATTTAAGTTTGACCAATTTATGCCCTTAAAAGAAAGGGCTTGATAAATCAAGCCCCTACGAATCTTCTACCGTGCTGTCAGGTGTTACCACCTGACAGCTTATGCGATCTATAGCGTCAGGAGGTAACTCCTGACGCCACCATGGCAAACGTGTTTGACAGGGGTTCGATTTATCGACGACGGGTGGCACCCTCCAAACTCGTTTGAGGGTGTGACAACCATAGCATACCCAAACAAGTTTGGGCATGCCACCCCCGCGCTCTAACCCTCACCCCTCACTACCCGCTACTTGCCTTTTCCCCTTGAATCCTCGACCCCTCGAATCCTTGAATCCTTTCATTCTTCTTTACTTAGAATTTCATTTAACTTATCTGCTTTGGCATGTTTTTGAACGGCGATCTCGACCTTCTTTATCCCCTCAACCTCTTTAGCTTTTTTCTTAATCTCCCTACCAATAAAAAGCGCAAATACATCCGGGCAGAAAGGAACAGTCAGATGAAACAGAATTTTAGCCGTATCCCCTTCGACCTTCACTTCGTCTATCAGTTTCCTCTCGATGATCGAATGTCCGAACTCTGGATCTTTAACTTCTTTTAATTTCTCTAAAATCTCTTCTTCTTTAGTCATTTCTTTTCCTCCTCATCGCAATAAGGAGATACTTCGTCCCCCCAAAGGCGGGACTCAGTATGACATATCACGAAAAATGTCATTCTGAGACCCCAGTAGGGGTCGAAGAATCTCTCAGTTTTTCTAATCTTTTCTTCAACTGCTCGACAAAATATTTGAGCTGATTCTTTATCTGCAAAGCCGCAGTCGGATTGATTATCATTGCCATCGGTCCCAAGCCTGTGACCTCCAATTTTATTTTCGCCCTGGTCTTTTTATCTTCCATTTCTTCCAGATCAAATCTACCGCCCCATTGTAGATGTTCCCCTTGTGCCAACCAGGAAAGAGATTTCCCTTCATCAATTTGAGTGATTTCCGGTTTCAAAACTGAAGTGCGCGTGGTTATCGACATTGGGACTTTAACCTTCCAGATTAAAGAATCCGCAGTCTTCTCAACTCCACCGATAAAACGAAGACAGGATGCGATATTCTTCAAATCAGAGATGAATCCCCAGACAAAGGTTGAGGGTAGATTAAAACATATCTCTAAAGATGCCTCAGGCATAACCGATTTCCTTTAATCCCCGCGGGAATTTGGTCAAAAGCTCAATGCCATCATCTTTTACCAGGACTGTGTCCTCAACTCTGGCTCCACCGATGTGAGGGACAGATAAGACTGAATGACCTACTGCTAATGTCATTCCTGAACTTATCTCCTCCATCACATCCTCTGCGAAAATCGTGGGAAAAGGAAGCTCCTCAAAATTCAAGCCGACGCCGTGTACCAGCCCTCTCACATAATATTCACCAAATCCTGCCTTGTTGGCTATCTGGTAGGCTTTTTCCTCCAATTCGAAAACTTTCACGCCTGGCTTAATCGATTCCATAACTATCAACTGCATCTGGGAATAAATCGAATGAAGCTGTTTTTGTTTATCTGTAGCTTTTCCCAAAACGAAAGTCCGGCAGATATCCCCGCAGTATCCCTGGTAAACCGGACCCAAATCAATCAAAATAAAATCTCCCCGCTCGATCTTTTTTTCAGTTGCAGTGCCGTGTATCCACAAAGAGCGGTAACCAGAGTTAACGAATATCGGAAAAGCAATCCTCTCTGCACCGGCTTTTCTCATCTGAATTTCCACTTCAAAGGCGATCTCGTTTTCCCTGACTCCTTCATGGATCATTTTAGCTGCAACTTCCATCCCGGAATCCGCAATCTGGCAGGCTTTTTTTATGCACTCGATCTCGGCTTCCTCTTTCCTTTTTCTCAGTTCTCCAATTACCGGCTTTGCGTCCAGAACCTCAACCTGGGGATTTGCCATCTTGAAGCGGTCCAGAAGAAATGCCGGAGTGGCAAATTCCATTTCCACTCCAACCTTAGGATGCTCAATCCCCGAAGCTCCAAGATATTCTATAATCCCCATCATCATCTCGTGCAAAGCCCGGTAAGTTTTGACGTTTTTTATCCAGAAAGTTCTTTTTACCTCTTCTAATTCAGAGGCAAAAACCATCAGGGTTGGCTCTCCTTGCTTAGGGATTAAAATCCGGGGTGGTTTTCTCAATCCTCCGGTGAAGTAGAAAAAATTCTCCGGGCTTAAAATCAAAAGAAAATCCAGGCCAACCTTCTGCATCAGCTCCTGGGCTTTCCTCACTCTTTCTTTGTAAACCTCCATATTACCTCCTTTATAACAAACCTAACATATACTATTCGTAGCCACTTTAGTGGCGTAAGTTTTTTCCTGTCATTCTGAAGGAGTGCAGCGACTGAAGAATCTGTCGAATTTGACCTTGAGGTAGATTCTTCGCCCTTCGGGCTCAGAATGACATTAGGCAACAAAACCGAACTAAAGTCTGTTTAAAGATAAATAATTAATCTTCGATTATTTTTATATAGACCTTTCTATGCCTTGGTCCATCGAATTCACAGAAATAGATTCCCTGCCAGGTTCCTAAGACTAATCTTTTCTCCTCAAAAAAAATATTCTGTGAGAAACCCACCAGACTTGCTTTTATATGTGCGGCCGCATTTCCTTCTGTATGGGAATAATTATCCTCAAAAGGTATGGCTTTGTTTAATTCCTTGATTATATCTTTTCTCACGCTTGGATCCGCATTCTCATTGATGGTTACCCCGGCTGTGGTATGAGGAACATACACGCAGCATAATCCAGACTTCATTCCGCTTTTAGAAACAGCTTCCTGCACTAAATCAGTAATATCTACTAATTCCACCCGGGACGAAGTCCTCAGACTTAATTCCTTGATCATAAAAACAAAACCTCCACAAAATCTTTCGGGTCAAATTTTTCAAGATCATCGATCCTTTCTCCTAAACCTACATATTTGACAGGGATTTTGAGTTCGTTCGCAATAGCGATGACTATCCCACCCTTTGCAGTCCCATCTAATTTTGCCAGGATGATGCCGGTAAGTCCTACTGCTTCATCAAACATCTTAGCCTGGGAGATTCCATTCTGCCCTGTAGTTGCATCTAACACCAGAAAAACCTCTTGGGGCGCACCTTCCAGACTTTTCCCCATCACCCTTTTTATCTTCTTCAGCTCTTCCATCAGATTATATTTGGTATGAAGCCTGCCTGCAGTATCCACTATTACCACATCAATTTTTTTAGCCAATGCGGATTTGACCGCATCAAAAGCTACTGAGGCCGGGTCCTGATTAGGCTGGCTTTTTACGATGTCCACTCCTGCTCTCTGTGCCCAGATCGAAAGTTGCTCCAAGGCAGCTGCCCTGAAAGTGTCACACGCAGCTACCATGACTTTCTTACCCTGGTCAGAATATCTTTTAGCCAGCTTGGCAATCGAGGTAGTCTTACCAGTTCCGTTCACCCCAACTATCATAATTATCAAGGGCTTAGTGTCTGAACTCAAAGTCTTAGTTGAAGTCTGAGAATTCTGCAAAATTGTCAGGATTTCCTCTTTCATTATATCTATTATCTTCTGTGGTTCCACAATTTTCTCTTCCTTCACCCCATTTTTTAAGTCTTGAATAATCTTCTCTGTCGCTTTTACTCCAACATCACCTTTTAGAAGAACCTCTTCCAGTTTATCCAAAAGCTCCTGGTCAATCTTTTTTGAGAGACCAACTACCTCTGTGATTTTCCCAAATAAGCTCTTTTTGGTTTTGCTTAAGCCCTGTTTTAGTTTTTCGATTGAGAATTTGAAAGACATTTTGTTCTGCTTATCTTTTCTGTGCCCGCCAGGTCCCCTGACCTAGCGGGTTATATTCCTCTCTCTGACACTTTAGCCTGTCAGGGAGAAATTGTCGTCGGGTCAGTCCGCCTCTGGCGGACGACGAGCACAAGATCGTTGTCATTGCGAGGAGTCCATTTGGACGACGAAGCAATCCACCAATAATAAGTAAAGGGTTTGCTTCGCACTCCCGCTTTTGGCGGGATCGCTCGCAAAGACGGAATTCAATGCAATACAGAGTATCTCTTTTAAACCTTTTCCGGTATCACCTCTTGCGGATTAAGTTTTACCGAGACTATCTTGGAAACGCCCGGTTTTTCCATAGTTACTCCGTAAAGCACGTCTGCTGATTCCATAGTGAGCTTGTTATGAGTTATGATTATAAACTGGGTTTTCTGGCTGAAGTTTTTTATCAGCTTTATGAATCGGGCTAAATTAGCATCATCCAGGGGCGCATCCACCTCATCTAAGACGCAGAATGGACTGGGCTTCACTAAATATAGAGCGAAAAGTAAAGACAGAGCAGTCAGCGCCTTCTCTCCTCCGGAGAGCTGGTTAATATTTATCAGCTTTTTTCCCATCGGACGGGCAGAGATCTCGATCGGTGATTCCAGCGGGTCCATCCCCTCTATCAGACTTACCTCTGCCTCCCCCCCTTCAAACAGGGTCTCGAATACCTGCTGGAAATTTGTCTTCACTCTCTGGAAAGTCTCCAGAAATAGCTCAGTTGCGGTTACGTTTATCCTCTCAATGGTCGAGACCAAATTCTGTTTAGCCTCGATCAGGTCTTGCATCTGTTTTTGAAGAAAATCAAGCCGGTCTTTTTGCTGCTGGTATTCTTCTAAAGCTAAAAGGTTGACCGGTCCCAGTTCTTTTATTTTCTCCTTCAGCTCAGCTATCCTCTGAGGATAACTCTCAAACTCCTTCTTCTCCTCCTCGCTCAGCCCCTCCGCCTTTTCCAGGTCTTTCTCCTGTTCCTCCCAGATTTTCTTTTTTAGATTTTCCCTGACAGTGGTTACCTCTAATTTTTCCAGCTCTAACCGGTGGAGGATTTCCTGCAATTCCTCTTTTATCTTTCGTTTTGATTTAAGCTCCTCTTCCAAGGAAGCAAGCTGGGGCTGAATCCGCTCCAGCTCCTGCTGGCAGCTCTCTGCCTGCTCTTCTTTTTCCACTCTGCTTTTTTCTCTTCTCTCTAACTCTGACTTTTGTTCATCAATTCTTCGATTAAGCTCCTCTATCCCTGAATTTAAAGCTTCTGATTCCTTCCTTTTTGACTCCTCATCTGATAACAGATCCAGGTCCAGGTCTTTTAACCTTTCGGTTTCGTTCTTTATCTGCTCCTCCTTACCCTGCAGGCTAACCAGCTCAATCCTCAACTGGTTCAGCTTCAAATAGGAATTTTCCTTTTCAGTCTCCGACCTTTTTAATTCCTCTTCCTGCATTTCATATTCCTGCTCTAAAACATTTCTTCTCTCCCTCAGGTCGCCTGATTTCAAATCCCTTTCCTTTTCTTTTAAAGTTGCAAGCTCCTGAGAAATCTCAGCTTTTTTTTGTTGAATGATTTCCTGTCTCTGGTTCAACCCTTTTTCAAGCTCTTCCTGCCGGGCTAAATCCAGCTCAAAATTTTTGAATCTTGTTTTCTCTTCTTCCATCCTCCGGTCTAAATCAGAAAGCGAAAAGGATAAATCAGACTTCTCTTTTTCCTTAACCTGTATTCCATTAATCAAATTGGCCAGCTCGTCTTCAAGAGAGGCAAGTCCTCGAGTGATCCCATTCAGCTCTTCATCTCTGCCAACTAAGAATATCTCTTTTTCTGAGCCACCTTCGACTATCTTACCACCTTTTATCACCTGTCCATCCAGAGTAACCACTCCGTACTGTTGACCTAACTTTGAACTTAATTCTATCCCATTTGAAAGCGAGTCAACCAGTGCAATTCTGCCTAAAAGAAAATCTATGACTGGCTCATATTCTTTTTTGCATTTTACAAACTCTTTTGCCCAGCCTTTAATCCCATTACCTTCCAACTTGTCTTTTGCCGGCTCAAAATTTATTTCCCTGAACCGGTCTAAGACGATGAAAGTCGCCCTTCCTTTTTTCTCTTCTCTTAAGAGCTCAATTCCTTTGCGGGCTGAGTCGAAATCCTGTGAAAGTATAAACTGGGCAGACTCTCCCAAAGCTGATTCTATGCCAGTCAGATATTCTTTCTCCACGTTTATGAGACTGGCAACAGGTGCGATAAGTCCAGGAATTCTTTCTTTTTGACTCAGGATTTCCCTGACCCCGGCCTGATACCCTTCATAATGCTCCACCATATCCCGGAGAAGCTCAAATTTAGCCTGAAGTGAGCTTTTAGTCTTCTCTTTTTCATTTTTCTGATCAATCAGGGTTTCGATGGTCTTATGTGTCTTTTCTGATTTAGCCAGAAGAGCCAACCTCTCTCTTGATTTATCTTCCAGGGAATTCTTTACAGAATGACTCGACTCTTTTAGAGCTTCTTTTTCCCTGAGGACCGTCTGTAGAGCACTGAGAAGGTTTTTCTCCTCCTCCTCCAGAGAGGTTTTCCTTTTTTCCAGCTCATCCAACTGCAGTCTGTAATTTTGTTCTTCTAATTCTGACTGATGCAGTAATTTATTGACCTCTGAAAGCTGGGTATTAAGTGAGGCGATTTTCTCTTTGCAATTTCTCAACCTGTCATCCAGAACTTTAAGCTCTTCTTCTTTAGATTCGTGTTCTTTTTCCACGGACCTTATCTTTTCTATTACCTCTCTGGATTTTTCCTCTTTCTCTATTATCTCCGATCTGATCGTCTCTCTGCGGGAGAGATTCTCCTCTATCTCTTTTCCCAGTCTCTTCTGGTTTTCCTGTAAGTTGAGGACTCTTTCCTTATTCAGAGCATTTTCCTTTTCCAGAGTGCGCAAAGCTTCAAGACGCTCTTCTAACTCCCTCTGCGAGGAGAAGAACTTTTTCTCAACCTGAGTCAAATCTAATTTCAGCTTTTCGCTTTTCAGCTCCAACTCTGCCAGTTTTGCCTTCTGAGCCACTCTTTCTTCCTCTTTTTCCTCTAGTCCTGTCTCCAGTTGACCTTCTTTCTCCCACAGGGAATCATACTCGGTTTTACTGGCTTTCAGCTCCCGGTCTTTCAGCTCCTGGGATAATTTCTTAAATCTTTCTGCTTTCCTTACCTGTCTTTTCAGTGAATTTACCTGCCTTTCCACTTCTGCGGTTAAATCCTTCAGACGCAGAAGGTCGTTTTCCGTGCTTTCTAATTTTCGACAGGCTTCTTTTTTCCGGTGTTTATATTTGGAGATGCCACTGGCTTCCTCAAATAAAAACCTCCTGTCTTCGGTTTTGTTCGAGAGGATTGACTCGACCATCTCCGGCTGGATCACCGAGTAAGCATGGGTCCCCATTCCGGTATCCAGAAATAAATCGATGATATCTTTTAGCCTGCAACTCTTTTTGTTTAAAAGATACTCGCTTTCTCCAGAGCGGAAAAGACGCCGGGTGATCTGCACTTCCTGGTATTCGGTAGGAAGTATACCCTGGTTATTCTCTATGACCAGCGAGACCTCTGCCATCCCTAAAGGTTTCAGCTCTTTGGTCCCGTTGAAGATGACCTCCTCCATTCTTTCGCCTCTTAAAAGGGAGGTCCTTTGTTCTCCCAGGACCCAGCGAATCGCATCCAAGATATTGGTTTTCCCGCATCCGTTCGGGCCAACTATAGCAGTTATCTCCTGGTTAAAAACAAATTCGGTTTTGTTGGGAAAAGACTTGAAACCTAATATCTCTAACTTGGATAAATACAATTGACCTCCTCTTTTCTAAACCCGTTGCTCAAAAAAACTCCTTCATTCTGTTGCTGTGGTATCTAAGAAATCTCCGTAATTATTTTTGCTGATCTCCCGCCCGAAGATGCTCTTACCTTTTGACCCAAAAGACTTAAGCTTTTCTCCGTTAAGGTAGCCTTTGACTGCCCAGGCCCTGCCGAAGGTGAGCTTAAAATAGTCCTGGGCTTGATACTCAACCTGCGTTCCGCTTTTGATGAAGCCTGTGAAGAGCGTGTCTCCGTCACCGATCACCATTGCCCAGGTCCTGTCCAGCCCTTCTAACCTCAGGGTCATCCCCTTTGGTTGAGAGGGGATTTTTTTGACCTCTTCCTTTTTTGCAGGTCTGGGTTCTAATTTTCCAGTATCCGGCACAGGAAGAGAAGGACCCAGTCTGGCTTCTTTTGTCCTTATTTTGGTGTCTTTATCATACTTATAGATTTGTTGATGCATTATAAATAGCAGGATAATTATTACTCCTAACAATATACCAGCCAGCACCAGCCAGGAATTATAATTTATTTTCCCTTTTCTTCCGGTCATTTGCTCTGATGTTTGTACCTCTTTTTTGACTGGAGGTGCAGAAATGGTGTCTTCCTTTTCCCTAATTTTTGATCCGTCAACTGAGAACTTATTCAAAATCTCTTCAAAATTCAAGCCCAGGTAATCTGCATAAGCTTTGAGAAAAATCTTTTTGTAAAGCGGCGCAGGCAGTAGCTCGTCTTTTTCCTCTTCCAGAGCTTCTAAGAAGCTCAGTTTAATCCTTAGCTCCTCTGAGACCTGTTCTAAGCTTAACCCTTTAGCTTTCCTCTTCTCCTTGAGGAATGAACCTAAGTTTTCCAACTTATCCCTCGCTCAGTTTCTGATTTTTATCAAAAGCTCCTCTAACTTTCTCAAGGGCAGACCGATGACGTTATCCAGGTCCCCCTCGATTTTCTCCACCAGGAAATTCCCCATCCCTTGAATCCCATAAGCACCCGCCTTATCTAAAGGCTCACCTGTGTCAATGTAATCTTTTATTTCCTTATCCTTTAGTTGGTTGAATTTTACTTTAGTGAGTTGATAACCACTTAAGGTTTTTCCCTCCTTCTTATCCACAAGCGAGATGCCAGTATAGACCTTATGCTCTTTGCCACTTAGTTTTTTTAACATCTTAAAAGCTTCTTCTGAATCTTTCGGTTTGCCCAGTATCTCACCATTTAAAACTACAATCGTATCCGCTCCCAGGATTATACTGTCTCTTACTTTTTTCGCAACGTTTTCTGCCTTTTTCCTGGATAGCTCTAACACATGTGAGACCGGGTCAGATGAGACCTGCTCTTCGTTGATGTTTTCCGGAACTACGACCACGAAATTTATCCCTGCTTTTCTCAACAGCTCTGCTCGTCGGGGAGAACTCGAACCTAAAACGAATTTTTTCCCATTTAAAAGTTTTGTAAGATCAGAACTCATAGTTTCACTATTATTTCACCGTTTATATCCATTCTTCTTAGTCATTCTGAGGGAGTCCAAATGGACGACCGAAGAATCTCCTTCAAGGTTAAGTCCGACAGATTCTTCGTCCTGCGGACTCAGAATGACATCACGCAGGGGTGGATGTGAGCTCCACCCCTTGCGAATATCATTTCTCCTTACTATCTAAAATAAAAGTCACCGGCCCATCATTGAAAATCTTAACCAGCATCTTAGCCCCGAAAACCCCCTGTTCCACCCTCAACCCTTTCTCTTTAAGATAATCTATGAACATCAGATACAGTCTCTCCGCTTCTTTAGGTTCCATCGCTTCAGTAAAACTCGGTCTCCGACCTTTCCTGGTATCACCATATAAAGTGAACTGGGATATGACTAAAATCTC
Source organism: candidate division Zixibacteria bacterium RBG_16_43_9 (assembly GCA_001775355.1). Taxonomy (GTDB): domain Bacteria; phylum Zixibacteria; class MSB-5A5; order MSB-5A5; family RBG-16-43-9; genus RBG-16-43-9. The sequence continues at coordinate 5,056 of MEWM01000022.1, read as the reverse complement.
TCCTCCAATTTCCTGAACCGAAAGGTTCATCTTCCCTTGAGCATCCTCGAAGATCCGTAAGTTGGCACACTTATCCGCTAAGTAAACGACCTCCTTTTCGCTATCTCCAATCGTAGCCCCAAGCAGCAGAACCATCCCTTTGCCAATCTGTCCAACTATCTTTCCCTCAACCTCGACTGATGCATCCCTCACCCTCTGAAGCACAACCCTCAAAACTACTCCTTATGATTTTTCAAGGATAATAAAAAGAAATATCCCTACTTGTCAATAAAAAACTATAGAGGCAGTAAATCAAGCTTTGCTCCTGCTGGATGTTATCATCCAGCAGAGAAAAGAGCGGATGATAACATCTGCTTTGAGAGCAGGGAGATAAAAATTCCCTCTCCTTTGTAAGGAAGGGGTGAGAATTTGTAGCGTCGGGCTTTATGCCCGACGTATCCTCGACTGTGGCGACAGAAGTTACCTCCTGTCGCAATTTGAAAGCTTACTCACTGTCAGGTGGTAACACCTGACAGCACTGAAAATGTAGCGGAAACCTTCAGGTTTCCATATTCCCTGCATAAAAGAAAAATGGAAGGCTGAAGTCTAAGACCTTGAGGCCTTCCGCTACACAACTACAAGCCCGACGATCGTGGTTTGTAGCAACGGACATCAGGCTGTTATCCTTGATACCAGAAATCACTTCGATTTTTCTAACTCCGGCTCCCTCCCCAGATTTTGTAGCATAAACTCCGCATCATCTTTCAGATCACTCTGGGGATATTCTTTTATGAATTTCTCAAAGGCTTCCTTAGCTTTGGGATAATCCTTCAACTGCTCGGAATAGACAAACCCTATTAAAAATGATGCCTTATCCCGGTTAGAACTTGCAGGAAAGTAATTTAGAATTTCCTCGTAGACCTTAATAGCCAGTTGTGGGTCTTTCTGATCCTGGGTCTCCTGAGCACAAGCAAAAAACTCCTTTTCCAGGTCGAATCCTGGATATTTTCTTACCAGTCTTTCCCAGACCTGTTCAGCTTTCTTCTGGTCATTCAGATTCCCAAAATATACCATTCCCAGGTTGAAATAGGATTTAGGAGCATCCGGGCTTTTAGGATAAGCCCGAATAAGCTGGTCGAAGATATTCACTGCCTCTTTATAATTTTTCTCCTCTAAGGCTTTCTTCGCTTCCTGATTCAAAACCTGTTCGCTTTTTTTTGCGCAATTAGACATTAAGACTGCTATCCCGAAGATGACCCCGATTAACAGAGTTTGTTTTTTCATTCTCTTTTGTCCTCTTATTTTTTCGTAGCGCGACCCTTTTCCTATTACGGATCCGGAGCAAGCCCCCGTAGGGTAGGACAGGGTCGCATTGCCCTACGGGTGCTACAGTAATACAACTACAGCAAAAATCATCCAATCCTGCTAAATATAATCTCCTCCCCTTTCAAGTCAACTTTAATCTTATCTCCTTCTCTGAATTTTCCTTTCAAAATCTCGTTAGCTAACGGCTGAGAGACATACCTTTGCATCACCCGTTTTAAAGGACGTGCTCCAAACGAGGGTTCATAACCCTGCCGGGCTAAAAATTCCTGAGCATATTGCAGAGCCTCCTGCGACCCTTGAGTTAGTTTATCAAGTCTCATAGTGAAATCACCTTCTTATTTATCGTAGTGCGACCTTTTAAGGTCGCCTCAGAGTGAGGCTAAAGCCTCGCCCTACTTTTCCTCTCTTGGTGGTCGGCTCCTTCAAGATCGCCTTTAGCGAGGCTTGTACCCTTCAACGGAGTGACACACTACGAAAATAACTCCTTTAAATCATAGACAAAAGAACCAAGAAAAGGATAATCTCTAAATTCAGCAACCAATTCTTTTCTTACCGGATTATTCAAGATGTATCTCACCACCTGAATAGTGTCTTCCTCTTTCCTAAGAACGTGCTCATAATAATTTTCTTGAAATAGCGCCTCATCCTTCGTCTTTTTAAAAAGAAAATTTGTCCTTTGCTTAAAAACCGACATAAATTTTCTAAAATCTGAATCCTCCTCTTCACCTTCAATTAAGAGATGCAAGTGATCAGGCATAAAGCAATAGGCTAAAATTTTAAACTTATGGGAAGCTGAGACATCTCTAAGAATGTTGACACAATATTCCACATTTTCTTTATTTTCAAAATATAGTTCTCGATAATTAGTCGAAATCGTAACAAAATATCGCCAGTAACCTTTATAAGAAAAATCTTTCAACCTTATTCTTTTCCGATACTTGAGTGACACTTTCTTTCTCATTTTCTTTAATGTTTCCGTAGTGCGATCCTTTAGGGTCGCCTAATATTCCTGTCGTAGTGCGACCTTTTAAGGTCGCCTCAGAGTGAGGCTAAA
>MEWM01000022.1:0-2640 GCA_001775355.1 candidate division Zixibacteria bacterium RBG_16_43_9 | reverse complement strand
AAGGTCTTTGTTGTCAGCCCCTTCATTTCCCATCGTCGGATCAGTCCGCCTGCGGCGGACGACGACCACAGTAAAATTCTCTCATTCACCGTGCCTGCCACGTCCCCTGACGTGGCAGACTATATTCTTCATTTAGACTTGGATTCTGTCTTGCTGCTACTCTTCTCCTTTTTAACCTCTTTGATCGAACTACCGCTTTCTTCCCTTTCTTTCTTTTTATATGATTCGCTCCGGTAATCGGTTGAGTAAAATCCGCTTCCCTTAAATATTATCCCTGCTCCAGCAGAGATTAATTTCTCGACTTCTCCTCCGCATTTTGGACAGGTTTTTACCGGCTCATCGGTCATCTTCTGAAATTTTTCAAAAGTGAAAGAGCATTTTCTACATTTGTATTCGTAAGTAGGCATCCCACTGCTCCTCATTTGGCAAATTTTTTCTCCGTATTTTTGGGTCGCTCAAACTTGACTTTTCCCTGGACCACTTCTTTCAAAGCTGAGGAGATTATCATTTCCATCCTGGGCTTGTTTACTTCCTCCCCACTTTGAGCTAACGCCTCCTCCTCGTTCAAAATCTGATTTTTTCTCCTGGCGTGCTTTGCCGCCACGATAACAGCTTCGAAACGGTTGGCTGTGAACTTCCTGAAATCATCTAAGGAATTTTGATCCATCTGTTTTTCTCCTTAGTTTAATTAAGCTCTCTTTAGTTGACTACCTCATAATCTGCATCAACAGCATTCCCTTTGTCCTTGCCCCGGTCCGATTTTCCTTCCTTCTTATCGCCTCTAGAATGAGTCTGGGCAGTAGACTTCTGATACATCTTAGATGCCGCCTCGTGCCAGACTGAGGTCAGAGATTCAGTTGCCGATTTGATCTCCTGCATTTCTCTTTTCTTGAGAGCTTCCCTGACTCTTGCTACAGCCGTTTCAACTTTAGATTTTGTCTCGCTGTCCAGTCTGTCCCCGTATTCTCTCAGATTTTTTTCTGTCTCGTAAGCTAACTGGTCTGCACGGTTACGGACATCAACCTCTTCTCTTCTCTTCCTGTCTTCAGTCGAATGCACCTCTGCATCTTTGACCATTTTCTTGATCTCTGCTTCTGAAAGTCCGCTGGATGCGGTTATTCTGATGCTCTGCTGTTTTCCTGTGGCTTTATCTTTGGCTGACACGTTGAGTATTCCGTTAGCATCGATATCGAAAGTTACCTCGATCTGAGGAATCCCCCTGGGTGCTGGAGGGAGCCCGACTAATTGAAACCTACCGATCGTCTTGTTGTCAATCGCCATCTCCCTTTCACCCTGAAGAACGTGAATCTCCACTGAGGTCTGGCTATCTTCAGCAGTAGTAAAGATCTCGCTTTTTCGGGTGGGAATTGTCGTATTCCTTTCGATTAACTTGGTGAAAACTCCGCCTAAAGTCTCAATTCCCAGGGAAAGTGGAGTGACGTCAAGTAATAATATATCCTTGACTTCTCCGCCTAAGACCGCTCCCTGGATTGCGGCACCAACTGCTACCACTTCATCCGGATTTACTCCCTTATGCGGCTCTTTGCCGAAAAGTTTCCTGACAGTTTCCTGAACTTTGGGCATCCTGGTCATTCCACCGACAAGGACGACCTCATCGATCTGGTCTGCGGAAAGTTTGGCATCTGTTAGAGCTTTCCTCACTGGCTCAATTGTCCTTTCAATCAGGTCATCCACTAACTGTTCTAACTTTGCCCGGGAAAGAGTCATATTCAGGTGTTTCGGTCCATTTGCATCTGCAGTTATGAAAGGCAGGTTGATAGTTGTCTCAAGAGTAGACGAAAGCTCCATTTTGGCTTTTTCACCTGCCTCTTTTAATCTCTGCAAAGCCATCGGGTCTCTGGACAAGTCGATCCCTTCCTGCTTTTTAAACTCCGAGACCATCCAGTCGATGATTCTTTTGTCGAAATCATCCCCGCCTAAATGAGTGTCTCCATTAGTCGATCTTACTTCAAATACTCCTTCCCCGATTTCTAAAATGGAGATATCGAAAGTTCCGCCACCCAGATCGAAAACCGCAATCTTCTCATCTTTCTTTTTATCCAGACCATAAGCTAATGAAGCTGCAGTCGGCTCGTTGATTATCCTCAAAACCTCCAGACCTGCAATTCTCCCGGCATCTTTAGTTGCCTGGCGCTGTGAATCGTTAAAATAAGCCGGAACCGTGACAATTGCCTGGGTGATTTTTTCTCCTAAATAATCTTCAGCCGTCTGCCTCATCTTCTGCAATATCATTGCTGAGATTTCCGGAGGAGTATACTCCCGCTCTTCGATTCTGACCCTTGCATCACCGTTGGAACCTTCGACGACTTTATAGGGAACGGTTTTGATCTCGGACTGCACCTCAGAGTACTTCCTGCCCATAAACCGTTTGATGGAATATACGGTGTTCTGCGGGTTGGTAATCGCCTGCCTTTTGGCGATCTGACCAACTAACCTTTCACCTGTTTTGGTGAATCCGACTACAGAAGGCGTGGTCCTCATTCCCTCAGAATTGGGAATGACCTTAGGATCCTTCCCCTCCATAATTGCCACGCAGGAGTTGGTTGTGCCTAAGTCTATGCCTATTATTTTAGCCATTATATAACCTCTTATTATATCGATTTTTTCATAAATGTCAAG
>MEWM01000021.1:6824-7079 GCA_001775355.1 candidate division Zixibacteria bacterium RBG_16_43_9 | reverse complement strand
TTTCTGCGAAGGATGTAACCGAAGGTAGTGACTGGGTTTGAGAGTTTTTATTTCACCCGTTAAAGGCAGCATCCTGCATTAACGTTTAAGTAAAGGTTTAAGTCGATTTTCACATCTTGTTTGAATCTAATCAGTTACGTGCGACTTAAAACTTCTAAAAATTCCACTTTACCTGGCACATTTTTTTATTATATTAATTTGGATAATAATTCACAGAATTCAACTATTAACCATTTTTCGTGAGGTGAAAGATGA
>MEWM01000021.1:302-6756 GCA_001775355.1 candidate division Zixibacteria bacterium RBG_16_43_9 | reverse complement strand
AAGTCTCAAAAGACAATTGATATTGCCTCAGATCTTTGTATTCAATTATTAGTTCATAAAGAATCTAACCTATGGTTTTCTGTTACTAATTGGGGATTTCTGGGAAGCGAAATGGAGTGGCAAGATGATTCAGAGACAGGTTTACCCGCACCTTCAGCAGAATTTCCAGGCGGATCTGGGTTGGAATATTTGTTTCAGGGTGCTATCTGGGTCGGTGGGATTGTGGAAGGGGAAACCCTGGTTTCAGTTGGAGTTGATGGCTGGCTTTGGATTAATGAGATGTTACCTGCTGATATTTGCCCTAATGGAGAGATTAAGAAGTTTGAAAATTTTGGAGATCAAGAACTTGTAGCAGTCTATACTGATTCAGTTGTAGATGAAGAAGACCCTGACCCTATTGATCACAGATTTCACAAACCTTTGAATATCGAGATTACCCAACATAGCTATTCTTGGATAAGCCCACCTTATGATGATTTTGTTCTCTTAGATTACAAGATAAAAAATTTTGGGAATAAGTTCATCTCCAAAGCTTATATCGGATTCTATATGGATACTGATATAATGTATATCGCAAATGCCTCAGGGTTCAGGGACGATGTGACAGGTTTCATAAAATCAGTGGAAGCACCTGAGGGACCAAGAGAAATAAATTTAGCCTGGGCGGCTGATAATGATGGAGATTTGGTGCGAGGTCAGATTACCTCCCACAGCCCGATTGGAGTGTTTGGGTTTAAGCTTTTAGGTCCTTCTAATCCAGAGCCGAACGTATCCTACAACTGGTGGGTGTCAGAAGGGTCTGATCCTATCAATCTTGATTTTGGACCCTGGAAAAAATCCAGCTGGGACCTCTGGGCAAAAAATTATGGCACCTGGTGTGAGGGCGGGAAGGGAACACCCTGTGGTGATCGAGCTAAATATTTTCTTATGTCTAATGGCGAATATGATTACGATCAGATTTATACCTGCATTGATCAAACTGATTCCGGCTGGTTACCTCCACCGTCCATTTGTAGGGACTTAGCAGACGGTTATGACACCAGATTTCTATATTCATTTGGACCTTTTGATATCCCTGCAAAAGACAGTATTAATTTTGTCGTTGGGATTATAATGGGTGATAGCCTGCATAAAGGTTTAAATCCTATTGACCCTCAAAACCCACAGGTCTATTATTCAAAACTTGACTTCAATAATTTATTCTCAAATGTCTCTGTGGCTCAGAGAGTCTATGAGTCCGGTTATACTCTGCCGCCACCTGGTCCACCAAAGGTTTTTATGGTGCTAAATTCTACTGATTCCGCTCTGATTCTATCATGGTCTCCTAAGAAATATTATAATTTAAAAGGTTACAATATTTACAGAAGCTCTATTTCAGGTGTATACCCAACATCACCAGTAAATACTGAAGTCATCAAAGATACGTTCTTTCTGGATAACGATTTAGTCGAAGGCAATACTTACTATTATGTTGTTACCAGTATTAACGAGAGTGGGAAAGAAGGCAAAAGGTCAAAAGAGCTTATGACATTAGCTGGAAGACCCATGCCTCCAACTGGTCTGGTAGCCACTTCGACTAAAGATAAAATCTGCTTGGCGTGGAATCATCATCCAGAAAAGGATGTTATCGGATATAAAATATATAGAAAAACTGAAGTTGGAACATACGAATTAATAGGAACTATCGGGTTAGCTGGGCTGGATACTAATTTGTGCGACAAGAGTTACGAAAACGGAGTAGTCTATTATTATGCTGTTTCAGCCGTTGATGATATAGGGCTGGAAAGCTTTCCTTCAGATAGTGTTTACGCTCTGTCCATGGCTTTTGACCAGGGGATATTGCTCGTGGATATGAGCGACCCTCATGGCATAATTTTTGTTCAGGATGACAGCGTTAATGCTTTTTACAATCGGGCGTTGCAAGGTTATCCTTTTGTATATTCCAAGCACGACCTGCCTAGTATCCCACACGTTTCTTTGAAGGAATTGAGTCCGTATCTGGTTTGTGTCGTCCATTCTGAAGGAAGATTTGGTCCAGTTTCTTCGTCTCCAGACAGTCCTGTGGATACTACTTTTCTGAATTTCGCGCGCTATACAAAGGCTGGGGGGAAGCTCATCTTAGCTGGCTGGAATCTAATTGCTCCACCCCATTATGGCCTTAATTACCATTATTATGTAAAAGGCGATTTCGCATATGACATATTGCATATGAAGACTTTGTTAGCTCCGGCTTGGTACTGCGGTCTGGAGGAGTTTATCGGCACTCATTCAGACTTGTCATCCGAGTTTTCTGACTTAGAGGTTGATACCGCCAGGGTGAACCTCAGTTATCCTAAAGATAAATGTGATTTGCAGGGGAGGCTTCCGCTTATTGGTTATTTTGCACCATTGTATCCCGAAGAGGTAATTTATGTTTTCAACTCAGTTTATGACGCCTCCAATTTTGAGGGCAAGCCCATCGGTATGAGGCATATCGGTGAGGATTACAAAGTTTATTTCTTTGATTTCCCTCTATATTATATCAAAGAGAGTCAGTCCGTTCCTTTGTTACATAAGATTCTGGCAGAGTTTGGATATTCACCTACTGGGGTTAAAGAAGAGGATGTCAGTCTGCCTGAAAGTTATTCTCTGAGCGCAAACTATCCGAATCCTTTTAACCCCGCCACCACCATTCCCTTCCAGGTGGGTGGTTCACAGTTCATGGTTAATCGTCCCATCCACACAACCCAGGGAAAGGCGGTGGATGGTTCACAGTCGATGGTTAATCGTCCCATCCACACATCCCTTAAGATTTACAATATCCTGGGGCAGTTGGTGAGGACTCTGGTGGATGAGGAAAAAGTTCCAGGAAACTATAAAGTCATCTGGGATGGGAAGGATAATTCTGGCAAAGAGGTAGGAAGCGGGATATATTTCTACCAGTTAAGAACTGAGGAATACACAGCTACCAAGAAGATGGTTTTGTTGCGGTAGGATTTTGGTAGGGGCGTATCGCGATACGCCCCTACGGTTTTTTTGTAGAGGAAGGCTTTAGCCTTCCATCTTTCACGCTTCCCCACCCCCTGGAGGTCTGAAGACCTCCGCTACATTCCTTAAGCTTGGCAATAAAATGCTTGATAAATCAAGCAACTACAATGACGGCTGTAGGGGTTCGATTTATCGAACCTGGTTATACTCTTTTTTAGTTGTATTTGGAAAAAGTTTAGCGTATATTAGAAAGGAAATAAATAACTCGGCTTAGATCTGGCTTAAAGCCGGATTAAAGAATATTAAGGAGGAAAAAAATGCTTGGCGGAATTGGAGCTCAGGAACTGCTGTTAATCCTTTTAGTCCTATTGCTTTTATTTGGCGCAAAGAAAATACCTGAAATTGCCAAGGGATTAGGTAAAAGCGTAAGCGAGTTCAAAAAGGGGATGCGGGAGTTAGAGGATGAAGTGAAGAAGGAGGAGCCGACTCCTGAGGATAAGAAAAAGTTAGCTGGCTAAAAAGAGCTGTTCATATTTTTGTCTTAGAGCGATTTTTTGTCTGGAAAACGAATCTCGTAGCGTCCGGGTTTATCCCGGACGTTTTTTAATTCTTTTAGTAGCGGAAGGCTTCAGCCTTCCATTTTTTGTTCTTAGCAAGTTGGAAACCTGAAGGTTTCCGCTACATTAAAACTTTCCCCTGCCCCTTAACAAAAAAATTGACAATAAACTTTTTTTGTGATATAATTCACTAAATTTTAATTTTCTTCCATTCAATATGTTCAAGATAGAACTAAAAAAAGTCACCAGAAAAAGGGCAGTAAAGGAAGGCAATAATTTAAAAGAAATGGAAGTCTTGAAAGGGGTTGATCTATCTGTCCAGCCGGAGGAGATCTGCACTATTCTTGGTCCTTCGGGCAGCGGTAAAAGCACCTTGCTCCGGCTGATAAACAGGCTGGAGGAGGTTTCCTCAGGCTCAATCCACCTGGATGGGATCGACATAAAGGAGCTTGAAGTGTTGAACCTGCGAAAAAAAGTCAGTCTGGTTTTTCAGGTTCCGGTTATGTTTGACGGAAAGGTAGAGGAAAATCTGAGATTTGGACTGAAGGTCAGCGATGAAAAAAGTGACGAAGAAATGGAGAAATGCCTGAACCTGGTTAGCCTGGATTCGAATTTTCTTAAAAGAGATTCGCAGGAATTATCCATCGGTGAAAGACAAAGGGTCTCTTTAGCGCGAACTCTTATGCATAAACCTGAAGTTTTACTTTTAGATGAGCCGACCTCAGCCTTAGACCCTACGGCTACTCTACAAATCGAAAAGCTTATCAAAGATTTAAACCAGGAGTTAAAGCTGACTATACTTTTCATCACTCACAATCTGAGCCAGGCGCAGAGATTGGGGCACAGATGCGTCATTCTGATAGCTGGTGAGAAAGTTGAAGAAGGAGACTCGCAAGTCGTTTTGCAGAACCCTAATAATCCCTTATCTCAGAAGTTTATCAGAGGGGAGTTGGTAAAGGAGGAGAAGTGATAGGTGGTATTAAAGAAGTGCTCTTGGCTTTAGTCCTGGTAGCTGTTTCAATAGGAATATCGTATTTCAGGAAACTCGATTTAGAAAAAGACCTGCTTATCGGCACATTACGCTCCTTTGTTCAACTTATAGCTGTTGGGTATGCTCTGGAGCTGGTCTTTGATCTGAATAACCTCTGGCTGATCTTGCTGGTTATCCTGATTATGGTCTTGGTCGGAGGTCAGACCGCTGGTTCCAGGACTAAAGGAAGTTTGAAGGGTTTCACAATCTCCACTTTTTCTATCGGGGTCGGGACCTTCTTTACCTTAGGAGCATTGCTTCTGTTAGGAGTCATAACTGCTGACCCGAAATATGTCATTCCTCTGGCTGGTATGACTATTGGAAACTCCACCAATGCTGCGGCTTTAGCCCTGGAGAGGATGTACTCGGAGATGAAGAACAAGAAGGATCAGATAGAACAGGCCCTATCCCTGGGAGTAACCTCAACTCAGGCAGTAGAGCATTCTTTCAAAGCCACTGTGAGGGCGGCGATGATACCGACTTTGAACCTGATGAAGATTGTAGGTCTGGTGCAGCTTCCCGGAGCGATGACCGGGATGATTTTAGCCGGTGCCAGTCCGCTTCAGGCGGTGAAACTTCAGATAATCGTGGTCTATATGCTCATCTGCGCGGTGAGCATAGCGGCGGTAATCACTTCCAGGCTTTCACAGAGCACCTATTTTACGAAATATCATCAACTGGTGATTTCATAAGGTCAATCTGGTGGAAGATTCAAAGAACATAAAAGTCATTGAACATCTACTGGAGAAGGAATATGGCAGAAAAGTCTTAAAACCTACTAATGATCCTCTGTCAGAGCTGATTGCAACAATACTTTCACAGAACACCTCGGATAATAACAGTCACAGAGCTTATAGGAATTTAAAGCATAATTTCAAAAACTGGGAAGAGGTAAGATCGGCACCTTTGAGTAAAATCGTCCAGAGCATTAAAGTAGGAGGACTTGAAAAAATTAAAGCAGAAAGGATAAAGAATATTCTCAATCAAATTTATAAAGAAAAAGGTGCAGTGAGTCTTGCCTTTCTGAAAAAATGGAATACGGAAAAGGTCAAGGAGTATCTGAGCCATTTCACAGGAGTGGGAGATAAGACCGTTGCCTGCGTGCTGCTCTTTGCCCTGGGACGGACAGTTCTACCGGTGGATACCCACATCCTGCGGGTGAGTAAACGGCTCGGGCTTATCCCTTGGAAAACCGACTCTAAAAAAGCTCACGTTCTTTTGCAGAACAAAATTCCGCCAGCTCTGGTTTACCCTTTTCATCTGAATCTTATCGAGCAAGGCAGGAAAATCTGCAAAGCCAGAAATCTGCTCTGTGGAAAGTGCGTTCTTTTTCAAAAATGCGAATTTAAAGACAAACATAAATATATCTGAAAGGAGTTAAGATGCCCAAGATCGACCTTTTAAAAGAGGGGAGAAAAGTAAAAGACCCTTTTAAGCCAATTCCGGTGAGCAGGGTGGGTGATGCCAATATCCTGCTTTCGATGATCAAGGGGGAATATAAAAAGCATAATCATCCCTATGATGAGTTTTTCTACGTTCTGGACGGGAAGATCGAATTAGAGTTTGATAAGGAAAAAATGGTTTTAAAAAAAGGAGAGGGGGTTCTGGTGAAGAAGGGACAGTGGCACAAATCCAGGTCTAAAGGGAAATCACTGGTGATGCTCTTTGAAAGGAGCGGAATGGAAAGCCAGTTTTCCGATTGAAACTTATGCCAGTCGATTTCAGGAAAATACCGGGCACTACGAAGCTTTTTTCCGATTTCCTGTATGATTTTGGGAAGGTGGAAAGATTCTATGCTGGCGATTTTCGTAAAGATAAAAACTATTTAAGGGTTTTCAAATCGATTAAGGAAAGAAAATATCCAAGGGAGAAACTTTCCTCCATTCTCAAAGAACAGAGT
>MEWM01000021.1:0-256 GCA_001775355.1 candidate division Zixibacteria bacterium RBG_16_43_9 | reverse complement strand
TCAAGGAGCCAGACTCCTTGGTAATCTTCACGGGTCAGCAGGTTTGTCTTTTTGGGGGACCACTATTCATCATCTATAAGGCTCTCACCACAATTAAATTAGCTGAGGAATTATCCTTCAGGTTCTCCAGAACCTTTATACCTGTTTTCTGGCTTGACTCAGAAGACCATGACTTCGAAGAGGTCAGGTCAATTCATATTGTGGATAAAAAAAATCAACTTGAAGAGATCAGGTATTCTCCTGAGAAAACTCCTTC
>MEWM01000020.1:17585-17803 GCA_001775355.1 candidate division Zixibacteria bacterium RBG_16_43_9 | reverse complement strand
CCATTGCTTCCCAGAGAATCACCGGACAGGCAGGTGAGAATATTTTCCCTCTGGTTGATAAGCTCACAATAGAAATCAAGAAAGACCTATCACTCCCTGCAGCGGCACAGCGAGAACCAGACCCTTCGGTTGCTGACGTAACCACGCATTCACCGGAGGCGTATCGTTACTATCTTGAGGGTATGGATTACCATAATAAGGTTTACTCTAAAGAAGCA
>MEWM01000020.1:16242-17455 GCA_001775355.1 candidate division Zixibacteria bacterium RBG_16_43_9 | reverse complement strand
CAGAAGGAAAAACATTACATAAAAACATACGAGGCATTCATTTCAGGGGGTTGGAATAAGTTCATCAAGGAGCTACAGAAAATGGTCGAACTTTATCCCGATGAGAAAGAAGCATTTTATAGATTAGGGAACTATTATGATGGTGAGCGACAGTTTGAAGAGGCAATCTTCTATTTAAACAAAGCTATTGAGATAGACCCTCTTTATAAATTAGTGTATAATAAACTTACCTATATTTACAATGATATGGGAGATTTTGAGAAATCAATCTGGGCGATAAATAAATATATATCTCTGGCACCGGATGAAGCCAATCCATATGATACAAGAGCTGACCTTTATGCCTATAATGGAAAGTTGGACCAAGCAATTGAATCTTACAAGAGAGCTGGGGAAATCAAACCTAATTACTCAATTATGAAATTGGGGCATATGTATCTTTTTAAAAGGGAGTATGCTAAGGCTGAGAGTTGTTACAAGGAAATTGCAAGCAGCAGTGAGAAAGGAAAACGGTCAGATGGTAGGACCTATCTGGCTTATATCCCTCTCTATCAAGGAAAGTTCGAGGAAGCGTTAACCGCTTTGGATAATTGCATTGCTGCAGATAAAATGGAACAAGTAGAAAGAGGATTGATTGCACTCAAAAACTCATTAAAGATGGATATCTATAAGCAGAAGAAAGATTTGAACAGAGCTTTAAAGGAATCTGAAATAATAATGGAAGTCTATCGTGAGGATTACCCTGATGATGTTGACCATGGGCGAACCAATTATGCAATTCTCTTAGCGGAGAATAATGATTTTGAAAAAGCTGAAGAGTCAGCTGAGGCTTTAAAGAAAGATATTGAAGAGAAAGATAGAACTCAGATGAGTACTTACTGGTGGACTGTTGGATCTATCGAGTTTGCAAGAGGCAATTTCGAAGCATCAATAACAAGCTTTGAAAAAGTAGCCCAAGGAAACGAAAATTTTGGGATACTCTATTGGCTTGCCAGAGCTTATCTGGAAGCAGGTAGGCTGGGTGAGGCGGTAGCTGAGTTTGAGAAAGCACTTTCAAGGTATGATGAGAACAGGGCTTGGACGACAATTTGGGCAGTAAAAGCTCATTATTTTTTGGGCTTGGCTTATGAGAAGTCGGGCTGGAACAAAAAGGCGATTGAAAAATATGAGGAGTTTCTGGATATCTGGAAAGATGCTGACCCGGGAATAAAAG
>MEWM01000020.1:12891-16168 GCA_001775355.1 candidate division Zixibacteria bacterium RBG_16_43_9 | reverse complement strand
TCACTGTAGGGACAGAACATTGTTCTGTCCTTACGAAACCTCACAGATGATAAATCCGCTTTAAACATCCGTTTAATCTATTTCATCTGCTGTGAATATTTTCATATGGAGTACATTTGTAGGATGCTTGCATCCACTGGATGCACTCCATAGTCAGATTCTTCGGTCGTCTCGCCGCAGGCGGACTCCCTCAGAATGACCAGAAGAATTGCCAATAGCTGATCTCCAACCAACAAAACCCTTGATTTTTTCGAGTCTGAAGCTAAATTTAGTGTTTGGTCTTTAGTTACGGAGAGGATTATGTACGATTTGATCTTACTGCATCCGCCCAGCGTATATGATTTCCGCAAGCGCTCGATTATGTTCGGGCCGATTAGCGATGTCATCCCTTCCACTCCGGTTTTCGATATGTACCCTCTGGGTTTTGTGTCTCTGTCTTCATATCTCACCAAGAGAGGCCTGAAGGTCAGGATTATAAATTTAGCAGTCAAAATGCTTTCCAGTCCGGATTATGATGCTGAAACTGAGATAAAAAACTTAAAAGCTTTAGCCTTTGGAATAGACCTGCACTGGCTGCCCCATTCTCAAGGGGGACTCGAAATAGCTAAGCTGGTAAAAAAATATCATCCTCAAGCCAAAGTTATCTTCGGAGGGCTTTCCTCCTCCTATTTTCACAAGGAGCTTATTCTTTACCCACAGGTGGATTTTGTCATCCGGGGAGATTCAGCAGAGGAGCCGCTTTACAGACTGATGCAGGCGTTAAAAGGAAGGGGTGATCTGCCCTCAGTTCCTAATCTGACCTACAAGGAGAAGAATGACGAAATCAAGATGAATCCTTTCAGCTTCGTTCCTGAAAACTTAGATGGGAATGGGCTGGATTACCCTCACCTGTTCAAGTCAGTCTTGCGAGATAAAGACCTCTTAGGATATTTCCCCTTTTACGGCTGGGGAAGATACCCGATAACTGCCATCTTCACCTGCAAGGGGTGCACCCAGAATTGCACCTCCTGTGGCGGCTCCGCTTTTGCCTATTCTAATTTCTGTTTAAGGGAAAAGCCGGCATTTCGGGATCCGGAGCTGGTAGTTAAAGATATGAAGAGAATTTCCTTTTTCTTCAAAGGTCCAATTTTCCTCTTGGGTGACCTGTTTCAACCAGGAGAGGTCTATGCTTACAAGACTCTGGATCTTCTGGAAAAGGCAAAGATAAAAAACCAGGTGGTGGTTGAGTTTTTCGATACGCCTCCTGAAAAGTTCATATACAAATTAGCCCAAGCCATCCCTAATTTCAATATCCAGATCTCAGCAGAATCGCATGACCCTCTGGTTAGATCATCCTTTCAGAGAAACTACGATAATACCGCCTTGGAAAAATTGATTGAGGATTCCTTGAAAGCCGGCTGTAGAAAATTCGACCTATTTTTTATGATAGGGCTATCTCATCAGACCTATAACTCTGTCTTGGAGACCGTTGATTATTGTGATTACCTTTTAGAAAAATATAATTCTCAAAAAAGACTTTACCCCTATATCTCCCCTTTAGCTCCGTTCCTGGATCCAGGAAGCTTGATTTTTGAAAATCCTGAAAAATATGGATATACCCTTTTATTCAGAACCCTGGAGGAACATAGAAAAGCCCTGGAAAGCCCGAGCTGGAGATATATGCTCAATTACCAGACCAAATGGATGAGCCGGGAGCAGATTGTTTACAGCACCTATGAGGCAGCATCAAAAATGAATTTTGTCAAGTATAAGCATAACCTGATGGATGAGAAAACCTATAAGGAGATGGATGCACGCATAAAAACCGCAGTTGAGGTGATGAGAAAAATCGACCAGATGGTCGAACAGGGGAGAAGCTTGGAAGGAAAGGAGTTGGAAGAACTTAAAAACAAAATCGATCTGACCCGTGATTCCACCCTTTGCGACAAGAACGAATTAGAATGGCCCCTGCGTTTTTTTCATGGAAGAGTACAGAGGTGGGGCATACGATATGCTTTTTATTTCCTGTCAGCACTTAACTTTTTGAGAAAACCGTTTTCAAAAAATATAAGATAATCCTGAGAAGAGCCGCTACAAGCAGTAGGATTCCAGAAAGATAGAGCAAAATGCGATTCAGGGCTCCATCTTTGTATTTGGAGAGGAATCGAAAAAAACTCAGATGAGAGGATAAGATCATCTCCGGCTTGGCCTGCTGGGTTGAGCCTCCCTTATAGTGAAAAGCTTTTGCCTCGGGCAGGAAATACAGTTTCCCTCCGCTGTTTTTTATCCTGTAACATAAATCCACATCATTAAAAAAGATGGGAAACTGTTCATCAAAAGCGCCTATTTTCTGAATCACCTTTCTGCGCAAAAGAAGGCAGGAGCCCATTGGCTGGTCAACTTCTCTGGGAGATTGAAAATCGAAATATCCCATTCTCCACCTGCCGAAAATTCTATTTTTCGGAAAAAGAAAACTCAGTCCAGAAAATTCCCAGAGGAGTATGGAGAAATCCGGGAACTCCCTGCAGGATGGCTGGATGGTCCCATCCGGATTCAAAAGCTGAGGTCCCAGAGCATCAATATCTTTGTGGTTTTCCATGAAATCGAACATAACTTTCGAGCAAATTTCTTTCAATTCAATATCCGGGTTCAAGAGAAGAACATAATCACCTTTGGAAACCTCAATTCCCTGATTATTGGCTTTGGCATAGCCCAGATTTGCCTGATTGGAAATCAGCCTGACCTCAGGCTTGAATTTCTCAATTATTTTCGTAGTCGTGTCCTGAGAGGCATTATCAATCACTATCACCTCTAAGTCTGTCGAGCCTCTTGTATCAAATACAGACTTCAGGCATTTCTCGATAAACTCTTCGCTATTCCAGGTAACTATGATTATGGAAAGTGACGGCATAAATTCCTTTTCCATTTCTCTTTGACCCGACTGAAGAGGTACTGTCGGCAAGGGTGCCCGACCTACGAAGAATAGGTGGCTCTTGCTCTCGTAGGCGGGGCTCCCAGCCCCGCAGGTTTAAGACCGCGTAGCCGAGATTTCAGGGCTCGGTACCTGTCATTCTGAGTCCCCGTAGGGGACGAAGAATCTCGAGATTCTTCGGTCACTTCGTTTCCTCAGAATGACATGAAGATGTCTTCTATTCAAGTACCCAATTCCAAGCCACTTTGGTTGCAAACGACTAATCCTGGGCACAATCTATTTCCTCTTCAATATATCGTCAAAGAGACAAACCAGTCTTGAGGTCAAATATTTTCTCTCATACTTTTCTGTTTTTTCTGGGTTGAC
>MEWM01000020.1:6067-12870 GCA_001775355.1 candidate division Zixibacteria bacterium RBG_16_43_9 | reverse complement strand
AGAAGGACAAGATAGCATTTTCTATCTCCGGGATATTTTCAGGGGAGACTACTCTGCCTGCGCCAAGAGACTGTATCAACTTAGCAGCCTCTCCATCCTGAGGGGCAATTGCCAGAACCGGTTTTTTAGCACCTAAATATTCATATATTTTGCCTGTGCTTATAACCGGAGCAGACTGGCTTACAGTCAGTAAAGCCAGATCAGATTCAAGTAATTCTTCAATCCCCTTTTTATGTGACAGATAGCCTTTCAACTCCGTGACTTCTTTTAATCCATACTCTTCTGTCATTTTCCCTATATCCATCCCGATTGAGATGCCAACGTGAATGAATCTAATCTTGTCCTGGTTTATTTTCCCCTGATGCAGAAGATTACTCAATGCTTTCAAGAAAGGTTCTGCAGGACAATCAAGGCTGAAAGTGCCAAAATAGATTATTTTGAAAATATCTTTAGTTTTCTTGACGTCGACTTCAAAATCCTCTTTATCATATCCATTGGTGATGACCTCCATTTCTTCAGCTTGAGGGGAGATTTCTTTTAGCTGTTGGGTAATGGTCTGGTTTACGCTGATAACTTCATCTGTTCGTCTTAAGAATAACTTTTGCAGACTCTTCAGCAACAGGTTCTTCAGAGAAAAGGGTCTTTTTGCATCCTGATAGATGATATATGAGTCGCGATAATCTGCGACCCATCTTATGCCGGTCAACATCTTCAAGAAAAAAGCGACCAGATGGCAGGTCAAAGGAGGGGAGGTGGAAAACAGAAGGTCTATTTTTTCTTTTCTGCAAATCTTGATTCCTTTTATCAAAGCAAACGGTAGCCAGCCGATTTTGTTGTCCGGGAAAAAGAACAAGTTAAGAAAACTTAATAAGATTGAGAAGAAAGACTTTCTGGAATTTCGTAGCGCGACCCTTTTAGGATCGCCTGGTTGCTTTTTAAACAATTTCCTCAACAAAAAGACCAATCTCAATGGGTCTAAGGAGCCGGTTCTGTAAATCTTTGCACTTTCGGGCAATTCTTTCAAAAGTGAATCGTCTAGTGAGAAATAATCAATATCCTTAACTGTCAAAACTACTGGCATCCAGCCGAAAGAAGGAAGATATTTAGCGAATTTGGAAACCCTCTGTACCCCGCCCATACCTAAAGGGGGGAAGTAATAGGCTATTATAAGAACTTTTTTCTTATTGTCGAGAGCTTGGCTCATAGTCAACGGGTTCAAAGGTTCAAGGGTTCAAGAGTTCAAAGGGAAAAAAACAAACTACTGAACTGCTTTAAGTAGCTCCAGAAATCTATTTTCGACGACCTTCATATTCTCTTCCCATAACGCTTTTTCCCGTATGATTTTTTGATTTTGCGCGCGGAGTTTTTCAGTTTCTTTAAAATTATTTATTATCCAGATTATTTTTTCGGCTAAAGCCTGATAATTGCCAGGAGGGAAGAGGAAACCGTTTTTTCCATCTTCTATCCATTCCCGGTTGCCGGGAATATCTGTCACCACAGGCAGAAGTCCTGATGCCATTGCTTCTAACAAAGAAACTGAGGTACTGTCAGATAAGGAGGTGGAGATATATATCTCTGCTTTCTGCAGAATTTTCTCCAGCTCTTCTCTGGTCACATATCCCTTGAATTCCACGTTTTTTTCGACCTCCAGTTTTGAAGCAAGTTTTCTTAGCTCTTGCTCCTGACTTCCCAGACCAGTTATCCAGAACTTAGCTTTTTTATTGGTTTTTTCAATAATCAAAGGCATAGCTTCAATCAGGGTTTTTAAGTCATAGACCGGTTCAAGGCTTCTTGTGCTTAGGAATATTATTTCTTCTTTGTCTTTTAATTGACCATTGCTTGAGCGTTCTTTTAAGAGCCTACGTTCAACTCCCATCGGAGCTAAAACTATTTTTTCTTCAGGGACCCCCAATTCCAGAAGTCCCTTTGATAAATTTATTCCATCACAGGTCACCAGGTCAGCTTTAGACAGAACATATTTTGCTCTCAGTCTATGAAAAGGTGATTTTTTCGGTGAGATCAATATGTCTGATCCCCAGGTTGAGACCACTAAAGGCTTCTTTTTAAATAATGCTCCCAACAGACCATAGTTGGGAACAAAATGGGCGTTGACCAGATCGGGATTGATATTTTGAATCAAATTCTTTATTTCAGAAAGGGAAAAGATATATTTAAGGAAAGAGAATTCGGTTTTTGGTGAAATGAAAATCTCAGAGGCTCTGGTTCCCCGGCTTTTCTCCAGAGAGGCAAGATAGCATTCATACCCTTTGTCAACAAAGTAGTTTACCCATCTCTTGGTATGGAAACTACTTGCGTCTGAGAGGAATAAAAATCTCATTTTCTTTCCTTTTGGTGTCATTGCGAGCGATCCGCCACTGGCGGAGAGCGAAGCAATCCCTTTAACCTTTATTCTGCAGATTGCTTCGTCGTTCCCGTAGGGAGACTCCTCGCAATGACAGATAGGGTCCTTTTTATTGTCAATTCTCAAAGGTTTATTTCACGGTTATAAAATCCTCTTCAGTTTTTCAGCAGTCTTATACCAGAACTTCTTTTTAGAATAGATGAAATATTCTTTCCTTTCTCCTCCCCAGGCTTCCTTGAATCTAACCAGCCCTTCTGCCTTTTCAGGAGAACCCCCTAAATTAAAATATCTATATCCCTGAGAAATCCCCCACTGGATGGTATCGGAGAACAAAGCATCATTGGGTCTCAGGTTCAAAGCCTCAGAAAGGGAGGCGCCTTCCCAGTAATAGATTGTATCCTTATAAAGGAAATTTATCTGAAATGCGATGATCTGCTCGTCGACTGTTGCCACGCTCCATCGGAGCTCCTCTCCGGATTTCAAAATATTCCAGATATTTTCATACAAGCCGAGCGGAAATTTTGATCTTTTCAGCCCGTGCCGTTTATCTCTTTCCAGAACCAGGTTGTAACAATCTCTGATTTTCTCGACTGAGGAGAGAGGCTCCACCTTCACACCTTTTTTTTCTGCCTGGATTGCACCCCTTTTGGTTTTATGAACCGGGTCATCAATATATTTTGATAAATCCAGAAGATGGGTATAAACCTTTACTGCATTATAACCGTACTGGTTAAGATTCTTTTGCTGACCGAAAAAATCTATCACCTCCACACTTGCCAGTTTGAGTTTCCTCAGCTCCTCATCGATTTTTCTGTATAGCTCTTCGGCTTTCTCTGACGAAAGCTCTTTAGAGAGGATCATTCCACCATAGGTGCTAAAGGGCATCGAGTAGGCCCTTTTCAGCCTGTACTTATCAGAGAGGATAAAAGGAAATCCCGCCGTATATTCTCCATTTTCGCCTGAATAAACTAAAAAAAGAGGCGTGAAATAGACAAAGCTGGAAAACCAGAGTTTAGCCCAGGCAGACTTATGATAAAAGGTGCTTAAAGGAGAGTTAAAAAGAAGCTCTTCCCATTTTTGCTCATCCAGATCTGCTAAATAGAGAAGTTCGAACCCCATACCTTTTTATTCACGAATGACCACGATCTTCCCGGCACAGGTGCCCCGCTGGTTGTCAAATAAAAGGAAAAGATAAATTCCTGAGGCGACCAGATTTCCCGATCTATTCCTTAAGTCCCATTCTTTTCCAATCCCGCCGGATTTAGCCTCTGCCACCCAGTCTCCAGCCACAGTATATATCCTCACCTTAGTCTCCAAGGGGACATCGAAAGTAACCTTTTCATCTCCAGTTCTAAAGACCACCGGATTGGGATAAGGATGAACCTGACAGAGATTCTCAGCCGGGACTTTATATTGAAAGGAGGAAAGTCCATTCTCGGTTCCGATCCAAGCTTTGCCTCTGCTATTGTCTATATTGATAAACCAGACCAGATCATCTACCAATTTACTGTTAGTTGTAGTGAAAACATAAATAAACGAATCCCGGTCATTAATCACGCCCACGCCGTTTATCGTTCCGATCCATTTGTTGTTCATCTCGTCTACTGCTATCCAGTTGACCTGAGGTCCCAAGGGTTCAGGGAGCTGCACTCCTCTAAAATAAATGGTGTAGTAGATTTCCGGGTCCCACAGGTCTAATCCCGCATTGGTTCCTACCCACAATTTCCCTTTGAGGTCAAACCTGGCAGCCCTGACATCTCTTCCAGAAAGATGGCCGTTTACGTCATCATAATAATGAATGGTATCATCGTTTTTATTTTCTGGTGTTCCTTTATAATCCAGAAAACCCAAGCCAACGTCCCGGCTGCAGATCCAGAGATGTCCTCCTTCCGCATAAAGGGAATTTATCAGGTTGGACTTGATCCCATCTGTTTTGAAATAAGGAGTCCACTGATTACCCTGCAACGCCACCAGGCACCTGTCCCCGAGCGCATCCCATCCTTCCCAGTTGGCTATCCATTTCGTTCCAGTCTGGTCTATCACCACATCGCTTACCACGGTAAAAGAGCGATCCGGGCGAATCGGTCTAAGCCCGCTGTTGGTGGAATCATATTTAGACCAGCTACCTTGTGGGTCTAACTTAAAAAGGCCACCTCCCCAGGACCCAAACCAGACGTTACCTTCTAAATCTAAGGAGACAGTTGCCATCCAGGGTAAGATTCCAAAGAGTGTGCGCAGAGTATCCTGAATTCCCTTCCAGGTTATGCCATCAAAAGAGGAGCCGCCTCCAGACCAGTTGGAGCACCAGATCTTACCGCTCTCTTCAATTGCTATCTTGTTAAAGATGTTTCCCGGCGGACCATCTATCTGGAAGTTCCTCCAGGTTGAATTAGCATAAACCGAGATTCCACTTCCTTCAGTCCCAGCCCAGATATTCCCTGAGGTCTCGATTGCCACTGAATTCAGATTTCCATTGATCATCCCCGAAGTGCTTACCTGTGACCAGGCACCGCTTTCATAAACATAAACTCCTGAGTTTGTGCCGGCGAAGATTTTTCCTGAACTATATTTCAGGTCACGCACAATCAGGTTATTCAAACCGGAAAAAGACCAGCTCGAGTCTGTGCTGTTAAATTCAAAAACCCCTTTATTTGTGCCGATATAAATCTCTTCATCCACACTCAAAACAGTATTGACTGTGTCGTTGGTAAGCCCTTTCTGACCGGATACAAAGGAATACCAGTGAGAATAATCTAAAAGATTCGGGTCGTCTTTAGGGGCAAAGGCAATCCCTTTAACTGTGCCGACCCAGACTTTAGTGGGTGTGAGGGCAACTGAGTTGACCTCAACCTCCTGGGCTAAATTCCCGAAATGCCTGTAGGTTTCCTTGATCTCCCCGTCGTTTTTATAAATCTGAAAAAGGCTTACACCTTTATTCAGTCCGACCCAGAGCTTATCTTCATCCGGAGCGATATATTTTATCCAGAGTCTTGAGCCATCCCGGTCCAGGAAATCATATATCCTGAAAGAATTACCTTGGGGATTATATTTGGTCAAGGTTCCATTCTTCGCGCCGAACCAGAACGTTCCTGCCGTGTCCACTGCTAAAGAATAAAGATAATTTCCTCCCAGACCTTCCACATTGGTTATTTTCCTGTAAGTCTCATCTGAAAGATTAAACTTTGCCAATCCTCCAGTTGCTGCCACCCACAGATAACCATCTTTTAGAAGAATCTGCTTTGAATAGTTCATATTAGTATAAGTAGTCCAGTCCCCAACTGCGGAAAAGAGCGGATTGGATAAGATTAAAATCCAGAAAAAGATAAAAATTAATCTTTTCATTTTTTCTTCCCTGTATACTGTTTGCTGTCTACTACCTACTACCTATCACCTACCACCTTCCTAAAAAGACTATACGCTAAGATCAGAACAGAAAGCAGAGAAACTCCCTTAGCAAACCAGTCGCCATATCTGGTGTAAAAGGTCAGCTCATTTCTCAGCGGAATCTTACCGGTCAAGACATCCTGGACATAGATTTTAGTCCTCTGGGTTATTCTCCCATAAGGGTCCACAAACATCGAGACTCCGGTATTGGCACATCGGGCAATACTTATCCGATTCTCAATTGCCCGGAACACGTTTATCTGGGCGTGCTGGAAAGGCCCGGCGGTTTTTCCCCACCAGCCATCATTGGTAATGTTCACTAAAAAATCTGCTCCCTTTAAGACGAATTTTCTAACCAGATCAGGGAAAACCGCCTCAAAGCAGATCAAAGCCGGAAATTTCCCTTTCGGATTTTCGAAAAGGACATAATCTTTTCCCGGAGTATAATCTGAAAGCCCGAACTTTATTCTGTAAAGCCAGCCTAAGATTTTCGGATAGGGGACCCATTCTGAAAAAGGCACAAGATGAATTTTATTATAGACCGCAAAATTATTCTGATAAGGATCAAAATAAAAAGCGGAATTGTAGTAAAGATAGCTCCCCTGTCCCAGCACTGAATAATCGTTAGTGCCTAAAACGAGAGGGGTCTGAAGAGAATCAGATAAGGATTTGATTAGTGAAAAATATTTAGGCTCAGCCCGCAGATAACAAGGGGCTGCAGTTTCAGGCCATAAAATAAGGTCGACTTTTTCCGGAACCTTTTTGGTCAAGTCATCAAAAACCTTAAAGTTGTAATCCAGGAGTTTGTAATCCCATTTGACATCCTGGGGGATATTACCCTGAACTAAGGTGATATCAATTTGTTTGGCGTCTGTTTTTTGATTCAGGACCTTGATGCCAGAGACAAACGGAGCTAAGAACAAAAGGAGAATTAAAGCCGCATAGGTTAATACCTTTCTGCTGGAGGCGAAATTTTTGACTCCCAGGTATACGAGAACGTTGATCCAGGCGATCCAGAAGGACACTCCATAATTGCCAACTATGGATGCATACTGGA
>MEWM01000020.1:1915-6006 GCA_001775355.1 candidate division Zixibacteria bacterium RBG_16_43_9 | reverse complement strand
GCCATATTCCATCAAAACCCAGAGAAAGGGCATAAAAAAGACAGCTTTTTCCTTGAGCGCTTTTTGAACCCAGGAATAAAACAGAAAAAGAAAAGCGGTATACAGAGATAAAATCAAGATAGCGCCCAAGACTCCTGGAAGGGTTGCCCAAGTTATCCAGTACAAAAGGAGCACATTGGTGACCAGTCCCCAGATGTAACCTAATTTAAAAGATTCCCATCCACCTTTTCCTTCCAGGGCAAAAAGCAGAAAGACAAGGCTAAAATAAGCTAAAAAGCCAGTTGGGAAAGGGGGAAAGGATAAAGAGAATAAAAGGGCTGAGATTAAGATGAAAAGAAGAGTTTTGTTATGGGTCATGCAATTTTTACTCTATTATCAAATTCTGCCCATCCATCTCTGTAGGTTTTGGTATTCCCATCAGATACAAGATGGTTGGCGCTACGTCTGCTAAGATGCCTCTGGGTCTTAATTTTCCCTTAAAGTAATCTTTCACCAGTGTAAACGGAACCAAATCTGTGGTATGGGCTGTAAATGGCTCGCCGTTATTATAATCCACCATCATCTCTGCATTACCGTGGTCTGCGGTTACCATGGCTGCGCCACCAAATTCTTTCACTGCATCGACCACTCCTCCTACGCAGGTATCTACCGCTTCTATTGCCTTTATTGCTGCTTCTAAAATTCCAGTATGGCCCACCATATCCGGATTGGCATAGTTCAAGAGTATAAAATCATATTTTTTTGACTCGATTGCCTGAACTACCTTGTCTGTTACCTCATAAGCGCTCATCTCTGGCTTCAAATCATAAGTTGGCACCTTTGGAGAGTGAACCAGAATCCTATCCTCGCCCTCAAATGGAGTCTCCTCACCTCCGTTAAAGAAGAAAGTCACATGCGCATATTTCTCGGTCTCAGCAATACGTAATTGTTTCAGACCTCGCTTTGACAAAACCTCAGGCAGGATATTTTTGAGCTTGTTCGGCGGAAAAGCTACTGATGTTTTAAGTTTTTCGTCATACTGGGTCATATTTACCAGATGAATAGTCAGGTTATTCCCTCTATCAAATGCCTTGAAATCCTTTTCTGACAAAACGTATGAAAGCTCCCGTGCTCTATCGGCTCTAAAATTGAAAAAGATTCCCACGTCCTTTTCCTTTATCCTTCCAGAAAGAGGATTACCTGATTCAGAGACAACAATCGGCTTGATAAACTCATCAGTTACCTCTTCTTGGTAAGATTCCTCAACAGCCCTTACCGGATCAGAGGTTAATTTCCCCTCTCCGTAGACCATTGCCCGATATGCTTTCTGAACTCTTTCCCATCTTTTGTCCCGGTCCATTGCGTAATATCTACCCACTACAGTTGACAGAGAGCCGATGCCATATTCTCTGAATTTCTCTAAAAGCTGTTTAATATATTCTTTACCTGCGGTTGGTGAAGTGTCTCGTCCATCCATAAAAGCATGCAGGTATAGTTCTCTCACACCTTTATCCTTAGCTAATCTCAACAGGGCATAAAGATGATTTAAGGAACTGTGTACCCCTCCGTCTGAGACCAAGCCCATCAGATGTAAAGCAGAAATATTCTCTTTGGCTTTATTCATCGCCTCAAGCAGAACTTTGTTCTCAAAAAAAGAGCCATCTTTGATGGCTTTATCTATCCGGGTGATCTCCTGATAGACGATTCTTCCAGCTCCAAAATTCAGATGACCCACTTCGCTATTCCCCATCTGTCCCTCAGGCAGACCAACATCCAGACCTGATGCTCCTAAAACCGTATGAGGATAATTAGCAAAAAGTCTATCTAAATTCGGCTTTTTTGCCAGGGCTATCGCATTTCCCTCTTTTTTTTGATTTATACCGAAACCATCCATTACCAGAAGCAAAATCATCTTCTCACCTCTGAAAGACCGAGTAATTTGATCCCCCTTTTTCCAGAAACTATCTCGCCTATCCGAAAAACCTTTTCCCCGTATCTCAGCAAATCTCTTCTTACTTTTTCTGCGTTTTCTTTTGGTACGACTAAAATCAGACCGATGCCCATATTGAAAACCCTGAACATCTCCCCAGATTCTATGTTGCCTGCTTTCTGGATGAAATTCAAAACCTGTGGTATTCTCCAGGACGTAACGTTTATCTTTGCCTGGCAATCTTCGGGCAATATCCTTATGAGATTACCAGGAATCCCTCCGCCAGTGATGTGCGCCATACCTTTGATCAGGTGTTTTTCTAAGACTTTAAAAATTGGTTTAGAATAAGACCGGTGGCTCTTAAGTAGCTCTTTTCCTAATTGATTCTTAAGTTCCTTAATGTAGTCACCGGCTTTATATCCTTTGACGCTAAATAAGACTTTACGCGCTAAAGAGTAGCCATTAGTATGCAGTCCATTCGAGCCTAAGCCTAAGAGCAGATCGCCCGGTGAGATTTTTGAGCCGTCGATTATTTTTTTCTTTTCGACTATTCCAACGATAAATCCAGCTAAATCATATTCTTCCGGTTCGTAAAAATCCGGCATCTCCGCGGTTTCACCGCCGATAAGGGAGCAATTATTTTTTGAACAGCCCCGAACCAGCCCTTTGACTATCTGTTCCACAACTGTCGGGTAAAGTTTGCCAGTTGCGATATAATCTAAAAAGAACAAGGGTCTGGCACCATGAACCAGGATATCGTTCACACAGTGATTTACCAGGTCCTCTCCCACGGTATCGTGTTTGTTCATCTGAAAAGCGATCTTCAGTTTGGTGCCCACCCCATCCACGCTTGAGACCAGGACCGGGTCCTGGTAATCTTTTTTAACCAGAGCATAGAATCCGCCGAAACTACCTATATCAGTAAGTACGCTTTTGCTGAAAGTCGTTCGGACCAAGTTTTTAATCCTTTTCTTGGCTAAATTTGCCCTGTCAATATCTACGCCGGAGGTCCTGTAATCTATTTTCTTTTTCATATTTTGTTCCTATTGGCGGACAGGGTGTCCGCCCTACGAAAGATCGAGGGTGCACACCCGTAGGCGGGGCTCCCAGCCCCGTAAATTTAAATTCTTTTAGAGAACTTTCTAAATACTATACCAAGAGGTAAAGCTAAAGTCTCAAGACCTTGACGGCTTTACACTCCAACGTTTCTTTTTAGAGCAATCTCTGTCCGTTTATCTCCAGTTCAAACCTCATCTTCAGATATTCTGCGGCTCGGCGACAGACCATCATCCGAGACAAGAAAATCTCAAAATACTCCATCACCTGAGAGATGGAGGTGTCGATTTTTATCTCCAGAGAGATGGTTTTTTTCTCCTCATCCACCCGCAAGAAGGAGCTTTTAGCAGCATAATTCACCCGGTCGTGAATATCCTGCTTGATCATCTCTAAGTTTCTCACCCGCGAGCTGTGCACGTCCGATTTGTCAGCTAAGATGGCCGCTGCACAGATATCGCTTACTGGCTGACCATCCTTTTCATCATGATTGCCAATGGCTGCTACAACGTCCATCACATCGGATACAGGCATGCCCATATCCAAAAGTACCTGATAAGCCAGAAGCGCTCCGGTCTGGGCATGATAATCCCGGTTGATAACATTTCCAATGTCATGCAGATAAGCGGCAATTGCGGCTAACTGAGCATCTTTTTCAGGTTTCTTCAGCCGAATCATAATGTTATAGGCAATGTTAGCTGATAAACTGGCATGCCTCTGACCATGCTCAGTGTACCCGATTTCGCCCAGAACCTTATCTGCCTTGGCGATCAGAGTTTGAACTTTTTCGTTTTGCTTTAAATCTTCGATGGTTATCATAATCTCAACTCCCTTGAAACTTTTAACTTAACAGATATAAAATCTTTGTCAAGCAGAAAACAGCATTATGATTATACGTTGCGGGCAGATTGAATCCAAGTTGAAAAGTAGGGGCGATCCGCTCTTCGGCTCCGCTCAGAGCAGTGAGCCTGTCGAACTGCCGGGTCGACCCTACAACTTCATCCTTAATCGTGACAATTATTTTACATTATATCCAGAGGATCGACGTCAATTGAGATTTTAACTCCGGAATATCTTTTTTCAGCGCTTTTTTCGAAAATAGAGTTAATCGTCTTAGTCACTGTTCGAA
>MEWM01000020.1:1201-1903 GCA_001775355.1 candidate division Zixibacteria bacterium RBG_16_43_9 | reverse complement strand
TTATCAAAATCTGAAAGCGATAATCGTTTTTTATCTTGGGAAGAGGTGACGGTGCAGGACCAAGAATCTGTAAAGATTTTGACTTTTCCGCCTTTGGCGGATAGCCTTTAGATTTTAGACTTTCTGTCAGCTTGACTCCAAAAGATTCCGCCGCCTTCTGGACTTTCACTTCTTCTTTTCCCTGAAATCTGATTAAAACCAGCCGGCTAAAGGGCGGGTAAAAAAGCTCCTTTCTTTCTTCTATCTCTTTTTTATAAAACTCCTGAAAATTTTGCTCAGCAGAGAGCTTGATTGCCCAGTCCTCAGGATAATAAGTTTGCAAGATGACTTCCCCTCCTAATTTTCCCCTGCCGGCTCTTCCTGCCACTTGAGTCAAAAGCTGGAAGGTTTTCTCCCTTGCTCTAAAATCCGGAAAATCTAAAGAGGTATCAGCTAAAATCACACCGACCAAGGTCACGTCAGGAAAATCAAGACCTTTTGTTACCATCTGTGTTCCCAGAAGCAGGTTAAAATCCTTAGAGGCAAACCCTTTGAGGATTTCGTAATGGGAATCTTTTCTGTATGTTGTATCCTGGTCCATACGGCGGACAGGGGTTCCAGGGAAAAGCTTCTTTATCTCTTCTTCCACACGCTGGGTTCCCATACCTTTGTATGCAAATCTACTTCCATTACATTGAGGACAGAGATTACTCGCCGGGACAA
>MEWM01000020.1:1021-1154 GCA_001775355.1 candidate division Zixibacteria bacterium RBG_16_43_9 | reverse complement strand
TTCAAGGTTATGTCACAGTTCGGGCAGCGGAAAACATAACCGCACTCCTGGCATTTGACGAAGTTGGAAAACCCTCTGCGATTTAAAAAGAGAATCACCTGCTCACTTTTCTCTATCTTTTTTTGCATCCGTG
>MEWM01000020.1:372-924 GCA_001775355.1 candidate division Zixibacteria bacterium RBG_16_43_9 | reverse complement strand
TTGAGTCAACTGTAAAAGGGTGTATTTACCCTTTTCCACGTTGTAAAAGCTTTCTAAACTGGGTGTGGCTGAGCCTAAGATGACCAGGGCTTTATTCATTTTTCCCCTGACCAAAGCTAAGTCCCTGGCATTATATTTCGGGTCGGGTTCTTTCTGTTTGTAAGAAGAATCGTGTTCCTCATCCACCACTATTATCCCCAGATTTGAAAGAGGGGAGAAGATGGCTGATCTGGTCCCCACAACCACTTTTATTTTTCCGGATTTAATCCCTCTCCAGGCATCAAACCGCTCACCCGGAGAAAGGCTGGAATGAAAAGGCCCCACCTGTTCTCCAAAAACGGATTTGAAACGGGAGATGATCTGAGGAGTTAAGGAAATCTCCGGAACCAGGACTAAAGCTGTCTCTCCTTTTCCCAGAACTTTCTTGATGATTTCTATATACACATGTGTCTTTCCGCTCCCGGTTACTCCGTACAGCAAAAAGGGTTGATATTTCTCCCCGGTTAACCCGATTTCTAATTTCTGCAGGACATCTTTCTGTTCCTGGGTTAA
>MEWM01000020.1:0-304 GCA_001775355.1 candidate division Zixibacteria bacterium RBG_16_43_9 | reverse complement strand
TTTTGATTAATCCCTCCTTTTCCAATCTATTCAGAATCTGAAATGCCCGGTTAATCCTCTGATTTATCTCCCTTAAGGAAAACTCTCTGTTCTCCTCTATCAACAGCTGGAGTAATAAAGCTTCCTTTGAAGATTTTTTCCGGCTAGTCTCGATATAGGTTTCAAGCAACTTAATCTCCTCCGGAGAATTCCCCTTCAAAGAGACCATCTTCTCATACTTTATGCTGGATTTAGGCTTGCTCAGCTCGTAATACAACTCAACTTTTCCTTTTTGCTCTAACGAGTGTAGAGCTGAATAGACCCC
>MEWM01000019.1:6117-7276 GCA_001775355.1 candidate division Zixibacteria bacterium RBG_16_43_9 | reverse complement strand
TAATGTTGACAGAAGACGGTCAGGTTAAGATAATGGATTTTGGTCTGTCGAAGCTCAGAGGAGTGACTCAGCTTACTAAGGTAGGAACAACCTTAGGCACGGTACAATATATGTCTCCTGAGCAGGCACAAGGTAAAGAGATTGATCACCGGAGCGACATCTTTTCTTTTGGTGTGGTGTTATATGAGATGGCAACTGGGCAATTACCATTTAAAGGCGAATATGAGCAAGCAGTAATATATTCTATCTTGAATGAAGAGCCTGAAGCGATGACAAGTTTGCGCAGTAGGTTACCAAGGGAATTCGATATAATTGCGAACAAGGCTTTAGCTAAAAACTTGGATTTACGTTACCAGAAAGTTGAGGATATCTTAATTGATTTGAGAAAAGTTAGAATGGTAATTGAATCAGCGAAGGAGCCAGCTTCAACCAAAAAGCCCCAGCCTTCCATCGCTGTTCTGCCCTTTACCAATCTAAGCGCTGACCCAGAGCAGGAGTACTTCTGCGATGGTATGGCAGAGGAGATTATCAATGCTTTAACGCAGGTTGAAGGTTTGCGCGTGGTCGCTCGAACCTCAGCTTTTGCATTCAAGGATAAACATGAGGATATTCGTGAAATCGGTAGAAAACTGAATGTGAAAGAGGTGCTGGAAGGGAGTGTGCGGAAAGCAGGGAATAGATTACGGATAACCGCACAACTGGTTAACGTTGATGATGGGTACCACCTGTGGTCAGAGAGATTTGATCGGGACCTGGCCGACGTGTTCGCCATCCAGGACGAGATATCCCTGGCGATTGTGAGCAAGCTCAAGGTCAAACTGCTGGGAGATGAGAAGGAGAAAATGTTAAGACGCTATACCCAAAACATGGAGGCGTACGATCTGTATCTGAAAGGTCGTTACCACTGGAACAGGAGAACGCCCGAAGCGCTGAAAAAGGCGATGTCGCATTTCGAGCAGGTTATCAGAAAGGACCCAGACTATGCACTGGCTTACGCCGGATTAGCTGATTGCTACAGCATGCTGGCGCAGGTTTACGTGCTTCCACCCAAGGAAGCATTCCCCAAAGCTAAGGCACTGGCGAAGAAAGCACTGGAGATCGATGAAACGCTGGCTGAGGCACATACGTCTCTTGCCTTTGCGCTCTCTTTTTTCGACTG
>MEWM01000019.1:0-6016 GCA_001775355.1 candidate division Zixibacteria bacterium RBG_16_43_9 | reverse complement strand
TGGGTAGAACCTCCGAAGCTATTGAGGAGATCAACAAAGCACTGGAGCTTGATCCCCTCTCCCTTATTATTAATACGGCGGCGGGTAATGTATACCTGTACGCCGGGCGCGAGGACAAGGCGGTGGAGCAAGCCGAAAAAATTCTGGATATGGATCCCACCTTCGGTTTTGCCCACATGATCCTGGCCGATGTGAACAAACGCAAGGGAAAGTACGACGAAGCAGTAGAGGGAATCCTAAAAGGGGCTTCTTTCGCCGGATTCCTAAGCCAGGAGGAGGTTACAACACTTCGAGAGGCCTATGCATCCTCCGGTTGGACCGGTTATCTGCGCAGGTGGCTGGAGATAATGCAGTCCAAGGCAGAACAGGGGCAGGTACTATACTATGATATGGCCTCGCTGTATGCGTGTCTGGATGAAACCGAGAAAGCTATTGAATATTTGGAAAAGGCATACGAAGAACACGACTACAACCTCAGCGGCCTGCGGACGAACGACGACTTTATGAAACTCCGCTCGATCCCCAAGTTTGTTGAGTTAATAAAGAAGATGGGATTGGAGAAATGACTGAACTCACCCTGAATCCCTCTCTTGAAAAGAGAGGGACTTAAACTCCCCTTCTCTTGTTAAGAGAAGGGGTAAGGGGATGAGTTTGAAATCGCAGACTTGGATCTATACTTACCAAAAATCTACTCAATTAAATTCCCTTGGTTTCTCTCCATCTTTTTCGTAATATAAAATTATGTCTCTTGGCATATATATCCACATACCTTTTTGCCTTTCCAAATGCCCTTATTGCGATTTCAATTCTAAAGTTATAGACTCCGATTTAGCAGGAGAATATGTCAAATCCCTTTTAAAAGAGATTCAAGCCTTTTCTGAAAGTCAAACTGAAAGGATATTTGCTGAGACCATCTACTTTGGGGGTGGAACTCCTTCGATTTTAAGAACCTCTCGACTTGGCGCTATCTTAGAAACCGTTCTCAGCTCCTTTGAAGTTAAATCTGATGCGGAGATAAGTTTAGAGGTAAATCCGGGAACTCTGACAAAAGGGAAGGTAAAAAAGCTCAGGAACTTGGGTTTCAACCGAGCGAGCTTGGGGGTTCAGTCTTTCAGGGATGAAGAGTTAAAAATCTTAGGGAGAACTCACACGTCCAGACAGGCTTTGAAGTCATATAGGATGTTAAAGGAATGTTTAAATAACTTAAGCTTGGATTTGATCTTTGGGATACCGGGACAAAGTCTAAAGACCTGGAGAGAGAATTTAAATATGGCTTTGAAGCTCAGGCCAGAGCATCTATCAGTTTATAGTCTTACCATCGAGGAGGGCACGCCCTTCTATTATTTATGGAAGCAAGGGGAATTGGGTCTACCTGATGAGGAAGAGGTAAGGAAAATGTACCTTGAGGGTATAAACTTGCTTAAAGCTCAGGGGTACAGACAGTATGAGCTTTCAAATTTTGCCTGCAAAGGATTTGAATGTCAGCATAACTTAAGATACTGGCAGGGGAAGGAATATATAGGATTTGGCGCAGGCGCTCATTCTTATTTCCAGGGAGTAAGATGGGGGAATATAAGAGGCATTAAAGAGTACGTAGAGCTGTCTGAGAAAAATTCTTTGCTTATTGATTTTAGAGAAAGGCTCACCGAGAGTCAAAAAATAAACGAGTTTATCCTTTTGGGCCTGAGAATGACTGAGGGGATAGACTTAAAAAAACTGAAGGAGGATTTGAATTTTGATCTGGAAAAGGAAAAAAAGGTGGAGATTTCAGAGTTGATAAATGTAAGGTTTCTAAAAAGAGGAAAGGATAATCTAAGACTAACCAGAAAAGGAATTCTGGTTGCTGATTCGATAATTCAGAAGCTATGCCCCTGAGTTATAGAGATAAAAAAAAGCCCCCGTACGGGGGCTTTTTTGTTTTCTCCCAAAATAAAGCTTATGGTGCTGTGAAATGGTCAGAATGGAATTTTAGCACCTCTCTTAAGCGGTCATAAATGAAGCTATTCTCTAAAGCCGGATACCCAGGATAACCGGAGTAGATTTGCAAAGTAGTATTATTTCTGATCACTGCAGGCAGTGAGTTATAGAATGCTAAAGCCTGATCCTTAAAGCCAAACTCACCCGGATCACCGCAATCGATATAGATTTTCAGGTGGTTTAAACTGGTATCAGAAGAAGGAATCCTTAAGATCCTGGTCTTCAGGTCCGCATCCAGCCATTTGTTCCAGACTGCTGTAACGGTCCGGCTCAAGGAATCAAATGGGAGGTCCACCCCTTTGCCTGAGGGGGTGAGCTTAAAGAAAGTGCTAAGATCGGGGTTGGAAGGCTCGTGAGGTGAAAAAGCCACAGCCATAGCGAAGAAAAGGGAACTCAGCCGGTCTAGCCTGTCTGGATCTGGATTTATCTGGTGATACCCCTGGCCAGTCTGGCGATTAACACCGTTTGAATCCATAAATGCCGGTATAAGGTTTAAAAGAGAGTCAAAATCAAGAGGAGCAGACATCACACTCACCGAGCCAAAAGTGAGGGGGTAGTCTGTGGCAATCCTCAAGGCTCCATATCCTCCATTCCCATGCCCGGAGATCCCTAGATTTTGCTGTAACAATATACTATCCGAAACCGTCACGGTGGTGTCAATCACCGGTATATGCAAGGTATCGATAATCATAAAGATATGGGTCAGTACTTTAGTGCTATCGCCAAGGCATCCTGGTGGATGCTTGGTGGTATCGGCGGCGCAAACTGTATCCTTTACTTCAATTCTTGTAGTGTCAATATGAGTAGAATCTCTGGTGGTAACCTTATAGTTGATCCCTCTCATCGCCGTACCGAAATCATATAATACCCAGGAGAGCAGCTCTCTGGTTACGTAGTCCTCATATTTCCCTGCGAAAACAGAAGAATCCTCATAGACCGAATTGGTAAAGAAGCTGCCACCGAATCTGCCAGAGCCATCTGGCATTACTATCACCATCGGCTGAATCTCCCCGGAGGAGATCATCTGGTCAGCTGTGGTTTTGATCCTGTAATAATGGTCATAGCTCGATCCGTTTTCCTTAAAGCCGTGTAAAAGAATAAGAACAGGATACTTATAGTTCTTTGATACGCCCTCTTGATAGCCTGGGGGAAGGTAAACCAACAGGGTTCTTCCAAACGGATCGCCCAGGACGTTATTTATCAGGGTGAAGGCTGTGTCAATTGAGATCTCGAAAATCCCGCCCTGATCAACAGTCATCTGCAGAGGGTTTTTCCTCTTGCCACAGCCGAAAAATATTAAAAGGAAAAGGAAGCCCAAAAAAATCGTTTTAAATACCTTTCTCATTTTAAACTCTCCTCTTTAAAATTTGTAGGTGAAGGTAAAATAGGAAGTATGGTTTCCATTCTCGTATCTTCCAGGAAGATTGATTAGAGACGAAGGAGTCACACCCTCAGTAGGTTTCAAAAACTTCTCTTTGTAACCGGTGAACTCGTAAGAATAACCTAACTCAAAAGATTCACCTTTATAACCTACTCCCAGAGTATAACCATTTTTCTCTCCGGAATTGAAGAATAGAGGTGTGAGGGTCTTGTCCGGGGTAGGGGTGGGATCAAGAAAATATCCAGCTCTAAGGGCTAAGCTTTTGTGGGGCATATACTGCAATCCTAAACTGAACCTGGTCGCATCTTTCCATTCAAAGGGAACAGAATATCCGGTTATTTCTTTACCGGTTAAAGGGTCTTTCCCTTTTTCCTCAAATTTCAGCTCTTTTAAGCTGGACCAGGTAGTTAAGTTGACATCCACTGTCACGGTAAGATTAGAATATGGCATAACTGCAATCCCTACTCCGAAATCTGCTGGCAATTTGAATTTGGTGTCAGAGTCAAGGATTGAACTCAAGGTATAACCGTAAAAGTAGTTAGCCGCGACTGAATCAACAGGTTGAACTACATTCCTCGCGAAAGAAGTATCATATGGTAAATATACAGTAAGTGTCCTGGTGCCAGATAGTTTTAAAGTTATCGGGCTTCTTACAGAAACACCTATCTGAAACTTAGGAGAAGCCTTGTACAATAAACCGATATTACCACCAAATCCCCAGCCATCACCCTCGAATCTATTGTCAACCGGGAAAAGGTCAAATGGTCTATTATTGAAAAACGAAGTAACAAAAGGTTCAGTCGGGACTAAATCTACCCTTCGCAAGGTTAAATCTCCCTTCTGGATACTTATCCCTGCTCCTAAGGAGAGTTTCCCTTCCATAAACTGTCTGGCTACACTGGGATGAAAGTCCAAAACAGTGAGATCCCCTTTGTGGTCTATGCCTGGGTAGGGGATATTATTGTTATAACCGGGCAAGGGATCAAACAAATCCCACTCAAAACTGCTGCGGTAAGGGATGAAAAAAGCCAGTCCAGTTATGAATCCATTCAACTCCGGGAATTTTAAAAATCCGCTGAAACTGGGCAAGGAGAAGGTTTTGTCATCCGGGTACCATTTGATGCCATTTCTGTAACCAACTCCCCATCCATCAAAAGTTACATCAGGAGTGAACTTAGGCCTGGGGTTTAACACCATAATGGAGAAATTAACCTCAGATTTTGTCTGGAAAGCAAGTCCAGCCGGATTCCAGTAGGACGCACTCCAGTCATCTGCCAGCCCCCGGAAAGCCCCTCCTAAACCAAGTGCTTTGGTTCCCACGCCTGAGGGA
The DNA here is from genome assembly GCA_001775355.1 of candidate division Zixibacteria bacterium RBG_16_43_9. Classification (GTDB taxonomy): domain Bacteria; phylum Zixibacteria; class MSB-5A5; order MSB-5A5; family RBG-16-43-9; genus RBG-16-43-9. The sequence goes on along the minus strand of MEWM01000019.1, from coordinate 1,328 downwards.
GTTAGTCCAGAAGAATGACTATTTAAAGGGTAAATCAGGAGAAAAATCAGAAAGAAAAAGATAACCAGATTTCTAAATCTCATATCTGCTCCTTGAATTTAAGGGTTCGAAAAAAACAGGACAAAAAATTAGAACTTACACCTCCTTTAGATCAGACCTTGAAGAAATTATTTTCGTTTTCTCAACCTCATTAAAACTTTAGAGCTTTGAAATTACTATATTAGTTTTTCTTTGTCAACTATTTTTTATAAATTTATTAACAAATTTTGAATGCCATTCGCAATTGACTGCGTTAAATCTCCACAGTCAAAACAGAAGGTAGAAAGTTCTCTTAACTTCTTAATCCAGATAACATTATCATCGAAACGCAGCTCAAAAATTGAACTGAAAAATGGACTGATTAGTCTTTCCCAAGGCAATAGTTGACGTGTAAGTTTTTGTAGACTATATCAATACAAAATATGGCTGGTGAAAACTCCATCGCCAAAGACATGGCCCAAGTGGAGGTCGATTTTCTTAATTTCTTCCTGATATTAATTCACCAGGCATAACTCACGCGTCATTTCTTGCTAAAAAGTCTTATCCTTTATATATTATGAAGAGTTAATCCGTAGTAAAGAGTGAAAATGTCACAGGATATAATAAAAATCAAAGGTGCCCGGGAGCACAATTTACAAAATATAGACTTAGAGATTCCCAGGAATAAATTAGTGGTCATTACCGGGATTTCTGGCTCTGGGAAATCCTCCTTAGCTTTTGATACCATCTATGCGGAAGGGCAGAGGAGATATGTGGAGTCGCTCTCTGCATATGCCCGGCAGTTCTTAGGGATGATGGAAAAGCCGGATGTGGACTTCATAGAAGGACTTTCTCCAGCTATCTCTATTGAGCAAAGGAGCGCCTCAAAGAACCCCCGCTCCACAGTTGGCACCATTACCGAGATCTATGACTATCTGAGGCTCCTTTATGCCAGGGTAGGCATCCCCTTTTGTTACAAGTGCGGGAGACAAATCACACAGCAGGCTGCAGAGCAAATAGTAGATGCGGTTTTAGCTTTGCCCAAGAACAGCAAAGTCTCGGTTTTAGCCCCTCTGGTCAGGGGAAGGAAAGGCGAATACAAAGACCTGTTTCAGGAAGTCAAAAAGGAGGGGTTTGTCAGGATCAGAGTAGATGGAAAAATATTTGAGATAGAAGAAGAGCCGGTACTTAACAAAAATAAGAAACATAACATCGAGGTAGTAGTAGACAGACTTATAGTGGGTGATAAGATAAAGAAAAGGCTGGCAGATTCCATAGAAACTGCTTTAAAATTAGGCTCCGGTATAATT
>MEWM01000018.1:8501-8635 GCA_001775355.1 candidate division Zixibacteria bacterium RBG_16_43_9 | reverse complement strand
TTTTCACCTTAATCTCCTTTTTCGTCTCCTGCTCTTTCTCTTCCATCTGTTTATGCTGTGCCTCCAGTATGGCACTGGAGAACTCATGCGAGATCACTTTTATAGACTTGACTGCATCGTCATTTCCCGCAATC
>MEWM01000018.1:8157-8417 GCA_001775355.1 candidate division Zixibacteria bacterium RBG_16_43_9 | reverse complement strand
ATCTTCTCTTTCTTGGAGTCGACCACAAAAACTGCACCCGGCAGCCTGGTTATATCCTTAATTCCTCCCAATATGTTTTCCAGCTTGTCTATTTCCCTTTGCAAGCCGGAAGCCTCTTTCTTGGTGAGCTTTTCAAAAGTCCCATCCTCTTTCATCCTCTCCAGGTCTTTTAGCCTTTTGATATTTCTTCTGATGGTCTGGAAGTTGGTCATCATCCCGCCCAGCCATCTTTCAGTCACGTAAGGCATACTGCATCTTAA
>MEWM01000018.1:157-8083 GCA_001775355.1 candidate division Zixibacteria bacterium RBG_16_43_9 | reverse complement strand
TCTCTTTGACCTTTTGACAGGCTTTTTCCAAAGAGTTAAGCGTTTTTTGAAGGTCAATGATGTAGATGCCGTTTCTGGCTGTGAAGATAAACGGTTTCATCTTGGGGTTCCATCTTTTGGTCTGGTGACCAAAATGAACCCCGGACTCCAGCAAATCCTGAAGGGTTACTGCCATTTAAGACTCCTTTGGTTTTGGTTTTTGCCTCCACCAGCCTCGTCTCCTTCAGGGCTGAGGCATTTGCCTCAGACCGCCTGAAAGATCAGCCGGTGTGTGTTTTTAATTACTCTTTACGTTACCATGCTAATTTAACTCTGTCTATTGATCCAGAATTTTAGCTGCGTAGGGGCGTCCAATTGGACGCCCGTGGGTAAGGGTGGAGACAAGCTCCACCCCCACGCGATAACTAATTCGAATTATCGATTGTCACGAACCATTTCAAGCCATCTCCGGCGGCTTGACTTTTTCATCAAAACTTATTGGTCCAGGCCCGAAATAGGCCACCATTAATAACCCGCCAAGCATTGCCAGATTCTTCATAAACATTACCATCTGCAACGGGTCAGATAATTTAGTATGGAAGATAAGTGTCGCAGGAACCAGGAATATTATCAGCGCAATAGCGCCCAGGCGAGCCTTGTATCCAAGTAAAACCGATAAACTGCCGAAAATTTCAAAAATGATTGCGCCAACCAGGAACAAACCGGTAAGCGGCATGCCATAAGCCGCCATATACTGCTGAGTTCCTGTTGGATCCATAATCTTTCCTATGCCTGATTTTATAAAAATTAAAGCCAGTAAAATCCGCGCAATGAGTGGAACTGGATTTTTCATCTTCTCCTACCTCCTTGCTTTTTGGTTATTTCTCATTAGTTAAACTCTTTCTTATGAATTTATAACTCCTCCTCACATCTACTGGTCGGGAACCATAGGGTCTTCCAGTTTATCCCTACATCCTCTAAAAATCTTTTCTCCTTTACAATTTTAGGTCTCTATATACTAGTGATTCTTCTATTTAGAAATTCCCCCCTTAATTGTTATTACCACCCTTTCAACCTGAATCTTCCGTTTCGACTTTTCAACTGCCTGGTTTACAATATGTACTAAACCGAAACAGCAGGGGACTTCCATATAAATGACTTTCAGACTTTTAGGATTAGCCACCTTTAGTATTTGGGTGATTTTTTCAACATAAGCCTCTATATCATCCAGTTTTGGGCAACCGATAGCAATTGCCCGGTCTTTAAGAAAATCCTGATGAAAATTAGCATAAGCAAAAGGAACACAATCAGCCACTATCAATAAATCAGCATTTTTAAAATATGGAGCAAAAGGTGCTACCAGGTGAAGCTGAATTGGCCAGCCCCGAAGTTCAGAAGGAATTACGCTCGGCTCTTTGTAATTCGCACTCTTTTTTTCTTTGTCCCAGGACATTACCTGGGCAGAAGGGCAGGCGGTTACTCCCTTTGGCATCTCGTGTGAATGATATTCTGGAAGTTCTTCAGCATGTTCTTTAAGATGCTCTAAATGTTTCTCCAGCATTTCAGGCGCAACTTCTTCTATTCGTGCAATCGTTGCTTCTTCATCATACAGCTCTGCTTCACGTTCTTCAATAGTTAATGCATCCATCGGACAGGCACCTAGACAGGCACCTAAGCCATCACAGTAAAACTCTTTTACTACCCTTGCCTTTGGTCCTTCGGGGGTCTGGATAATTTCTATTGCCTGCTCCGGACAAGCTGGAATACAATCACCGCAACCATTACATTTTTCCTCATCGATCTGAATGATCTTTCTTTTTACTTTCATCGATTAACACCCTCAGTTGGAGCAAATGAATTTTTCATTTCAGCTAAATCCTGGTGACCAGTACCCTGTAAAAGTCCCTCGACTTTATCGGAAACAATTTCAATATAAACAAAGACCTTTTGTCAATTAATCCATCACCTTTAACCTGACCCTTCGCTCAAAATAGCTACCTGTCATCCCTTCTTTTGGTTTACCTTTTACCGATTCCCCTCTGGTCAGCATAACCTGAAGGGTAATTTCTGCATCCTGGGCTGAGTCTGCAGCTCGGATGCTCATCGGTAAAATGGTAATCTTTGCCCCCTCATATCCCTCCAATTTATCCCCGACGATTCTACAAGACCCTGGTAAATTCACATCCCATCCCGGGGCAAACTTGGATAATGAACTCGACTCTATAGTCTTAGGGTCAACATAAAGCCAGGCATTCCTGTAGGGAGCTTTTTCTGTATCTTCTTTCGTTCTGCCAATTACGGTGAGTAAGGTCTTAACTTCTCCTCTTTTTACTTCGATCAGAAAACTCCCATCCGGTTGCTTAAACGACTTTTTGGTTTCCCTGTCGATTATATCGATGATTGTTTTGACATCATCTTTCCACGGACCATTATTCACATGACAGGCGAGACAATCTTTCGCCTTTCCAAGGATCCCGACTGCAGGGGGATAAGCGAAGGCTTCTTGTGGATTTTCCGTTAGAACCTTCATCTCCACTAGGAACAGCAATACAAAAAAAAGAGTGGATAGGGCAACTAATTTTGTTTTCATCTCTTTTTTTCTCCTTAGATAAAATATCTCATAATCGGTCTTGTTTCTGATCTGCGCAGCACTTCCTTAAATCCTGCCTGGCGAAATGCAGATGCCAGACCAGTATAGGCAAAAACATCCGGCATCTTACCTTTCTTTGGTTCAACTGGATATCCTTCCACTATTTTCGCCCCTTTCTTTTTTGCATATCCTATAGCTGATTTCAGCAATTCCACGGTCACGCCTTTTTTTCTGGCAGTTTTTGTCACAAAAAAACAGACCACCGACCAGGCCGATTTTTCATCAACTCTTTTCAGCACTCGAGAATTCTCTAACCTCACAAATCTTTCCCTTGGAGCAATTGAACACCAGCCAACAGGCTTTCCACCCGCATAAGCTAAAATACCCGGAATTTCACCAGAGTCTATTATTTTCTTTAATGCCTTCCTGTTTTTCTCACCTCCTTGCTTCTCCCAATCAGCCCTCGAAAGCCTCCAGAACATACACCAGCAACCAGCACACGCCCCTCTCTCCCCGAAAAGATTTTCAAGGTCTTTCCAACGTTTGGAAGTTACTTGATGAAATTCCAAATCTGAAAGTCTATCTGATTTAGACATATATTCGACGTTATAAAAATTTGAAAATTATTTCTCCAATGCTTCTAAGAATTCCTCCATAGTTATACCTGCCCTGGCAATTAGACTTCGCAATCAGACTTTAACCTCTACCTTGCGAGTAGTGACAGTCAAAGGCATCCCTTTTTCAGCCCGCACCTCAAGACATTCTTTGATGGCTTCTCGGATGTTTTTCTCAGCCTCTCGTTGGGTCTTGCCTTGGTTTATACATCCAGGTATAGATGGACATTCAGCTATATACATCCCATCTTCATCCCGAAATATAGTGATAAGGAATTTCATATTTTTCTCCTTCATTCAAATATCAAGGCAGATAACCTGTAATTCCAACCCTGCATTCTATTATGTAGGGGCGGGTTTGAAACCCGCCCCTACAAAAAAACCAAATATCAAACCCTCTATCTTATCTCTTGGAATACTGGAATCTCTTGCGGGCTTTTGGCTGTCCGTATTTTTTCCGTTCAACCATTCGCGGGTCACGGGTCAAAAGCCCCTTATCCTTCAAAAGCTTTTTCAGATTCTCATCCAATTGAGCCAGTGCCCTGGCAATCCCTAACCTGATAGCCCCAGCCTGACCGGAAACCCCACCGCCTGTAGCACTGCAAACCACGTCCATTTTACCGTCCACCTTAGATACCTCCAGAGGCTGCAAAACATGTCTGATCAGGTCATCCTTCTGCAAATAGTTTTTCAACTCCTTGCCGTTAATCATCCTTCTTCCGTTTCCGGGAACGATTATCCTGACTCTGGCAACTGAGGTTTTCCTCCTGCCTGTAGCTGAATATACTTTTCTTTCCAAAACTTCACCTCCTGAAATCTTTCACTTTTAGTTAAAAAATTCTACAGCTCCAAAGGCACAGGCTTTTGAGCTGAATGCGGGTGCTTTTCCCCGCTATAAACAAAAAGCTTGGACAATATCTTGTCGCCTAATCTATTATGGGGCAACATTCCTTTCACTGAATGGATAAATACTTTCTCCGGCTTTTCTTTTATCAGTTTTGAGAACTCCTCTTTTTTCAAACCTCCGGGGTAGCCAGTATAATGATAATAGGTTTTCAGTCTGGTTTTCTTTCCAGTCAGCATAACCTTATCACAATTTATCACCACCACATAATCACCTGAATCCAGATGAGGGGTAAATTTCGGCTTACCCTTTCCTAAAAGGATCTGAGCAACTTTAGAGGCTAATCTTCCCAAAACCTTTCCCTGGGCATCCACCAGATACCATTTCTTCTCGATTTCATTCAGTTTAGGCGTATAAGTCTTCATCTAATCTCCTTTCTAATCCCGTCTTTCGAACTGTTTCTTGAATACGTTGCTTCAAGTTGTAACTTTTGAATATAAAAAAAGATATTGGTTTGTCAAGCACAAAAGATGCCCTGGGATAGCTAAGATGAGACCGCAGGGGTTCAAAATTTAGAACACTTCGCTCTTTAGAACGCGTAGCAGTCCGCCAGAGGCGGATTAGACCTCTGCTGAGCCCTGAAGGCTCAGCTACGCAAATGATACTTTTTCAATAACGCAAGAGCAAGCTCTTGCACTCCGGAAAACAACAAAATCCTTGACCGGAAAAGTGTGTGAATATATACTGGGGTACGAGCATATATATCTATTTTTTAATCAGGGATAAATTCTTCTATGAATCAGGAAATCAGTAAAATCGAAAGAAAAAACGGCACGCTGTTTTTTGGGATAAAAAAGAATGTCTTCTTCCTGGGATTGGTGAGTTTTCTGACAGATATATCCTCTGATATGATATATCCTCTGCTGCCGGTTTTCCTGACTGACGTTCTCGGTTCGAGCAAGCTATTTGTGGGGCTGATCGAGGGGATAGCAGAGAGCACTGCCAGCTTGCTTAAAATTTTCTCCGGTTGGTTCTCTGATAAGATTGGGAAAAGAAAGCCAATAGTAATTTTAGGGTATTCGCTCTCTTCGATAAGCAAACCGCTTTTGGCTTTAGTCACCTCTGCCTGGCAGGTTCTTTTCATAAGGTTTGCAGACCGCACCGGCAAAGGGATAAGAACATCTCCCAGAGATGCCTTGATCGCAGAAACCTCTAACGGACAAAGACGAGGTGCCTCTTTCGGGCTTCACCGGGCAATGGACTCTGCTGGTGCGATTCTTGGTCCTCTATTAGGCTTTGTGCTTTTACCTCTTTTGAATAAAAATTACCGACATCTCTTTTTGTTAGCTTCTATCCCGGCTTTTTTCTCCATTCTGGTACTGTTTATCTGGGTAAAGGAAGCCAAGACCAGGAGGGAAAAAGTTACCCTGGCCGAAAGGAAAACAAGTTTCAAGTTTGATGCGAAATTCAAACTTTTTGTCCTGGTGGTGGCTCTTTTCACCCTGGGAAATTCCAGCGATGCTTTTCTATTCTTAAGAGCCAAAAGCCTGGGAGTGAACCTGGTTTTGATTCCCCTACTCTGGGGGCTTTTCAATCTGGTTTATACTCTTTCCTCCACGCCGGCTGGGATTTTATCAGATAGAATCGGAAGAAGAAAAGTCATCCTCTTAGGTTTTTTAATCTACGGTTTATCCTATCTGGGTTTTGCCTTTGCTACAAAATCCCTGCACGTGTGGATACTTTTCGCCATTTATGGAGTCTACTATGGACTCACGGACGGAGCACTGCGGGCTTTTGTGGCAGATTTGGTAAAAGAGGAGGATAAAAGAGGAACAGCTTACGGGTTCTATCATGGAGCAGTAGGCTTCTGCGCCTTGCCAGCGAGCTTGATTTTAGGTTATCTCTGGCAGACTTTTGGAGCACATGTGGCTTTCTCCTTTGGTGCAGTTCTGGCTCTCCTATCCGGAGTAATCTTTTATATCGGATTTTCCGAAAAAGATAAATGAGAAGATATTTGGAGGTGTGCAGATATTGGGTGAGAAAAGAGCACAGAGGCTCAGGGTTACCCTATCACGCTTTAAGGGCGAGCCCGCCATTGACGGGTCGCCCCTACAGGGGCTTCTTGTAGTTGCCTCTGTTAAGGGTGGAAAGTTCCTTGTTATATTATCCTTCTTTTTTCTAATAAGCTGTGCAGCCTATCCCAGATATACTACTCATCCAGTTTCCCAACCCAGTTCTATATCAGAGAGTAAAATCGACAAGTTAAAGATGACCCGGATAATGGAATCATATCTGGGGGAATCTCATTCTAAATATGACTGCTCAGCCTTAGTGCATCAGGTCTATCTTAGATATTCCGGAATCAACCTTCCTTTCGAAACAAAAAAGCTTTATCTCCTCGTGAAAAAGGTGGAAAAAGAAGAGCTTGCTTTCGGCGATTTAGTTTTTTTCACTGAGGATGGCTTGTCCCCTTTTCACGTGGGAATCTATACCGGAAACAATCAGTTCGTCCACTCATCCTCTTCTCAAGGAGTGATCATTTCCTCCTTAGATGAGAAATATTACGCCAGAAGATTCTTGGGAGGAAGAAGAGTAATTCCGTAAAAACAAAGTTCAAGGTTCAACAGTTCAAAGGTTAAAGGCAGGAAAAGAAGCGATTCAAAATTTTGAACCCCTACAAACTCGCTCTCTGTTGGTCTCCATACCAACAGAGAAAATGGTTGTCTCTGAATTCAGCAGAATTTCCATTACAGGGCAGACACGGTTCGACGATTCGACAAGCTCATCGTGCTGAGCCTTGCCGAAGCTGACGTAGGGACAGCCCTTCCTTCGACTTTGCTCAGGACGGTGAGCCTGCCGAACCGTGTGGCTGTCCTTATTAGGGTTAGGACAGGGACAAGCCCTGTCCCTACACAAGACTTCTCCCAAAAAAGACTTCGGCAACAGACTTCATAGGTCTGCCCCTACAATCCCCTCTCCTTAAAAGGAGAGGGAAAAAAATCATCTTCCGGGTCTTGAACTGCTTGAATAAAAAGAGGCGGGCTCTATTCTCAGAACGTACTCATCCCCTGCAATCTTCAGAATCGTGGACTTAAATTCATTGCCTGTCAGGCGTTCGATATCGTTAGCAGTCGATTTTCTCACCACACAATAGGTAACCGGCTGCGATCTTAAGAAACCTCTCACTTTTTGCTCTGAATCCAAAAAAGGAATCGGGTGCGGGCTGAAAAAAGGGGCTCCGTTTATATCCACTGCCGCAACTTCTTTCCCGGTGTAATACTTCACCCCTCTGGTGAAAAATTTAGAACAGAGAACGGTTCCATTCAAATTCTGAATATCAGAAAGATACTGGCAGGCATTTTGCGAAGAAAGATATGGTTCAAGATCACTGCTTATAGATGCGGCTATAACCAGGAGCAAAACAGGAACCGCAGCTAAAAGGTAATTACTTTTTAAAAGTTTATGCTTGAAGATGTAATATAGCATCATTCCACCTAAAAACGCAAAAGCTGCAATGGTAGCGTAGACCGGAATTTTGGAGGAAAGATAGATTGAATACTTATCCCAGGCAATAATCAGACCAAGGGGGATTGCCAGAAGGATAAGGGAGCTTGCAAGCAAGACAAAAAGAAGTATCCGATTTCGACTGACACTGGATAATGCATCATAAACGAAATCTCCTGCCAGAAGCGCCAGCGCAGGAAATAACGGAAAGATGTAGGAGACCAGTTTCGAATGGGCAAACTGAAAAACCAGGAAAACCGCAACTATCCAGCAAGCCAGGAATATATGGAAGGACCTCTCTTTCTTAAAGAGCTTCTGTGGAAAAAAAATCAGGGAAGCAACTGTAAACAGACTCCAGGGGAAAGTGCAGAGAATCATAGTCATAGGATAAAAAT
>MEWM01000018.1:0-116 GCA_001775355.1 candidate division Zixibacteria bacterium RBG_16_43_9 | reverse complement strand
CGTATATGGTCGTTGTAAAAAAACTCATAAGTGAAACTGTGACCGTATTTGGCGATCATAAAGGCATACCAGGGTAAGGCTATTAAACTGAAAATCAAAATCCCCCAGAGAGAAGA
>MEWM01000017.1:5127-13463 GCA_001775355.1 candidate division Zixibacteria bacterium RBG_16_43_9 | reverse complement strand
AGCCAGGGAAGGGCACAGGCTCTGAATCTAAGAGAATCAGGCCTTGGGGTGATAATCGGGCTTCCCTCAAAAAGCAAGGATAGAAAAATCGCAGTTAAAGACGGTTTCAAAGTATTTTCTCCTGAAGATGCAGTCAAAAAAGGAGAAATAATTTCAGTCTTAGCACCTGACCATAAACATAAAGAGCTTTATGAGCAAAGCATCCATAAAAATCTCTCTCCTGGAAAAACTTTAGTCTTTGCCCATGCTTACAGCATCTATTTCAAGCTGATAAAACCTCCGGAGAACATTGATGTCATCTTAGTAGCTCCACACGGTCCAGGAGAGCTTGTTCGAAAACTTTTTTTGGAAGGAAAAGGGGTTACATCTTTTATCGCGGTGGAACAGGATTATTCCGGAAAGGCTCTGGATAAAGCACTTGCCTATGCCAAAGGAATCGGCTCGACTAAAGTCGGGGCAATGTTGACTACATTCAAAGACGAAGCCATCGGAGATTTGTTCGGCGAGCAGGCAGTTTTGTGTGGGGGACTTTCTGAGCTTTTGAAATCTGGATTTGAGACTTTGGTTGAGTCCGGCTTGTCACCTGAAAATGCCTATTTGGAGTGCGTGCATCAATTGGACTTAATAGTCGAACTTGTCAAGAAATACGGGATAGCCGGGATGTTCCAGAGAATCAGCCAGACCGCAGAGTTCGGTTCTTATGTCTCAGGTAAAAAGGTCATAAATAAAAAACAGATGAAGAAGGTTTTATCTGAGATTAAAAACGGGAATTTTGCCAGAAAATGGATGAAGGAATATGAAAAAGGGATGAAAAACTATAAAAGGATGAAAAGATACTGGGAAAGCCATCTGCTGCAGAAAACCTGGGAGAGATTGAATAAATTATTATCGTAGTGCGAGTCTTTAGCCTCGCCCGAGCGACCCTGTCCTACGGATCCGTTAATAGGAAAAGGGTCGCGCTACGAAAAATATATAGTAACCCCGCCTTGCCCTCAAGGCGGGAACGACCAACAGTCACTACAACAAAAATCTTGCTTTTTAACGAAAATGATTTAAGTTCTCAAAATGGAAATAACTGAGGACACAATTGTTTATCGTTATTACGGGACTGAGTTGAGATTGGTCTTTTACCTTACCGGGTTATTTTTTCTTCTGTTTTCAATCTTCAGCTTCAAGTCCTCTTTCACTTTTAGCCTTATTTCCTTTTTGATCTTCATTTTAATCTCCTTTTTAACTTATTTAGATTATAGGCGACATCTCTTGATCTTAGACCGGGAAGAACTCAGTCTGAATACGCTTTTCAGATCTAAGGTGAAAAGTCTATCCTGGAAGAGCATCCAGAAAATCACCACCCAGGAATACGGGATTTTCGATCTCTTAAAAACCACCCGTATAAGTTCAGAGAAAAAGGAGCTCAGAGTCTTCTCCTATATAGAGGACTATTACCATTTTTTAAAAGACATTCATAACCAATCCAAAAATGCTGAAATAGACAAACTTACTTCGGACCTGCTCACCGGACAGGCTGATTTTTGAACTTATGGAGTGGATATGCTGAAAATTATTTCCAGATTTTCTCTCTGTTTAACAATCGTTTTCTTATCTTACCTTGAGCCTGCCTTTGCCGAAGAAATCAAGCCAGATCTGGACTCTATAATCGTCCGCGGAGTGGATTTCATCCGCCGGGATAAGTTCGATCAGGGGATAGCGGAATTCAAAAAGGTAATCGAGTTATACCCGGACGAGCCGGCCGGGTACTTTTTTGTAGGAGCTTCTCTGCAAGGGTTGATCGATGATTACAGAAATGAAAAATATAATGCGGAGTTTGAGAAATACATCAACCTGGCTATTAAAAAAGGGAATGCAAAGGTGGATGAAAACCCGAACTCGGCATCAGAACACTTTTACTTGGGAGGGGCTTTAGGCTACAGGGGAATCTACCGCTCTTTCAGGGGAAACTGGTGGGGCGCATTTAGGGACGGCGGAAACGCTTATTCCCATCTGAAAAAGGCTCTGGAGCTCGACCCGCAACTTTACGATGCCTATTACGGAGTAGGGGCTTATCATTACTGGAAAAGCGCCAAATCCAAGCTTTTCTGGTGGCTTCCTTTTTTCGGAGACGAAAGGAAAAAAGGGATTCAGGAGACTATGATCGCCATCCAGAAAGGAAAGTACGCTAATACCGAAGCAGCCATGTCTCTTCTGAGAATCTATCTGGAGGAAAAAGATTATCCCTCGGTCATAAAATGGGGTGAGGAGGTAAAAAAAGTGAACCCGGATAATCCTTTCCGGCTCTGGATGATTGCTTATGCTTATATCGGTTTGAAAAACTGGGATGAGGCCCAGAATACCTTTTTGTATCTGTTGAATGTTTTAAAATCTTCACCTTATTATGATCCGGCTGGCGAATACGAATGCCGCTACTGGCTGGCTTTTACCAATTTTAACCTGGGAAATCTTCAATCTGCTCAGCAGGAGTTAAATCGAGCTATCCAGCTTGAGCCTGAAGTCAAAGGCAACGATTATGCAGAGCCATTTCTGGATAAAGTTAAGGGCCTGCAGAGGGAGATCTCTCAAAAGCTGAAATCTAAATGAAATCCTTCTTTTTTATTTTTATATTCATAAGCCTTGTCATTTCCTCTTCAGTTGCTTTTCCTTCTGATCCGGCTGATTCCCTGCTGGACGACCCTGCGGAACGGTCATCGGACTTTTCCTTTTACCGAAACCTGATAATTGAAGGGATTAATGCCACCCTGAATGAGAACTATCTTTATGCTGAGGGCAGATTCAGACAGATCATAAGAGAAGAGCCAGAAGACCCGGCTGGATATTTTTTCCTGGGCGCTTTGTACCAGGCAGAGATGATGGACTATGAGGGCGATTTCAAAGAGGAGGAGTTCTATTCAAACCTTGAAACGGCAATTAGATTAGCTAAGAAAAGGGTTAAGTCCGGAAATGAAACCCCCTGGGATTATCTATACCTGGGTAATTCGTATGGGTATTTAGGAGTATATAAGGCACGAAAAGGCGGCTGGTGGCCTGCTTTTAAGAACGCTTTAAAGGCAAAATCTGCTTTCAAAAAAGCGGTTGAACTCAATCCCAACTTTTATGATGCCTATGTGGGTCTGGGCTCATATCATTACTGGACCAGTTATTTTACCAAGTCTTTTACCTGGCTTCCCTTTTTTGCAGATGAAAGGAAAAAAGGGGTAGAGGAGTTAAAGTTAGCTGCTAAAGAAAGCCTTTTCTCCAAGGTGGCAGCCCTGAATGCTTTGATCTGGATCTATATTAAGGAAAAAAACTACTCGCCAGCTATCGCCTTGGCCGATAGTCTCCAAAAAGAATATCCGGATGGAAAGATCTTCTTATGGGCTTTAGCCACAGCCTATTATGAGAAATACGACTGGCATAAAGCCATAGAATATTATACCCTGATCAAAAAGAAGCTCAAAAATAATCCTGCGGAAAACTATTATAACCTGATAGAATGCCAGTACCGGATCGCGGATTCTTATTTTGACTCCGGCGATTTTACAGAATGTATTTCGATTTGTAGGGAGGCTTTAGGTTATGATCTGGATAAGAAGACGAGAGAAAGACAAAAGGAAAAGCTGAATAAAATTAAAGAGCTTCTGGATAAGTCATTAAGAATAACCGGAAGGAAATGAATAAAAGTAGCGTTGCCACTCCCGCCCTACGGTGACCTACTCTGGCAACGAATGAACGTCCTCACGGGAGTGAGGACGCTACGTTCTTAAAAATCACCGGGAGGAAGTGAACCTTCCACAACCCTAATCTCTTCTGGATGTTTCATGTTCATGTCTATGATGAGTATCTGGCCAATGAACATGAATATGGGATAGTTCTGGATGAGTGTGTTCATGAGAATGTGGTTCGGTAAAAGTTCCTGAATGCTCGTGCAGATGATGTATATCGCTATGCTTGTGTGAATGGGCGTGGGTTATTGATTTATGAAGATGAAGATGTAAATGTTTTTCACTAATTATCAACCATACGCCGGCTATCATAAAACCCGAGGCAGGGAACATCACCCATCCAATCCATTCTCTGAGGATGATAAGCGAAGCAATGGCCCCGATAAAGGGGGCAAAGCTAAAGAATGCCCCGGTTCTTGAAGAGCCCAAACCCTCAAGCGCTTTAATAAAAAATACCAAACTAATACCATAACTGAGTGCTCCCAGTAATAGAGCAAATGCAATCTTGAAGTCTAATAATATCTTTATTCCAAGAATTAATGCAAGGCAAAGGGATATTGAGCCGGCGGCAAATCCTTTGATTCTGGCAATCTGTATGGGATCTTTATCAGAAATGTTGCGGGTTAAGTTATTGTCTATTCCCCAGCAAACCATTGCAAAGAGAATCAATAACGGGCCGACCGGGCTGAACTTGCCTCCACCAAGGTCCCAGGTTAAAAACAATCCTGCAATAGTCATGCATACCAATGCCAACCATAAACGTTTTCCTGCATTCTCCTTGAAAATGAAAACAGCAATTATAGTAGTGGCGAGTCCTTCCAGATTAAGCAGTAACGACGCAGAGAAACCTGAAACTAGGGTTAACCCCATCAACATACTTATTGGTCCTATAATTCCGCCTGAAAGTATTGCGCCGATTAACCAAGGAAAATCCTTTTTTTCCAATGATGCCACCTTATTATAGGAGTCAGACATCCCTCTCTTTCTTCCCATAGAATACAGGGTAAGACCAACAAATGCACCAAGATAAAAAAGTCCAGCCAAAGCCACCGGGGGTATATTCTTGACAAGTAGTTTGGCAAGAGGCGTGCTAATGCCAAATAAGGAAGCAGATATTGAAATGAATAAAAAAGGTCTTTTATACAATTAATTTCACCTTTAATTAATTTCTCGTGTTCGCCAGTCCCCTGTCTTGGTTCACCCATAGCTAATCGGCTCAGGAACTCGACAAGCAAACAAAATTTTTATTTGACCCTTTTTATCTTCACAATCCAGTCTTTGGGCCCCTTTTGCACATATTCCCATTCATACTTGCCGGTCTGCTCTGCTTCGAACTGGTAATGAAGCGGCTTGGGGTCATGATCGTTGATAATCTTTAAAACCTGACCGGGTTTTAAGCCCTCCCAGATTTCAAAAATCTTCTCGTGCCTCTCAAAAGGCGGCATGGGCCTTAAATCCAGCTCGATGATTTGTTCTTTTTCATTCATAAAATCTCCTCTTTAGAGAGGCTGGAGTATAAACCTTTCCTACGGATCCGCTTCTCGGACAGGTTTATCCATCTGCTTTGAGGGTAAAGCTAAAGCTTTACACTCCACCTATCTGCTATAGCTTTAGCTTTTCAGCCTTTTTTGAAAATATTCTTTCAACGCCATTGCATTATTGAATCTTTCCTCCTTTGAACCAAAGAGGATTGTGACCGTTCCTTTTTTCGCTTTGCTTCCAATCAGATCAAAAGATTCTTTTTTGTCCTTCAGCTCTGAAAAATACCTGCGTTTAAACTCAAGCCATTTCTTCGGATCGTGCTGATACTACTTTCTCAAAGCATCAGAAGGCGCAATATCTTTGAGCCATAAATCAACTTTTGCCCTTTCCTTGGTCAGACCACGTGGCCAGAGCCTATCAATCAATATTCTGAAGCCATCCTCCGTAGCTGGCTCCTCATAAACTCTTTTAACTTTTAGCATCTCTTAAACCCCTCCTTGGCGGATATTATGCAATCTGAGAAGCAGAGAAGGGCGGAGTTAAACTCCCTACGGGGAGCAAAGCCCGACGTAGTCGTCGTAAGGCTTTTATCGACCGTCCCTACGCGGCTCCTTTGATCCTTTAAACCCTTGAACTCTTGAACTTTTCTTTATTCCGGCCCGATTTCTTTTTTGAAAGCCTCGGCTAACTTCGCACCCCAGTTGTCCAGGGCAGTTAATTTGCCAAAGAAAAATCTCAACACTGGTGGCTCCTCCACGAATTTTAATCCCTTGACCAGATCCCGGTTTTTGTGCAGCCAGGTCAACCGGTCAACCACGTATTCGATCTGGGACATGGTGTAAACCCTTCTGGGAATTGCCAGCCGGGCTAATTCTAAATCTGAAGGAATTTCCTGTTTTGTGTCCGGATCCCGGTCCACTGAGATAGTGCCCCTTTCCATACTCCTCACTCCGGAGGCTATATATACTGCCGCAGAGAGAGCACCGGCTGGATATTGAGACCAGGGTATGTGGGGTAAAAACAGCTTGGCATCCAGATGGCAGGCAAGACCTCCTGGTGGGGTAACCACCGGGATTTTATTTTCGATAAGCCTCTCTGCGAAATATTTTACAAACTCCGCTGCACTTCCAGCCACATTTACATCGGTCATCTCTCTTAATCCAACTGCCATAGCCTCGATCTCTTTTGTGGACATCCCTCCATAAGTCAAAAATCCCTCGTAAACCGGAAGCCAGGGTTTTATCTCCTCATAATATTTCTTGTTGTTGGTGGCGATGAACCCGCCTCTCACGCAACTGCTCTTTCTACCTGAGAGATAGAAGATATCCACATAACTCATCAACTCTGTGATTATCTCCTGAATCGACTTATTCTCATACCCTTTTTCTCTTTTCTTTATAAAGTAGGCATTCTCCGAGATCAAGCTTCCGTCGAAAACCAGGAAGATATTATTTTCTGCAGCGATCTTCTTTACCTCTCTTAAGTTCTCCATGGAAAAAGGCTGTCCTCCCAAAAGATTGGTGGTCGCCTCCATTCTGATAAAGGATATCTTATCCCTGCCGTACTTTTTTATTACGTCCCTGAACTTCTGTAAATCTAAATTCCCCTTAAAAGGGTTGGTGCTCTGGGTATTCAATGCCTCATCTCTGTAGATTTCCAGCACTCTCCCGCCAGCCAGCTCAAAATGAGCTCTGGTGGTGGTGAAATGGTAGTTCATCGGGATGACGTCACCCGGCTTGATAAAAACCTTGGCTAAGAGATGCTCGGCTGCCCTTCCCTGATGAACTGGCAGAACGAAGTCAAATCCCAGGACATCTTTTATGGAGCTGGCTAACTTATAGAAACTCTCGCAGCCGGCATAGGCATCATCTGAAACCATCATCGCAGCCAGCTGATTATCGCTCATCGCATTGGTTCCGCTGTCAGTAAGCATATCCAGAAAGATATCTCTGGTGCGAAGGGAGAAGGTATTATACCCACCCTCCTCAATAGCCTTAAGCCTTTGTTCAACTGGAATAAGAAAAGTTTTCTGCACAATTCTCACCTTGTGCATCTCCACGGGAATCTCTTTCCCGTTGGAAAGCCTGACGATCATTTAAACCTCCTTAATTGGTTTGAAGTTTTAGTATTCTGATATAAGTTTGAGAATTTATTCACTTGAGTAATTTATCCTTTCCTTTTAAAAAATCAACCAGAATATTGCGATTTTTACGAGACCAAAAAGCTCTTATTTTTTGTAGCGGAACTCTTCAGAGTTCCATTTCCCCCTGGTAGGTCAGACATTCTTGTGGCTACGTGGCTACGCCTCCGTAGGACAGGCTTTGCTCTCTGATCGAACAGACAGGAATGTCCGTTCTACCTTCTTTCGTAGTGCGAGGCTTCAGCCTCGCCTCCTTCCCCGGGCGAACCTAAAAGGTTCGCACTACGAAAACAATTTTCTCCCCAGATCAAAAGCCTTCTGCATTATCTTCTTATTTTCTGTAACTTTCCCTTTCTCAAAAAAACTATGTGCATACAGAATCTTATCTACATATTTCACATTCGCCCATTTAAAAAAACCTAAAAGAGGAATCAGGGCACAGTCAAACCTTTGTTTTTCACCCGCAACTAAAATAATGATCCCCTTTCTTTTCTTTTTCAGTCTCGACTTGAAAGAATATCTGTTTTTCTTCTTAACCAGAGGGGTCAGGCAGTTGCATCTATCCAGAAATAGCTTCATCTGGGCTGAAACTGTGTCAAAGTAAATTGGTGAGCCTAAGACCAGGACATCTGAGCTTTTCAGTTCGGCATAGATTTTTTCCATATCATCCTTAATGAAACAAAATCCCGGCTCAGGATTTTTACCGCAGGACCTGCAAGGAGAGATTTTTAATTTATCCAGATATAAAATCTCAGTTTTACCCCCTTTATTTTCAGCCCCTTTCAAAACCTGCTTAATCAATAAATCCACGTTCCCGCTTTTAATCGGGCTACCTGAAATCCCTAAGACTTTCATATTGCTGTTCTTCGTTCCCTCCCTTGAGGGAGGGAATAAAAGGGAGGGTCATCTGTGGTTTAGATCCCCCTCACCTTAATCCTCTCCCCGAGGGGAGAGGAAATATAGGAGGAAGGGCGGAGACCCAGTTATGGGATCTTGAT
>MEWM01000017.1:5043-5109 GCA_001775355.1 candidate division Zixibacteria bacterium RBG_16_43_9 | reverse complement strand
CCCCAAGGTAAATCTTTTCCCTGATACCTACCACCTATCACCAAAGTCCTACTTCGACACCTTCTT
>MEWM01000017.1:4368-4945 GCA_001775355.1 candidate division Zixibacteria bacterium RBG_16_43_9 | reverse complement strand
CCTTTTAAGCAGGGCTGGTCCGCCTTTGGCGGACTGCCTACGCTAGGGATGGAATAAAAAAGCTTTCGTAGGTCGGGCACCCTTGCCCGACCATTATGTAACTATTACGTGCCGCCAGGTCCCCTGACCTGGCTGGAGGATACCACTCTTAAATCTTCTGAGAAAGGATAATCATCCTGGGAGAATCAACCGAATAAGGCGTTTTATCTTTTCTCCCGTAAGTCTCTATTATCTTCAAGCCAACCTTTTCCAAAAGATAGTTTAACTCCTCAAGGGTATAGAGCCGGACCTCAAACCATCTTTTCCTCTCACCCTTTTTGTCCAGAATGGTTGTATAATTTTTTATCTTTCCGGTCTTCAAATCCCAGTTCCTCTCCTCTAAAACCAGGGTCCCATCCTCAGTTCTATGCCAGTCTTTTGATTGGAAATTTTTAACCAGGATGTCCCGGTTCATAATTTCCAGGAGAAATTTACCTTCTTTTTTCAGCGCCTTAGAGACCCCTTTCAAGACCTCGAAGTTCTCCTCGTCTGAGAAAAATCCAAAACTGGTAAAATAGGAGATGACTCCGGCGAAGTG
>MEWM01000017.1:658-4202 GCA_001775355.1 candidate division Zixibacteria bacterium RBG_16_43_9 | reverse complement strand
GCTAAATCTAAGATCTTACTCCCCGGTGGAAGATTCAAAACCTCTGCAATGAAATCTACATCCGTCTTTGTCCTTTCTTCAGTTAGAAAAGGCAGGTAGATTTCCAGGTAATCTTCCTTGAAAAACTCATCATACCATGCCATATCTTTTCCTCTAATCTGTTAGCCCGATCTCCACTTTAAGTGTCCGCCAGGTCCCCTGACCTGGCAAGGAAATCGTTTTTAGTCTGTTAAACCAATCTCAACTTGCTCAGACCTCAAAGGTGGAGAACTGTTCACAATCCCCTCTATATAATATCTTCCGCCCAAAACCCATCTTCTCTGGTTATCTTTAGTATCCCATTCTGCCTTGAAGGTCCAGACTTCTTTTGGATAGATGGAAAGTCTAAGCTCAGCTTTCTCGAAAACTTTGTCATAAGACCATCTCCAGACTTCCCATCCTTTCCTGTAGATTTTGAAATCGAAAAGCTGGTTTGAATCGAAATTCAATCTGACCACCTCTTCGGAGACATTCTCGATCTCTAATTTCAAATCCACAGGTCCGCCTAAAGGGTAGCCTCTATCCTGGGTTAAGACCCGGATTCTTATTTTTTTATATGGACTTTCTTCTGGAGGATTAATCTGCGGCTGGTGATAAAGGGGCGTGCATTCAAGAATTGAAAACAGCAAGAGCAAAAGGCTAATTCTAACCGGTTTGAGCAATTTCATCTCCTTTGGAAAAATTAGAAAAATACTCTAAATCTTTTTTCCTGCTTTTCGCAAGGTACATCTCCAAAATAAGAAAAACTAAAGCCAGCCACAAGAAATTTTTGCTTAACTCTTTTCCATACCTGGTTTTCAGGACCTCCTGTTCCAAGTCCTGTTCAGGTCCTATGACCAGGAGATTAGGGCTATCCTTCAGATTATTTTTTAATTCTGAGTCTGTAAATGGATCAAAATCTGAATCCCGGGAATCTAAATTTACTGCAATCTGGTCAATGACCTCATCCCCGGATTGAAGCTTATAAATCCCCGGTTTTTTTATCTCGTCAAGTTTCAAGACAAGTTTATCTTTGAAAGGCTCTGGGATTAAAGTGACTTTAAAATTATCCGGGTCAACCAGCTCTACTTTCTCGATTTTTGGAGACTCAAACTCCTTTCTGATTTTCTCGCCTACTAAAAATTCTTCTGAGGAAAAAAGACTGGAGCAAAGATACCCGACTGAACGGCGCATAAAAGGGACGAAAATCGTATGCTCTCCTAAATCCGAGAACTCCGACTCATACGAGCTAAAAAAAGCTAATATTTTGCCTGAGCCGGAAGAGCTTTCGAGCAAAGCCGGAACGCCAGAGCTGAAATTCGCCAGGACCTTGGCTTTTTTTCCGGGAGTAACCTCATAGATGGAAAAAAACTTGAGTTGCGGGAATTTTGTTTTATCCAGCCCCTTATAAGGCTGAAATACTGGATGAAACAGGTCCATCTTCTCTAAGGTCAAAAAACCCTGACCTTTCCCTGAAAAATCTGATTTACCTTTCAAGGTAGAATTAAGATACTTTCTGCAGACTTCAGCGTAAACATCTTCTTCCCCTTTGCCAAAGAAGAACAAAACCCCTCTGCCAGAGTTCAAAAATTTATCTAACCTTTTTAAGTCCTCTGAACCTATTCCTGAAAGGCTGGAAAAGACTATCACCTGATAATTTGAAAGCTCAGCCCTGGAAAAGAATTTCGAGTCGATTTGAGTGAGTTCGATCTGGTTTTTTCCTTCACCTTTCGGATTTAAGGCTAATCTTAAATAATCTTCTTTTCCCCCTTTATCTCCCACTAAAAGAACCTCGATCTTTTCCGGAAGGTTAAAGGCAAAAAATCTTTTGTTATCTGCCAGAAGGTTGTCATCTGAGATTTCCACGTAACCTGAATGCAGTCCGGCTTCAATAGCCTGCTGGGTGAAATCAAATTTCTTCTCCTCTCCTCCTTTGAGGTCCAGATTTGTCTGGCTCACTCTCTTCCCATCCAGGTACAAACTTAGAAGTAGACTTTGGACAGGTTTCTGGCTATAATTGGAAACTATCCCCTTTATCTCAAAAGGGGTCTCTTTTTCTAAAGCCCCCTCGACTTCGATTTTCTTTATGCCCCAGTTTTCTTTCAGTTCATCTGACAATCTGACTATAAAAAGTTTCATTCCCTTATCTTTAAAAATCTTATTCCATCTTTCCAGAAAAGGAAGCTCCCTGTTTTTTAATTCCGTGAACAAATAAATCTCTTTATTCTCATTTTTGGATTGAGACAAAAGGTCAAACCCTGCTCTTAAGCCTTGATCTAAATCTGCTGGCTCAAAAGTTAGCTCTGTCTCTCGTAGAGCTCTGGAGATAAGGGATGAGTCAAAAGTGGAATAGGATAAAAATTCCTGAGGTATAGAATTATAGGTGACAAGGTAAAGCTCATCTCCTTCTTTGTAAGCTTTGAGAAGCTCTTCACCTTTTTTCAAAGCCAGGGATAGAAGGCTTCCCTTTTTTGTCTCGTATCCCATCCGGTAGGAATTGTCTATCAAAAAAAGTATGGAGCTTTTGGCTTTTGCCCCTAATTTCGAGGCAAACCCGGTTTTGGCACTTGGTCTGGCAAAAGCTAAGACTACAAAAAAGATTATTAAGGAACGAATCAAAAGAAGAATCAGGCTTTTGATTTTTATCGCTCTTAACCGGGTCTTCTCTAAGGATTTCAGGAATATTAAGGACGAGAAGTCTATCTTCTTGACTCTCTGCCTGGAAAAAAGATGGATTAAGATCGGGATGGCAACAGCCAAAAGAGCCCAGAGGAGTGTGGGGTATAGAAAACTGAACATCTATTCCACCGATTTAAGCCTTTCCTGAGCCAGGTTTTTCTCTTTCAGGCCGGAGGGGAGCAATAGCACCTGCTGGAAATAAGCTTTTGCTGTATCTTTTTCCCCTTTTTGCTGGTAGGCTTCGCCCAGTTTAAGATAGATTTCCCCTAAGTATGCGGGCCTGTCTTCTATAAACTCTGCTAACTTCAGAGGAACCAGGGCTGAATCAATTGCTCCTAAGGATAGATATATCTCACCTATTTTAAGATAAGGGTTGGAGGAGATTGTTTTTTCAGAGGAAAGATAATAATTGGAGTACTGCAAGGCAGAATACAGGTTCTGCTGCGCTTTGATAGTGTCTTTTTTCTCTGAATAGACCTTTGCCAGACCCGTATAGATTCCCAACAGGTCCAGAGCAGAGGGGTTCAGCTTTTTGGCTTTTTCAAAATCATCTTTAGCTTTGTCTAATTGGCCCTCATCTAAAAGGATTTCCCCTAATTTGGTCCAGGGCGAAGCATAATTTGAATCGAGTTTGATAGCTTTTAGATATTCGGTTTGAGCTGAGTCCTTTTGACCCTGAAGAAGATACAGGTTTCCCAGGATATAATGGTCACCTGGATTAAGGGTATCGATCAGAGACATCTGCCTATAGTAGGTCTGAGCACCTTTATAATCCCCCAAGGAGAAATAGGCTCCTGCGAGCTTATTCATTATCCTCAGTATATTATTTTTTTCCGAATAACCCGCA
>MEWM01000017.1:0-637 GCA_001775355.1 candidate division Zixibacteria bacterium RBG_16_43_9 | reverse complement strand
TAAGGATCGATCGCCTCGCTGTAATACCGGTAATTCACCTTCCTGTCTGCTAAAGATTCTAAATCATCCTCAATAGGTTTGTAACGGTCAAGAAAAGAAAGCCAGTCTTTTTCCATCTGGACAAGGGTCTTGGAATAGACTTCTTTAAAGGCTTGGTCAAAAGTAAGGTCTGTAGCACGGATGTAGAATTTCCTGAAGTTGTCCATATTATAGGCATCGATAAGATAGCTGATAAAAGAAGATGCCTCAATCAAGGCTATATCTACTGGGGCCTGACGATAATCTTTGCTGATTTTGAGCCTGGATAAAGGAATAAGCTCTCCTTTGTCTTTAAGCTTCTTAGCATAATAGTAGCCCATGCCAAGATAGCCTGAAGCACCTTCAGCCACAAAAGCAGGGGCATAACCCCAGTACTCATACAAAAGTAAAAGCAGAGGTCCGGGAAAGTCTACACTTTCCTTATCCTTATCAAAAAGCACATAGATTTTATGCTTGCTGGGATCCAGACTCAAATTCAACCTCGGATCCCAGATCGTCTCAGGGATCTCGCAGGGACAGATGAAGTAATCGATCTTCAATGTCTGGGGATAGGAGAAGTTGAAATAATGTTTGATCTTTTTATAATCCAGCTCCAAGT
>MEWM01000016.1:8732-11158 GCA_001775355.1 candidate division Zixibacteria bacterium RBG_16_43_9 | reverse complement strand
TATGGAGTACACCAAAGAATGTTGCCTTGACACGGTCAATGCATTCCAAGGGGTTATTCAACTTTCTGAATTGCTCTGATTATCTCATATTCTGAGGTTGCGGACATAAGCTCTTCCTCGAAAGTATCTGAATGGAAAAGCTCGGCTATGGCTTTGAATACCTTCAAATAAAGGGAGTCATCATAGGGAGGGGCTCCCATTACGAAGAAAAGGTGAACTGGTTTACCATCTATGGAGTCAAATTCATATCCTTCAGTAGATCGGGCAAAACCGATGACGAACTCTCTCACCTGCATAGTCCTCACGTGCGGTATGGCAATACCCTTTCCAATACCGGTAGAGGATTTTTTCTCCCGGTTTAAAAGGTCTATAAACAGCTTATGTTTATTGCAGACCTTCCCTGACTTATCCAGAAGCTCGACTAACTCCTCTAAAACAGCTTCCTTAATCCTCCATAGCTTCTTCTGGGGATGGAGACCGTTTTCCTCATCGAACTCGACTTTGGTCTCCAGCTCTAACTTGATAAGCTCAGGTTTAAAGTACTTTGATAAGTTCACCTTAAAATCTCCTCTTATCCCAGCCTTATTCCACACATCTTTTTTATCGGCAACAATTAGAAAACCTTTTCAGGTGGGGACGCACTTCACTGGAAACGACAGGCAGAAAGTTTTTTTCCACCTAATATACGAATTTCTTTTACAAATTGCTATTTAATGAACGTGGAGATGCAGGGGTTCAAAATTTTGAACCCCTACTATTTAATCCCTTCTCCAAGTAGGAAGGTAAGGGGTGAGATTAGATTTGACCGCACTTTAAGGGCAAGGTGGGGTTTACCTTTTTTTTCTGTAGGGACAGAATCCGCCTGAGGCGGATTCTGTCCCTACATTGCTGGCGACCCTAAAAGGGTCGCACTACGAAATTGTAAGCATGTTGCAATGTGTCCCTACATCTAAAACAACCCCAACTGTTCAGTATCCTTTTTTACTTCTACCTTCTCCCCCTCTTCAAAGATCTTTATCTTGCCGTAAACCCCATCATGCCCTGGAATTATATCCAATTTCCCTTCGCGCACTCTTTTTATCCCTTCTACTATTCTTGGTGGGGTCTTGGGAGATAAATCCTCGATCGAAAGGTCTAAAAGAATTCTGAATTCATTGCCGAAGTTCTGGATCATCTTTTTATATTCTTCTTCCACCCCTTTGGTATCAGGAGCCTGACCTAAAGCTTCAGCGATTATCTCCTGCAGGGGGATAAGGTTTTTAAAAGGTATTGAATTAGGCGGGACGAACCCATCTGGTCTATCAGCTAAATCCTCCACCCGGTGCATTACTCCAACCGTTATCCTTTTATGGCAGACCGGGCAGATAAATTTATTCTTCCTGGTCTCCGCTGGCGAGAATAGAATCCCGCAGTTCCTGTGCCCGTCGAAATGATACTTCCCCTCTTCCGGGAAAAACTCAACGGTATATAAAAACTTGCCCTTATCTTTGGTCTTAATCACCTCGGCAATCTCCTTATAGTCCATCTCACAGTCAAATACATTAGCCTCCCTTCCAAGCTTGGAAGGAGAATGGGCATCTGAATTCGAGAGCAAAGTAATTTTATCCAGATTGGACAGTCTCCAGTTCATCTGCGGGTCAGATGAAAGCCCGGTCTCAATCGAATAGATATATTTTGAGTATTCTCCAAAGCATTCCTCTATCGAATCAAACCCTGAATTTGCCCCGAAGATGGAAAACCAGGGAGTCCAGGCATGTGCGGGAATAATCAAGCATTCCTGAGAAATCCCCAGGATAAGTCTTGCCAAATCTTTAGCTGAGAAAGTAAATACAGGCCTGCCATCAGATTCCAATTTCCCTAAATTCGCTAACTTCTTGTTGATCTTATCCACTACCTCAAAGGATGGTGCAAAGATAATGTTATGAATTTTCCTTAACCTGCCCCCCTGGTGATAGATATTGTTCAGCTCTACTGTGAGAATGAATCTAACAGGACTTTTTTTATTTTTTAATTGAAAAAGCCCATTCCCCAAAGGCTCTAACTTTTCTTTCAATTCAGAAAGATAGGTTGGATGAGTGAAATCCCCGGTTCCCAGAAGGGAGATACCTTTTATCTCAGCCCATCTGGAAAGAGACCCCACCTCCATCTCCGGAGAGGTTGCCCGACTGTATTTGGAATGAATATGAAAATCAGCAATGAAGCGCATATTAGTTACACAAAAAAAAGATTTTTAAAATTATACCACCTGGTTTCTTTTTTGTCAACTGAAATGTAATTGGATTTTCTTTGCAGGGGGACGGCATGCCGTGCCCCTACGACAAAAATATAATAGGATTTGACATAGGTCAAGATAGAGATTATTTTGATTTAAAACAGTTCAAACCGCAGGAGGTAGGTATGAAAAAAGCAGTTTCATTTTTCACTAT
>MEWM01000016.1:2080-8721 GCA_001775355.1 candidate division Zixibacteria bacterium RBG_16_43_9 | reverse complement strand
TCCTTTTAATTTCCACAAATTTTGCAGGTGAAAAAGAAGACCCTTTTGAAAAGGCCCTACGGGCAGTGGGATTAACCAAGGAGACTCTGAAATTTGATTATTATGATATGTCCAATTTCGGAGGGGATGAATTTTTGCTGCCGCTTTTCACCTTATATCACCAGAACTTTTTCAAGATACCTTATTACACATCGAATTTCAAAAACTACTTAACCTCAAATTCCCGCTCCCTAAAAAATCTCATCGGCTTTGCTTCTTTGAGAATAGACGAAGGGGTAAGAAGGGGTCTTGTCGGAAACCCTTTGGAGGAAAATCTAAAGAAAATCAAAACCAAAGATGCGCTGTATGAATCCATCGACTCCCTTTTTATTAAGATGGGCAAAAAACTCTCCTCCAGCGAAGCTAAGAAATTGAAAAAGATGACCCAAGAAGTTCCAGAGGAGATTTCTCAACATGTAACTCTTTTAATCTATGCCTCTTTAGATGCGTTGAAATGGAGAAATTTAGCTTTCGAGAAAGCAGAGAAGAAATTTGATATGGAGAAGCTCTTTGACCAATCAACAAGGCTTTTAAGCTCAGACGAGGACCTGGCTACCCCGGAGTTTTACGATTTTTTGCATTACGTTGATTATAAATACCTTTATACCGGAGCTGAGGATTTAGCCGGGTCAGTTGACTTTGTAAAAGACAGTCTCTATAATTTTACGACAGACAAGAAATTTAATTTCTCTTACAACACCCCTCTGGGCAAAATAGTCATCTCCAATGGCACGGATGATAATTATCCAGAGACAGATTATTTCATAATCATAGACTTAAGCGGGGATGATTCCTATGAGAGCGGGGGCGCAAACCGGTCTTATTCTTATCCCATTTCGATTTTGATAGATAAATCAGGTGATGATAAATACCTTTCAACCAATAAGACCAAACCTTCCTTCGGAGCAGGTGCCTTCGGCTACGGATTCTTAGTGGATATGAAGGGGAAAGATGAATATCAGGCAGTTAATCTCTCTCAGGGGGCTGGATGTTTTGGAGTAGGAGTCTTAGTGGATTATGAAGGGGATGAGACTTATGATTCTTATACCTCTTCTCAGGGTTCTGGACAATTCGGTATTGGAATATTATCAGATTTGGAAGGAAATGATACTTACAACACCTTTCTCTGTTCTCAGGGATTTGGATACACCAAAGGAATCGGGATTTTGCTCGACTCTAAAGGAAATGATCAATATATAGCCAATGATGCCCAGATAGATTTCGCCTCAGCCCAGACAGATAAGCACAACGACTCAATGGCCCAAGGTGTAGGTTTTGGCAGAAGAGCAGATTTCTTAGATGGTCATTCCTGGGCAGGAGGTATAGGAATGCTGATAGATATGGAGGGAGATGACCGGTATTCAGCCGGGCTTTTTGCCCAAGGATGCGCTTACTGGTATGCTCTGGGAATTTTGTGGGATGAAAAAGGGAATGATAGTTATAACGGAGTCTGGTACGTCCAGGGAAGCGGCGCACATTTCGGCTGCGGGGTTCTGTATGATGCGGGTGGGAATGACCATTATCAGGCGAGCATGAACATGGCAATCGGAGCAGGGCACGATTTCACTTTAGGGGTCTTAATAGATGAGTCTGGAGATGACATCTATGATGCCCCTAACCTGAGTTTAGGTGGAGGGAACGATAACGGAATCGGAATTTTCTGGGACAAATCCGGGAATGACACTTACAACGTTTCCGCTCAGACCACTCTGGGCAGAGCAAATATAACCTTCAGGGGAACGATAAGAGATTATATGCTCTGCCTTGGCTTATTTCTCGACACTGGAGGAAAAGACACTTATTCTAAACCTTTTGCCAAGGACAGCACCCTCTGGACTCAAAAGGGGTTGAATACTGAAAAACCATTAGAAGCGGAGAAGGGGGTAGGGTTGGATGGGGAGTATAAATGAAATCAGTTTATAAACTTAACATCTTGTCTTCGTATAATTTATTGAAGCGCAAGAACTTTATTGGAATAGGTTTCGAAAAAAAAGACTTGACAAGCTTGAATAATTAGCTAAATTATTATTGGTTTAAAAGCTCTTTTAAATCCTTTTCTTTGACAATTTTGCGCTACAGATAGTATTGTAGGTAAAGAAAAACCCTTAAAAGGCCAAAGGAGGCGAAACAGATGACCTTCAGGAAGTGGCTGGTAGCTTTCTTGATCCTTCTTTTCCTCTCACCTCTAATCCTCACGGTTCATGCGGGCCCAGGCCCGAATGAACCAGTTCCGGAACACCCCTGGGATGAGGTTAAGTCCAACCCTACCATCATCAAGCAACCGTATTCTGTCACTGTACGGAACAGTGTATATTTCTACTCGGTCTTACCTTTCAATTCTGGCGTTTTTATACTGGTGGTGGAAAAGAAACAAGAAGTGATCAAGAAAGACCTGTCAGTCAAAAATTACTCTTTACCTAGGAAGAAATGAAGGAGAAGGTAGAAGGTTTATCCTTAATTCAAAAACTTGAGCAGATTGAGCCGCTTTTAGAGAAAGACAGATGCAGTGATGCGTGGGACCAGCTCAAGGAGATTGGAATCCAAGGAGGTTTTAATCCTCACTCTTTGGAGAAGGGGGTATTCTATTATCTTTCAGCACTGACTCTTTACGGACTGGCAAAATATGAGGAGTCCCTGGAAAACGGAGAAAGGGCCTTTGAGCTCTTAAGAAATACCCTGGAAAACAGAAGGATAGCTCAGGTGCAAGCTGTTCTGGGTAAATCCTATCTCGCCCTGGGCCGGTTAAAGGAGGCAGAGGAGGGATTCAGGGATGCCATCGCCACCTGCAGAAGGATAAACGATGAAAAGGGGATTGTGCAGGCTTATAACAAGCTTGCCCAGATATATTTCATCCGCTCAGATTATGCCCGGGCTGCAGAGTATCTAAAAGAATGCATACCTTACCTGGAAAAGAGCAATGACCGGGTCACTCTGGGTGCTATCCAGAGAAACCTGGGAAGGGTCTATACTTTAAGCGGAGAACTGGACCTGGCTGAAAAGTGTCTTTTGTCTAATATCAGGATGACAAAAGAGCCAGGACAGGAGGTATATCTTATTCACTCCTTTCTCTCCTTAGGGTACCTCAAACTTCTGAGAAGAAAGTTCAGGCCAGCCTCATCTTATTTGCACAAAGCTTACGAGCTACTTGAGAGAAAAGAATCCTTGAGGGACTTAGCTATCTATTACGAGTACCAGGGTGAGCTTCATTTCCAGGAGGGGAAGTTGGGTGAGGCAGAAGCCTGTTATCTTGAAGCTATCCGGATAGGTGAGAAAATAGCCCCTCAGAGCGCAATAATCAGCCAGAGCTGCAGGCTTTTGGCTGAGTTAGAGCTGGAAAAAGGTGAACTGGACAAAGCCTTGGAGAGCGGCGAAAAATCCCTCAGGGTTTCAGAAGCTATTGGCGAAAGGTTGGAGCAAGGGTTGGCTTACAAGGTTCTGGGGCAGATTTATGATCTGAAAAAAGAAAAAGATAAATCCAGACAAGCTTTCGAGAAAAGCGTCAATCTCCTGGACGAAATCAATGCCAGATACGAACAGATAAGAGTTTATCAGGCTTTATCTTTGACTGAGGTGTTCGATCATCAAGAGAGATCTGATTACCTGAGCAGAGCTAAGAAACTCTCTGTTAATTTAGGTTTGAAATATTTTGAAGGGACCTGCGAGCTTTCCCTGGCAGAAATAGAACTGGACCTGAGCAATTTTGAAGATTCCCTGTATGCTCTGGACCGGGCGGAGAAGCTTTTCAAGGAACAAGCTGAGGAAGAGAAGCTTTCCTCCTGCAGAAATCTGAGAGAAAAAATCGAGAAAACCTTAAGCCAGAAAAGCCTTTCTGCAGAAAATGAATTCAAGCTTTTTCGCAGATACCTCTCAGATACAGAATACCAGGGGATTCAGCAGGGGAACCTGGATGATAGCTTGAGTCTTCTGGCTAAGAAGGTAAAGGGAGAAAGAGGCTTCATAGTTTACAGAAATGGAGGCGAAGAGTTTTACTTTCCTTCATTATACAACTTAGAACCAGATAAAGCCAAAACCTTAACCAAAAATTTGGTTCCTTCAAACCCCCTGGATTCTTCCTCTGAGAGGGTCCAGAATAATACCTTGAAACCCCTGATCTTCACTCATTCGTCTTCAGTTCAAAAGGTCATGGAAAACGGAAAGATAAATACTCTTCTTTTAATTCCTCTTTTGACCGGGGAAGAGGTTTGTGGTTACATCTACCTTGACCGGGTGGATAACTTTACCTCTTTCAACCAGAAGGAACTGAACTTTGCTGTAGCCTTTGCAGACCTTCTGGCTTTGAAACTTTCTGAGCTTCAGAAAAAGGGTCTGCAGGCGGATAATCTCCGTTTGAGGAAAATCCTGGAAGAGAAATGCTCCTTTTCCCAGATCATCACCCAGAACAGCCGGATGCTCAAGATTCTGTGGAGATTGGAGCAGATCAAGGATACGAACCTTTCGGTTCTTTTCGAGGGCGAGACCGGCACAGGCAAGGATTTCTTAGCTAAGGCATTGCATTATTCCAGCAATCGAAAAGACAAGAACTTCGTGGCGGTCAACTGCGCGGCTCTGCCTGAGCCTCTGCTTGAATCTGAGCTTTTCGGGCATAAAAAAGGCGCTTATACCGGTGCCACCTTTGATAAAAAAGGACTTTTCGAGGAAGCAGATGGAGGTACTCTTTATCTGGACGAGATCGGGGATCTAAGTCCTTCAATCCAGATAAAACTGCTCAGGGTACTGGAGGAAAAAGTCATCACCCGCCTGGGCGAGATCAAGCAAAAGAAGATAGACATCCGGATCGTTACCTCCACTAACAAGAATTTGGAGGAGGAAGTAGCGCAGAGCCGCTTCCGCAAGGACCTGTATTTCAGGTTGAACACCGTTAATCTGAAGCTTCTGCCCTTGAGGGAAAGGAAAGAGGATATACCTTTGCTGGTGGACCATTTCATAAGGAAACATTCCAACGGCGACCAGAAAGCGCTCTCCCTTAAGCCTATGATCCTGGAGCTTTATTCCGAATACGATTGGCCCGGCAACGTTCGGGAGCTGGAAAATGAAACCAAGAGACTTCTGGCTTATAGCCAGAGCGATGAATTTATGTTGGAGGAACTCCTCTCAGACAAGTTCCCCCTGCCCAACGAGCTGAAAAAAGAGAACTTGTCTTTGTATGAGAGATTATCCGTGCTGGAGAAGCAATATATCCTCAAGGCTTTAATCGAAAACAACTGGGTAAAAAAATCCGCAGCCTTCTCCTTAAAAATCCCGGAATCTTCCTTGAGATTCAAGATGAAGCAGTACAAGCTTCAAGCCCCTGAAAAATAACGTTCTGATCAGCTGACTTTAACAACCCAAGGCAAAACCTTTTTGACCCTGTTTTCGCTTTTATTTTAGTTTCGAACATCAACGGCTTGTTCCCGCGCATAGAAGGAGAAGGTAGAATCTATCAAAGATGAATGCTGTCCCTAAAATCCCAAAAACAGAAAACTAAATCTTCTTGACAATGTCTGTCCCTTTCACGTAATTCTTCAAAACTATTTTAAGGAGGTTTTCATGTTCAAGAAAGACTTAATTATCGGTCTTGCACTTGTAATCTTTTCTGCTCAGGCAATTCTGTCTCAAGGCTTCGAGGAGAACAAAGCTTCTGTTTTTACCTTGTCCAACGGAATGAAGGTAATCCTGAAAGAGAAGCATGCAAACCCCTTGATCTCCTCGATGATCTATGTGAATGCCGGCAGCAAATATGAGAGTGACTATAACAATGGGATCACCCACTTTCTGGAGCATCTTTTATTTGACGGGACAAAACGCAGAACCAGGGAACAGATATCTGAGGAGATGAAAAGCAAAGGTTCTTCTTTCTTCAACGCCTTCACCCGCAAGGAGCTGACCTGCTATCTGGTGATAATGCCCAAGGAATTCATCGAGGATGGGCTGGATATCCAGTCAGATATGCTTTTCAACTCGATCTTCCCGGACTCGGAGCTTGCCAAGGAAAGAAACATCGTGATCGAGGAGATAAAAAAGGATGAGGATACCCCCGACTACCAGGTGGAAAAGTTTTTTGACGCTCAAACCCATCCTGGTACCCCTTACGCCCGCCCGGTGATAGGTTATGAGAACATAATCGCCACCATCCCTAAAGAAGATATCATCCAGTATTACCAGACCTATTACAAACCCAACAATATGGTGATTCTGCTGATGGGAGATTTTGAGACGGATAAAATGCTTAGCTTGGTTGAAAAATATTTCGGCAACATTCCGGTCAAGCCTCTTCCCCCACTGGAAAAGATTGTCTACACTCCGCCTGAAGACAAGCTCGTCAAATACAAAGAAGTCGATACTAAAAACTGCTATCTCAATCTATCCTTTAAAGCCCCTCATTTTTCTGATCCGGATTATTTTGCTTTTGACCTTATGACCAGAATCTTAAATTCGGGAGAGACCTCTCCCCTGTACAAAGCCTTGACCAGCGAAAAAGAGCCTCTAATAATTGACCTTTCTGCCAACTTAGAAACACAGAAGGAATTTTCAGCCCTGAATATCTCCATCCTGACTGACTCACCTCAGAAGATAGAGAGGATTCTTATCGTCACTGACCAGAC
>MEWM01000016.1:0-2038 GCA_001775355.1 candidate division Zixibacteria bacterium RBG_16_43_9 | reverse complement strand
TAGGAATACAATCGTCTCTACAAAAGCGGATTTATATTACCAGGAAGAAAAGCTCTATATCTATGGGATGACCATAGCCTCGACTTTAGTTAACTGCGGATATGATTTCTTAGAATCTTATATCCCTAATCTGGAAAAAGTCACTCCGGAAAAAATTCAGAAAGTATCTCAAACATATTTCTCTGAGCCAAAATATATAGCCACTGCGGTTGTGCCAAAAGTTGAGAAAAAAGAGTCGTCCGCTTCTTCTTCTCAATCTAAATATCTGAAGGAAACCCTGCCTAATGGCTTGGAAGTCATAATCCGTTCTAATCTGGATTCAAGAGTCTTTGCCCTGAATATATTGGGGAAAAACCGCTCTGCTTCAGAGCCAGAAGGAAAAACCGGGATGGTGAATTTTATAAATTCAATGCTGGTTAAAGGA
This sequence comes from candidate division Zixibacteria bacterium RBG_16_43_9, assembly GCA_001775355.1. Taxonomy (GTDB): domain Bacteria; phylum Zixibacteria; class MSB-5A5; order MSB-5A5; family RBG-16-43-9; genus RBG-16-43-9. The sequence continues at coordinate 1,614 of MEWM01000016.1, read as the reverse complement.
ACTTCTAAAAGAACTGCAGAGACCATAACTCAACAGCTTGCCTCAATCGGAGGCCAGTTAAAATTAGTGGATGATCCTAATGTTCCTTATGACGATATTTATACCTCTCGTTTATATTCCTTCATCCGCTTTGAGACCTTAGATGAGTTTGTCGAATTTGACCTTGAGGCAGACCAGGGGATAGAACTTTTGTCCGACCTGGTTAAAAACTCCAAATTTCCACAAGATGAGGTGGAGAAAACCAGAACCGAGATTTTAAGCATCCTCAAAAGAGAGAGCGAATCAACCTCCAAAACCTGCAGTAATCTTTTTTATTCAGAGCTTTTCAAAGATCATCCTTATCGGAAGACTGTGCTCGGAGATGAGAATACTATTAGCTCTATAACCCAGACAGATCTGATTGATTTTCATAAAAAATTCTATTCTCCTAAAAATATGATTCTAACAGTAGTTACCAGCCTTTCCCCGGAAAAGGTCTTAGCTTTAATCAAAACCAATTTTGGAGATATTCCTTCAACCGATTTCAGCTCCCCATCCATCCCCCAGCCTAAAATGATAACCTCACCTGCAGAGGTTAAAAAGGAGATGAAAAAAGAGCAGGTATATATTTACTTGGGAAACCTTTTACCTGGAATAAATAACCCTGATGCGCAAACCTTAGAGGTGGCAAACTCAATCCTTTCCACCAGATTGGGGTTGAATTTAAGAGAAAAAAAGGGGCTGGCCTATTCAGTTGGCTCCTCAGTCAGCTTCGATAAAGATTTAGGCTGGTTTATTGCCTCCATTGGAACCAGACCCAAAAATTATAAAGAAGCTCTGGATGGGATTTTAAATGAGATTGACCAGTTGAGAAATAATCTTGCATCCGAAAAAGAGATGGAAACAGCGAAGAACTCCCTATGGGGAAACCTTCTTTTTTACAGGCTTTCCAGGATAAATCAAGCTTACTATATGGGGGTAAATGAATTTTTAGGAGCTGGTTATGATTATGATGAAAAGCATCTGGAAAAAATAAGAGCAGTAACTAAAGAGATGGTCAAAGAAGTTGCTCAAAAATATCTGGATACAAAAAATTATGTTTTAGCAGTTGTGGGCAAAAAAGATTGAATGTAGGGGCGACCCTTGTGGTCGCCCGATGGATAAAACTACAAAAAACGCCTGTTAAGAATTCTTCTTTACCAGATATGTAGGTCAACCATGTCTGAAAGACTGGTTGACAGCCTATTTAAAGAGCGGTAGAACAGACATTCTTGTCTGTTCATTAAATCAGAGAGCAAAGCCTGTCCTACGGAGGCATAGCCACATAGCCACAGGAATGTCTGACTTACCAATTCTATTCTCGTCAAGCAGGCTTCGCCATGCTTGACCTACCTGACACTCTTAACCAACTCTAACATCTCCTTCACAGCTCTTTCAAAACCAACAATAACCGCTCTGGCTACTATCGAGTGCCCGATGGAGAACTCGTCTATATGTTTGATCCTGGCAATTTCGACGATGTTTTTATAATTCAGCCCATGCCCGGCATTTATACCTAAACTCAGCCTGTAAGCTAATTCTACCATCCTCTCGATTTTTTCCAGCTCCTCAATCTTTTCTCCTAAATTTTTCGCC
>MEWM01000015.1:8691-10700 GCA_001775355.1 candidate division Zixibacteria bacterium RBG_16_43_9 | reverse complement strand
AAAGGCGGGTCTTCTTCGTAGAGACGCATCGCAATGCGTCTCTACTTCAAAAGAACCATCTTCTTGGTCTGGGTGAAATTATCAGCCTTTATAGAGTAAAAATAAACCCCGGCAGAGACCTGGTTACCAGAATCATCTTTACCGTCCCATCTTACGGATTTAATTCCTGCGGACTGATGCTCATTAATCAAAGTCCTCACTTTCTGTCCCAGGATATTGTAAATTGCAAGAGTGACCTGGCAATCAGCAGGAAGCGTATACTCGATATAGGTCTCAGGATTAAACGGATTAGGCCGATTAGGCAGTAAAGCAAAACTCTTAGGCAAATCGTGCGCAGGTTGATCAGAAATCCCAGTTTGTCCATGTGTTGCCCTCATCACTCTGCCCTTATCATCAACCACTTCTAGGTACTGTAATCCGCATCCTTGATTACGAGGAACTGCCAGTAGATCCACTGGCCCGACAGGTATGTTTACCTTATCTTTAAAACTATAGACCAGAACTCGCAACTGCCCGCTAACAACCTTATACATTATGTCCATATCAGTTGAATAAATATATGGGGTGGGTTGTGTGTCAGAGCAATCAAATGTGAACAGAGCTGCTCCAACAGGAGCCTCTGAATTGAAAGCAATCAAAAAAATAGAATCTCTCCTTGGAAAACTGAAATAAGCGATTTTATCTGTTGTGCCGGTCGAATCTCCAGGATAAGCCCTTCCCTGTATTATCCTCACCAAAAGCAGAAAATCTGAAAGGGTTAAATAGGCTCCGTTTCCATCTATATCTGAACCTCTGATCTGCTTGCCTGGATCAATAGTGAAAACTGCAGTACCCTCCATAAAATAGCTTAAGAATAAGACTGCATCCGCAACCTCATAGGGAATCCCATTTAGATTTATATCCCCGACCTGGGCTACTGGAGGTTCGGGAACTACCACTTCTCCATTTTCGAAATGCAACGAGGTTACGACCCTGTTCCCTGTATTACTTGTATCGCAGTCGTAAAAATTAAATTGCAAAGTGTCATTGCTAACATAAAGAATGTTTCCGCTTTGATCACAGAGGCTATTTTCGGTACAGGTATTGAGATTCCAATAAAAATTGACCGGAACATCAGTTCCCAGGAGGTTGTTGTCGGAAGCTACTTGAAATTTCAGCACTGCTAACTCCACAAAATCACTATTTGGTTGAAGGGGTGTAGCTTTATGGTTATTATATAACTCATAAATCGCCAGAATTTCTAACCTGTAGATGACTGAACCAGGGTTGGGCATCTGTCTGTAGCTGAAATATTCCCATTGGTAGCTTCCAGTGGAATCTTTCACGGCCAAAGCCGCACCCCTCTCGACTCCTTTGAAATATAAAAGAGTTGGGTCGAACTCGATTTGTAAATCAATACCCCCTACAGTTATGTAGTTCTTTATTAGAACTGGCAGGGTAAATGTCTCTCCAGGTTTCGCCTTAACCTTTGAGATTTTCAAGGAAGCAAGGGTTAGTTCCTCTTTCCCGCACAGGATCACATGATATGCGTTCATCCAGCTCTGCAAAATCGCATAATCACCCATCTCATACGAAAGACCATTATAATTCAGGTCTGCGCATTCAGCCAGAGAAGGGTCTGGAATGATCTCATGCTGGATTACCTTAGCCATATACTCCAGATCAACCGGGTTGATAACCCCATTACGGTCCAAATCCCCACGGCAGTCGCAGCCTTCTGTCTTTTCATTTACTGCCTTTACCGAAGGCGTTATTTCATAAGAGTAAGCCGAAAGGAACTGGAAAGACAAAAAAATAATTACCCCCAACCAGATAAAATTTGTTTTTTTCATTTAAACCTCCTTTCCCCTCCACAAAATAAACTAATACATTTCATAAATATGTCAAGTAAAAAGCGAGGTGAGTTATGATTAATCTTATCATGGGGTTGGGAGACCCACTTACTGGGGATTAAATTCCCTTAATGTGAGAGTAAGGCAAATGCAGTTGCTAGATTATCGAGCTCAGAA
>MEWM01000015.1:8534-8672 GCA_001775355.1 candidate division Zixibacteria bacterium RBG_16_43_9 | reverse complement strand
TTATACTTAACTTTTTCATATAAGCCTCCTCCCCTCTCCACTAAACAATTTAATATAATTCCTAAACATGTCAAGCAAGAAATGATATTATGGAGTGCATTGACCGTGTCAATGCATAATTTCCCTCCCTCGATGGGA
>MEWM01000015.1:7614-8446 GCA_001775355.1 candidate division Zixibacteria bacterium RBG_16_43_9 | reverse complement strand
TATCACAAACTGCACTGAAAGAGCCAGAATCAGAAGTCCGATTATGCGGGTGATGACTTTCATTCCGATGGGCTTGAGGAATTTGAGGATTAAATCTGATCTCAAAAGGATAAAAAGTGAAACCAGGTAGACTAAAATTGTGGACAAAATGAAAAGAGCCTTATAAAAGTAAAACTCTTTCCCAGCGATAGCAAATCTTTCCGGATGGTTGAAAAGTATCATCCCGGTTAAAATAGAGGCAGGTCCTGTGTGCAAGGGAATGGCTAAGGGCACGATAGTGATATTTTCCTTTTCCTCAGCCTTATCTTCTTCCTGGTATTCAGTTCGGGTCTTGTGCCCGAAAAGCATCTCCACCCCTACGATGGCAAGCAAAATCCCACCAGCAATGGAGAAGGAATACATCTTTATCCCCAGGTAACCGAAGATGTAATTTCCAAAGATGACGAAAAGGAGCTGAACTAAAAGGGCAATGCCGATCGCCTTTTTAGCCATATCCGCTCTTTCCTTTTTCTCATATCTTTGAGTCAGGGAAAGAAAGATCGGGACGTTGTTGATTACGTCAACAACTAAAAAAATGGATATGAAAACGGTTAGAAAATAGTTGAAAAGGTTCATATTACAGAATCGATTATTGACCCTCCCTATGTCCCTCCCTGCAAGGGAGGGATACAAACGAGGTTGTAGTTGCTCGATTTACCGAGCAAGGTAACGCCCAATGAATTGGGCAACTACACCTGCCCTTTGCATCCACATGGACGCACTCCATAATGACCCTCCCTTTATCCCTCCCTAAAAGGGAGGGAAACAGAGGGTAGCGTTGCCTCTCCTGAGG
>MEWM01000015.1:544-7440 GCA_001775355.1 candidate division Zixibacteria bacterium RBG_16_43_9 | reverse complement strand
GCACCTCTAAAATAAGTTCTAATGGTCTGCCAGTTCTCGCCTAACACCTTTCCTATATAGGCTAAAGCAAAACACCAGGGCAAAGAGCCTAAGAAAGTATATAAGATAAATCGGGGGAAGTTCATCTTAGCAATCCCGGCTGGCAGGGAGATGAAAGTTCTTATTACCGGAAGCAAACGTGAGAAAAAGATCGCCCAGTCCCCGTATTTTTTAAACCATCTTTCTGCAGTATCTAAATCCCGGTGCGAGAGTAAAACATATTTTCCGTACTTTTCAATAAAAGGTCTTCCACCCAATATCCCTGCCCAGTAGGCTGCCACAGATCCGACCACACACCCAAATGCTCCAGCCACTGAGACCCAGAGAATATTAAATCTCCCGGTGTAGACTAAATACCCTGAAAAAGGCATAATTATCTCCGAAGGTAAAGGGATGCAGGCAGACTCAATGCCCATGGTCAAAACTATCCCCCAATAACCAAGAAAAGAGATTGTGTCTATGATCCATCTTCCCACAGGTTCAATTATACTCTCAAACATTCTCCCCTGCTTTTTTGCTTATCTTTATCTTTCGCAGATGATGCCCCACTTTCTCTAAAATGGTGAAATCCAAATCGTAAAGCTCTATCTTTTCCTCTAAGAGTGGTATCCTGCCCAAGGTGTTGATTAAAAGCCCGTTTAAGTTCTCAAATTTCTCCTCAGGAAGGTTTAGTTTGAGTTTTTCGTTTAGTTCCCTTAAAGGAATGGAGCCTCGGACAACCGCAGAGCCATCCGGAAGAAGCTCTATCTCTTTTCTTTCCTCGTCATACTCATCCTCTATCTCGCCCACAATCTCCTCGATTATATCCTCTAAGGTTATAAGCCCGGCAGTCCCGCCGAACTCATCCAAGACTATCGCCATCTGGGCTCTTTTTTTCTGAAACTCCCTTAAAAGCTTGCTTATCTTCATCGAGTCAGGCACAAAATAAGGCTTTCTGATGATATCCTCAAGGATTATCAGGTCGCTGTTCTGCAAGATATTTATGACATCCTTGGCATGGATTACCCCAATCACATTGTCTAATGTGTCCCTGTATACTGGCAAACGTGAATAACCTTCTTCAGTAACCGTCCGCAGAACCGTATTCTGGTCTGAACTTAGCTCTAAGCCTATGACCTCGGTGCGCGGAGTCATCGCTCTTTTCACAGTCGTGTCAGTGAACTCAAAAACGCTGTGGATTATCTCCTCTTCTGTTTTCTCGAAAATCCCTTTTGCCCTTCCCTCAGTGACGATATATTTCACCTCTTCTTCTGAGATAAATGGGGGTTCCTTTGGAGCTTTTCCGATGATCAGGCTCATCAGGGCTTTAGTGGAGAAGGACAAGAGTTTCACGAAGACAAAGGATATCTTTGAGAGAAAACGAATCGGACCCGCAACCCTCAGGGCAACCTTTTCCGAGTATCTTAAGGCCAGATATTTGGGAACAAGCTCACCAATGACCAGTGAAAGGTAGGCTATCCCAATAACCACGATCCCAATGGCAATCGACTCACTCCATCTCTGAAAAAACTCTGAAGGTAATTTCCTTATCAGGGGGATCAAAAGGTCAACGATCTTAGCTCCACCTACCACTGAGGCTAAGGTTCCTACCAGAGTAACCCCGATCTGCACTGTGGCTAAGAACTTCTCCGGCTCGGATTGGAGTTTTTGAACTAAAAGTGCTTTCTTGTTTCCGGAATCTATCAGCTCCTTGACCCTGCTTTTCCGCAGGGTGATCAAGGAGATCTCAGAGCTGGCGAAAAAACCGTTAGCCAGGATCAGGGCAAGGATTAGAATTATCTGTATCCAGTAGCTTTGCATAAGAAGTAACAAAAGTCACCAAAGAGTAAATTAATCAGCGGGCAAGGGTGCCCGCTCTACGAAACATGAATGAGTTTATTATCGTAATCGTAGGAGGGGCTCCCAGCCCCGAAAATATTGATTAAAAAAGCGGTGAAAAGCTTTTCCCACCGCTCGAAAAAGATATTTTCCTCATAAGCTTTTGGCTAAACTCTCCAGCCTGGAAATCCTTTCCTCCAAAGGCGGGTGGGTACTGAAAAGACTTGCCAGCCCTTTTCCGGTTAATGGATTTACGATGAAAAGATGAGCTGTGGAGGGGTTTGCCTCCAGCGGAATTCTCTGGGAAGCATAAGATAGCTTCTTCAAAGCACCAGCTAAAGCTAAGGGCTTGTGGCTTATCTTTGCCCCGCTCTCGTCTGCCTGATACTCCCTGGAGCGTGAAATTGCCAGTTGAATCAAAAGAGCAGCAATCGGGGCAATGATAGCCATAAACAAAAGACCCAATCCTCCACCCCTGTTCTCCTCATCTCTACCTCCCCCAAAGATGGCGGCGAACTGAGCCATCTGCGCCAGCATGCTTATCGCGCCGGCAACAGTTGCCACTATTGAGCTGATCAGTATGTCCCGGTTTTTTATATGTGACATCTCATGCGAGATAACTCCTTCTAATTCCTCCTCGCTCAAAATTCTGAGGATGCCAGAAGTAACCGCAACTGCTGAATGTTCCGGATTTCTTCCAGTGGCAAAGGCATTCGGTGAATCTGTGGGGATGATATATACTTTAGGCATAGGAAGGTTCGCCTGTGAGGCTATGCGCCTGATTATTCTATACAAGCCGGGATTATCACCCTCCTCAATCTTCTGAGCTCGATAGATACCCAGGACGATTTTATCTGAGAACCAGTAGCTGCCTAAGTTGAGTATTGCGGCAAATATCAGGGCTATAACCATCCCGGAATTTCCACCCAGAATTCTGCCGATAAAAATCAAAAGCAGGGTCAGTAGGGTTAGAAAAAATGCGGTTTTTAAAGTGTTCATACTTTTACCTCCTATCTTAAGTTTATCAGGTTAAGATTTTAAAGTCAAGGGATTTTCCTGATTAAATATATCTACGGAATTAATTAAAAGCCTGACAATTGCTTAAACGCTTTTTTAAATACCGAGGAGAAAACTTGATTTAAAAGAAAATTTTTACTAATAACCTCCCATACTATATTTTTTTCTTGACAAAATAAACATAGGTTTTATTTTAGTTGAAAACATACTTCGTTTTTTCATTCTTTGTTTGTCTGTTCTTCTTAGTTTAAAGGTTTTAAAACCGCTAACCTTCTAAACCGGTTAAAGGAGGTGAGGAAGAAGAAATAGACCATTTCTTACAGAAAAGAACTGGTCTTTTTAACTTTTTCATAAAGGAGGTGATAGTAGATATTAGTTCGAGGTCTTTCAGTTTTTTCTTTTTTCGTTAACAGATTCTACCAGAAAAGTTTAATCTTTTTGGAGGTTTAATATGAAAAGATTATTCCTCTTTGTTTTTTTGCTGGTGTTGATCCTCGCCGCCTCTTCCTGGGCAGTCGACGAGTCAAAAACTCCTCTTGATGAGCAGATGGATGAGGTGCAGTACGTCCCGAATCAGTTTGTGGTTCAATTTAAAACTGAGGCAGAGCCTGTTCGTCCTGTCCTGCTGAAAGGGATTGTGACAACCGGGGTGCAGGCTTTAGATGCTTTGAATCAGAGATTTGAGGTCACCGCGATAGAACGAGAGTTCCCTGGGGCAAAACCAGAGCCAGGAGCTCCTGATCTATCCAGATATCACATCGTCACCTTCAACGGTCCCTATAAGCTGGAAGATGTCATAAGCGCCTATGCGGCTCTTCCCAATGTCGAATCAGTGGAGCCGATCGGGATACACCCTCTTTATGATATTTACCCGAATGATTATTATTTTCAAGGACAGCCGGATCCATGGAACCAATGGGGATTGCACAATGCCGCTGATCACGACATTGATGCCCCCTGTGCCTGGCAGATTAATTCCGGAAGCACCAGCGTCATAATGGCAATCCTGGATTCGGGTGTCAGGTATTATCATAAGGACCTGGGCGGTTCAACCTGGCCCACTACTACTGGAAATATCTGGATAAACCCGGGCGAAATTGCTGGTAATAATCAGGATGATGACGGGAATGGGTATAAGGATGACTGGATCGGCTGGGATTGGGTTACTGGAGTTAACGGCTGTAAAAAAGGCGAGGATTGTAAGACCGCGGATAACGACCCAAAGGATTTTGCCGGTCACGGAACTCATGTCGCGGGGATTGCTGGAGCAATGACCAATAACTCTCGTGGAGTTGCTGGTGTGGCTGGTGGCTGGGGTGATGGAACCACAGGCTCTATTGGCAACGGCTCAAAGATTATGTGCTTGAGAATCGGCTGGTTATCCGCCAGCGGGTCTGGATATGTGAGGATGGATTTTGCAGCTCAGGCTTTCTATTATGCTGCTAACAAAGGTGCCACATCTGCCAATTGCAGTTGGGGTTCTTCCAATTCCGGAGGTCTGGGTGCAGCAGTAGATTATGCTGTTGCCCACGGGGTTCTGGTTTGCCATGCCGCCGGGAATAGCAATAATAACGTAGCTGACTATCTTGGCGCCAGGACAGATGTAATGAACGTAGCAGCTACGGACAAAAACGATGTTAAAGCCAGTTTCTCCAGCTACGGCACCTGGGTGGACGTCTCTGCCCCGGGTGTGGATATTGTCAGCACTTATCATTACTATCCGGATCCAGCTAACGATTATGTTGCAGCAATGAGTGGAACCTCTATGTCCACTCCTTTTGTGACCGGTGAAGCCGCTCTGGTTAAGTCGCAATTCCCCTCCTATACCTGGCAGGATATCTATAACCAGATAAAGAATACCACAGATAATATCGATGCCTTAAATCCAGGGTATGTAGGTCTTTTAGGAACTGGAAGAATCAATGCCTGCAGGGCTTTGGGCGGAACTCCTAACCCCAAGGCGATTGCCTCAGGCTCCGTTCCTGAAAAATTCACCTTGTTCCAGAATTTCCCCAATCCTTTTAACCTGGCAACTAATATTTCTTTCTACCTCTCCGAGAAATCAGAGGTGAACCTGACCATCTACAATATCCTTGGTGAGAAAGTGAAGGCTCTGGCAAATGGTCTATTTGAGCCTGGAAACCATTCCTTAACCTGGGATGGCAAAAACGAGGCTGGCTCTGTTGTGGCAAGCGGTATCTACTTCTACAGGCTGAATGCAGGCGATCAGGTAATAACTAAAAAGATGAGTTTGCTGAAGTAAAGCTCTCTTACGTGGCGGGATTTCAAAGTCCCGCCACATGCAACAATCAGTCAATCATCCAATCTATTTTTCTTGACACTCATCTCCTTTTTAATATATTTAATCCGAAAAAGTTGAATAGCTAATAGCCAATAGCTAAAAACTAAAAAATATCCTCCTCGGTAACTCAATGGTAGAGTGAGTCCGCCTAAGGCGAGATTAACCGCTAAGTTGCGGGTGCCAACCCTCCTGGAAAGTTTCTCACGTATACTCCCATTTTCCTTGACACGTGTCTTCTTTTTTATATATTTTGTCTGAAAAAATAAGTTGTGGAATATTCCTCGGTAACTCAATGGTAGAGTGAGCGGCTGTTAACCGCTAAGTTGCAGGTTCGAGCCCTGCCCGAGGAGTTTTCAATATCTGATCAATAAAAAGGAGGTATTTTATGTTGCGAGTAGTTCACTTTGAAATCAATGCGGATGATCCGGAGAGAGTGGTGAAGTTTTACCAGAAGGTATTTGGCTGGAAAATCGAGAAGTGGAGCGGCCCGGTAGATTACTGGTTAGTCACTACTGGTCCAAATGACCAGCCGGGAATAAATGGCGGAATTATGAAGCGGATGAACCCCCAGTCCAGCACTTACAACACGGTGGATGTCCCATCAGTGGATGAATTCACAAAGAGAATTGTGGAAAGCGGAGGAAAAGTCGTCGCACCCAGGATGGCCGTGCCTGGAGTAGGTTATATGGCTTACTGCGCAGATACCGAGGGGAACGTATTTGGAATAATGCAGGAGGACGTTTCGGCCAAATAGCTGTCAGAAAAGGACTCCGGCAGCTTCCATTTGAGGAGATGTTAACAGATAACTCTTGGGTTTACTCGTTTTGTAGTACCTCCTCTATTTTGAGGTCGATTTCTTTTTTAGTAAAAGGTTTTTTTAGAAAGGTTTTAGCCCCGGCATTTAGTATCTTTTCGACTTCCTGTGTTCCGACATGATCGGTCACTGCCACTATCTTTGCGTTATTATCCAGCTCAAGCAGTTTGCGAGTTAAATCCATTCCGTTCATTTCCGGCATAGAGATGTCGGTAAACACAATATCGAACTTATCTCTTTGATAAGTCTCCAGTGCTTTCTTGGCTTCAAGCGTAACGGTCACAGTGTGCCCATCTACCTCCATCAGTTTTCCTAAGACTTCAGCTACCACTTCTTCATCGTCAACGACTAATATCTTTAAATTTTTCTGGTTCATTGCCCCCCAGTCGATGAAAGACCGTCTTAGATGTCGCTGGAGTGTCAACCCTCAGCTGAGCATAAGGTAAAACTAAAGTTTTACACTCCAGTTTTGTTATCTCCAGTCAACAACTTTGGAGATTGCCTGATAAAGCACGCGTAGCCGAGCTTTTAAAGCTCGGCGCCGGCTGACGATCAGTTTTACATCTCGTCGAGCAGAGGTCTAAAACCTCTGCTACGAATCTTTAAATGACGATCTTGGAGATCGTCTGATAAAGTAACTCATTTTTAAACGGCTTGATCAAGACCTCATCCGCTCCAGCTTCCCTGGCTTTTTCTTCCTTCTCTTTCTGGATATGTCCGGTAATGACTATTACCTTAGTCTGCTGGTCTTTTTCTTTCACTTTTTTTATCAGCTCTATCCCATCCATATCCGGCATGGTTATATCCGATAAGACCAAGTCGAACTTATCTTTTTTGAAAAGCTCTAACCCCTCTTTCCCACGCAGGGAGGTTGCGACCAGGTGACCTTTAGATTCCAAAAACTTC
>MEWM01000015.1:0-525 GCA_001775355.1 candidate division Zixibacteria bacterium RBG_16_43_9 | reverse complement strand
CTCATCATCCACCAAAAGGATTTTTAATTTTCTTTCTGTCTCTTTTGAGGATTCTATCCTGGTATCCAGAAGAAATTCACGAGGCAGGTTTTTGGAAACAGGTATCAAAATGGTGAATTTGGTCCCTTTCCCTACTTTTGTTTCAACCTCGATTTTACCCTTGTAGCCATCTATTATACCATAGCTCAGGAAAAGCCCTAAACCTGTCCCGGGTATTTCGCTTTTCCCCAAAGCCCCCTTGGTGGTGATAAAAGGCTCAAAGATCTTGCTTTTTATCTCCTCTGGGATCCCGCAACCGGTATCTTTGAAAATCACCCGGATATTATCTCCGGCAGTCTCTACTTGAATAGTTAACGTCCCCCCTTTGGGCAGCATCGCATCTCGGGCATTGGTGATCATATTCAAAAAAACCTCTGAGAATTGCCCGGGGTCACAGTAGATTTTGGGAACTGGTTTGAATTTCTCTATTACCTCTATATTGTGTTTTTCCAATCCCCGGCGGGTGATGGCTAAAACACTTTTCAG
>MEWM01000014.1:3399-6101 GCA_001775355.1 candidate division Zixibacteria bacterium RBG_16_43_9 | reverse complement strand
TAATTCAACGGGCCTTCGTAGATAAAGATTCTGTAGAGTCGTTTGACATAGTCTACTTATGTCTGGAAGAGAACAAGGAAAACATAGTGCGGTCAATTCAAGAAACCGGTTATAATTTCCCTATTTTGACAGTGTCAGAGAATGCTATTCAATTGTCGAGTAATCATTTTGGCAAGCAGGTCTTAGATTCCATTTTTGATCCCGGACTTGGAATCAAGTTTTCTAGAGTCCCAACCAATTTTGTACCTTTAGATATAGAGTCTAAGAATTGGGAAATTGCTGAAAGATTTTTACCAATATTAATTAAATACATGTCGCAAAACCAAACACAATTCCAACTCACTTCTGTCTGTAAAGACTTAATAGAGTTCTGGGATAGCTTGGGTCCAGATGCTCGTAAGCAACTCAAAGGCAAGATAAATACAGTTGTGCAGTTGGCTTCCGAGGGTCAGTTTAGTAGTTTTCTTGTTCGTGCCAAGCAAACGATCATACCAGAGCGCGTGTGGGAAATCAGAAATAACCCTATCTCGTTTCCTGTTCCTAAGAGGCGAGTGCTATTTCAGAAAATAAGAGCACTCCAAAAGGAGTTTATTGAATCATTGAAGACCGGGGCATCGCAAGAAAGTTTCAAATTTGTAATGTAGAAAGTCAATGGATCGGATAAAAAACCTTTGGATTTATCGATAAAGCTTGAGTAAGGGTGAAGTCAAACTCCTCCCCGATTAGCGGAAGGTCAGGCGGGGCTTACTCTTGATATTATTTTATATTTATTTGTCTGTGAACTCGGGGCGAGGAAACCTCGCTCCTACAGTTCAAAAAATCCTTGACTCTTTTCGTATTTGTTGTATAATAGTTGTAACCCTTCGGGGTGAGGTGTAATTCCTCGATCGGTGGTAAAGCCCACGCGTTCCCCGCCACAGGCGGGAAACTGAACTGGTGAAATTCCAGTGCCGACGGTTAAAGTCCGGATGAGAGAAGGGAAAAAAGGCTATAGCAACAAGCAAAAGTCTAAAGGCTATAGTCGAAAGGCTAAAGCACCACCACACCCCGAAGAGAGTCGGGGTTTTTTGTTGGTCGACTAAAGCTTTACGGCTGTAGAGTAGTTCTATGCTGGATGATAAAGAGATAATGAGTCTGGCTTTAAGGCTTGCCCGTAAAGGCGAGGGAAAAGTCTCTCTCAATCCGATGGTAGGAGCGGTTGTCATGAAAAATGGTAATATAGTCGGCTCAGGCTACCATCAAAAATTCGGAGAACCTCATGCAGAGATAAATGCACTTAATCAGGCAGGCAAGAAAGCAAAAGGAGGAATCCTGTATCTGAATTTAGAGCCGCACTCTTTTTATGGTAAAACTCCTCCCTGCACTGATTCAATAATCAAGGCAGGAATAAAAGAAGTTTTCTGCTCGATGCTCGACCCAAATCCAAGGGTGAACGGGAAAGGGATTAAGAAATTAATGGATGAAGGGATTAAGGTGAATTTAGGATTACTGGCTGATGAAGCAAAGAGGTTGAATGAGGTCTATCTGAAATATATAACTACTGGGATGCCTTTTGTAATTCTAAAAGTTGCCCAGAGTCTGGATGGCAAAATCGCTACCCTTACTGGCGATTCAAAATGGATTACCTCTGAGGATGCCCGCGATTACGTCCACCGCCTCAGGGATAAGGTGGATGCGGTTTTGGTAGGGTCTAAAACCATACTCAAAGATAATCCGGGCCTGACCATTCATGAGAAAAGAGGAAGAAATCCCAAGAGAATTATCTTGACTGCAAACGGATTTATTCCGCCAAATTCCAGAATCCTGTGTGATAATAAAGACGGTAAGACAATTGTCGTCACCTCCAAAATCACTCCTTTTCTGAAAGGCTGCGGCGCGAAAATCTGGGAGATAGAAAAAACCAAATCAGACCAGATCAATCTCAGGAAATTCTTAAAAAAAGCAGGTCAACAAGGGATTGCTTCGATTTTAGTGGAAGGTGGGCAAGAGACTTTCACCTCATTTCTCAAAGAAAGGCTAGTGGATAAATTCTATTATTTTCTTTCTCCAAAAATCACAGGAGAAGGACTGGATACATTTGGTGACCTGAAGATTGAAAGGATAAAGGATTCTCTGGAACTTAAAGATTTAACCCTCAAGAAATTTTATAAAGATTACCTTTTGATAGGGTATCCTGACTGGAGGAATTAAGAATGTTCACCGGCATAATTCAGGAAATTGGGGAAATCAAAAATATCTCTTCAGGGGTTGAGAGTAAAAAATTGGAGATAAGGGCGAGAAAAATTCTGTCCGGTCTGCAAATCGGCGAGAGTGTGAATATTAACGGCGCTTGCCAGACAGTTGTTCAGGTCAAGCCAGATTCTTTTGTGGTTGAGGCAATCAAGGAGACTTTGAAAAGGAGTAGTCTTGGTTTACTGAAAAAAGGGGACAGGGTGAACTTAGAAAGGGCTTTGAAATTATCGGACCGATTAGGAGGACATCTTTTGAGCGGACACATAGATTGCACCACAGAGATAAAATCCATAAGCTCGGATGGTAACAGTTCGATATTTGAATTTTCCTTGCCTCCGGACTATTCAGCTTTGGTAGTGGAAAAAGGTTCCATAGCAGTCGATGGAATAAGTTTGACTGTTGCGGAATTAAAAAAAAGCTCCTTCACTGTTGCAGTTATTCCTTTTACGCTGCAGATGACTAACTTACAG
>MEWM01000014.1:0-3387 GCA_001775355.1 candidate division Zixibacteria bacterium RBG_16_43_9 | reverse complement strand
ACCTTGAATTTGACTTTTTTGGGAAGTACGTCAAAAGAATTCTGGAAGAGAAGGAGAACGGAAAAAGCAAAATTACTGAGGAGTGGCTGAGACAAAAACTTTAAAAAGGATTAAATGTTCAAAAGTTCAAAGGTTCAAAGATAAAAATAAGGAAGATGGAAGATGGAAAAAGAAAGATTGAAAAAAAGTGAAACGTTAGACGTAAGATGTGAGACGAAAGGAAAAAAGCTACGAGTTACAAACTAAATTAAGAGTCTCGTAGCCGAGCCTTTAGGGCTTGGCGCGGAGGTCTAAAACCTCCGCTACGCGTTCAAAAAGACAGAAATGACTAAACCGAATAGCCAATAGCGAGCAGCGAAATTGAGAGAGGTGAGTTATGGAAGAACTGAATTCAATAACTGAGGCGATTGAGGATATAAAAAAAGGGAAGATAGTTATCGTGGTGGACGATGCTGACCGGGAGAATGAAGGGGATATGATAATGGCGGCTGAAAAGACAACCCCGGAGGCGATTAACTTCATCTCCAAATATGCCCGGGGACTAATCTGCATTCCTCTTACCGGTAAAAGATTGGATGAGCTGAATCTTCACCCTATGGTCGGAGTGAACACAGCTAAGATGGGAACCCGCTTCACCATTTCAGTGGATGCCATTCACAACACTACTACGGGAATTTCTGCTCATGACCGGGCGGAGACTATCAGGGCATTGATCGATAATAAAACCAAGCCAGAGGAGTTAGCGCGTCCAGGGCACATTTTCCCGATACAGGCATTAGACGGCGGGGTTTTGAGCCGGGCAGGTCACACTGAGGCGGCAGTCGACTTAGCCAGGATAGCAGGGTTTTATCCAGCAGGAGTTCTTTGCGAGATAATGGATGAGGATGGGCATATGGCACGACTGCCCAGGCTGAAAGAGATGGCTAAAAAATTCGGCCTCAAGCTCGTTTCCATAAAAGATCTCATCGAGTATCGGAGAAAAACTGAGAAGCTGGTCAAAAGAGTAGTAAGCGTTATTTTCCCAACTCATTTTGGGAATTTCAAATTGCATCTGTATAAAAGCTCCATTGACGAGCATCATCACTTAGCTTTAGAAAAAGGCGAGGTCAGAGGAAAAGAGAACGTTCTGGTAAGAGTTCATTCCCAGTGCCTGACCGGGGACGTGTTTCATTCCAAAAGGTGCGATTGCGGTGATCAGCTTACCACTGCCCTATCGATGATAGAGAAACAAGGGTTAGGGGTATTTCTCTACATGCGGCAGGAAGGAAGGGGTATAGGTCTATCCAATAAAATTTTAGCTTATGAGCTGCAGGATTTGGGTCTGGATACGGTCGAAGCGAATTTAGAATTAGGTTTTGAGGCCGATTTAAGAGATTACGGTATTGGGGCTCAGATCCTGGTTGATCTGGGTTTGAGCAGTATCAAGTTGATCACCAATAATCCTCGTAAGATAGTCGGTATTGAGGGGTATGGCTTGAAGGTAATAGAAAGAGTTCCTATGGAGATGGAGCCTACTCCGGAGAATTTAAAATACTTAGAGACTAAGAGGGATAAATTAGGACACCTGTTAAACATAAATAATTTACCTTTGAATTGAATAAAAAAAACATTAAAGGAGGTTTTATGCCCAAAACTATCAAAGGGGACCTGCACGTTAAGGATAAGAGCTTTGCTCTGGTGGTCTCGCGCTTTAACGAGTTTGTCACACACAGGCTTTTGGAGGGAGCCTTAGATTGTCTTTACCGCCACGGTGCAGATGAGAGAAAAGTCACCATCGTCTGGACCCCAGGCTCTTTTGAGATTCCGTATGCTGCTTTGAGACTGGCAGAAAGCAAGAAATATCATGCGGTGATCTGTCTGGGTGCGGTGATAAAGGGTGATACTCCGCATTATGATTATATCGCCAGTGAAGTGACCAAGAATATCGCCAGGATAACCATGGAGACAGGTGTTCCGGTGATATTTGGGGTTATCACTACTGAGAATTTGGAACAGGCTATTGAAAGGGCAGGGACAAAAGCGGGCAACAAGGGCTGGGATGCAGCTCTCTCGGCAATTGAGATGGTGAATTTGTTCGAACAAATATAAAAAAGTCTATAGTCTAAAAGCTAAAGTCTAAAGCCAAGAGAATCGTAGGGCAAGGTTTTAGACCTCTGCCCCGAGCCCTGAAGGCTCGGCTACGCGTCTAAGAGCTAATAGCAAGGGAAGTGTATGGGTAAACGCAGAGATGCCAGAGAGCTGGTTTTGAAATCGCTTTACTGCTGGGAGATAAGCGGAAAGGAGCCGGATGAGGTGTTCAGCGACCTTGTCTCCAAAACTGAGCTTGATGCTCCATCCAAAGTTTTCTCCAGGGAGCTGTTCAAACAGGTACTCGACCATCAGAAAGAGATCGATGAGCTGATAAAGAAGAACGTTCAGCACTGGGATTTCTCCAGGATAGCAGTGGTGGATAAGAATATCTTAAGGATAGGTATTTGTGAACTTGTATACTTAGATGATATTCCAATAAAAGTATCCTTAGATGAAGCTATTGAGCTGGCTAAAAAGTATAGCTCTGAGGATTCCAGTTCTTTCGTGAATGGGATTTTAGATGCCATAGCCAAGAAAATTAAAAAAACCTGACCAAGTTGTAAGGGCGACCCGACAGTTCGACGGTTCGACAAGCTCACCGTGCTGAGAGTAGCCGAAGCACAAGCTCACTGTCCTGACTGTTCGATTATACTCACAGTCCCTGAGCGAAGTCGAAGGGAGCTAAGCCGAAGGACGGGTCGCCCCTGTGGTCACCTAAAACAGGAAAAGATTGACAAATCACTGGAATGGCATATATTTAAACTTTTTGTATACTTCGGGCATTAATGGAGGCCAAACTTTATGGGTATCATCCGCTGGTATAAGAAAGACCCGATAAATGTCTGGTTATCGGCATTGGTGTTTTTATTTGTTTTTCTAGTATATCTTTACTGTATGGCGCCCACAGTCTCTTTCTGGGACTGTGGAGAGTTCATTGCCTGTTCTTATATTTTAGGTATTCCGCATCCCCCTGGCACACCCTTGTTTGTGTTAATCGGGAGAGTATTCACCCTTTTGCCCATATTTTCGAGCATAGCCCCCAGGGTTAATTTCATCTCAGTTTTATTTTCGAGTGTAACTGTCTGGTTATCCTATTTATTGATCGTGCGGATAGCAGGACACTTTTTCAAGGGCAAGGAGTCTTCAGGCTGGGCCAGGATAGCCAGTTATGTGGGAGGGGTTTCTGGCAGTTTATTTTTAGGTTTTTCCTCCATCTACTGGTCCAACTCAGTTGAGGCGGAAGTGTATGGTGTAGCTATGTTGCTTATGGTTTTGATCGCCTATTTAGGTTTACTCTGGTGGGAGAGAAGAGGTGAG
>MEWM01000013.1:9034-12957 GCA_001775355.1 candidate division Zixibacteria bacterium RBG_16_43_9 | reverse complement strand
TCGAACCTTACCCTCCCTTCCAGGTCTATATCCTTCTTGACCTTTTTTAACAGGATATCCAGTATCACCTTCGGTTCTTCCTGAAGTGAAAGTTTAGCCAAAGTCCCCACTCTAAGATCATCCCCTTTCTCGATTAGAGCTTTACTTTCCTCTACGAAAGGGTCCTCTGGCTCTGATTTTTTCATCCGGATGGAAGTGATATTCTTCTCCCCTAAAAACCTTTGCAGATTCAAATTCCTGCGTGAAGTTAGAGCTTTTTCGCTCAAACGTCTTAAGAAAATAACCAGTTCTTTCGGACTGACCTGGCTATAGATGAAAACGCTTCCCAGAGAGAATCTGGAAAGCTCGGATTTCAAACCCCGGATGAAGACTTCTTCCTTCTGGGGTATCCCCATAGTGTATAACTTCCCCTGATAAAGATGGAAATCAAAATAGCTCCTCATCCGGAAAAGTTTCTTAAGCCAGTTAAACGGCTTTTTGGTCACCTCATCTTCAGCCGGATGTTCTTTGGTATAGAGAGTTAGGCGGTGTGAGGACAGGAAAAACTCTCTTAAAATCTCTTTTCCTAATTCCCTTAAGTCAAGCTCAAGGTTTTCTTTTTTGAGCAGTGAGTAATCGGACAATATCTTATCCATCCCCTTTGATAGTATCGTAGATATGCATAGCATGTGTCTCTCTATGATTACTCAAAACAATAAAGATACCCGTTGGTAGAAGGGATGAGTATTTTCCCTTCAGAAAAAGAAGGTGAGGCAAAGATCATCCCCCCGGTTTTATATTTAAATAACAGCTCGCCGTTAGAGCTATTCAACTCGTAAAAATATCCATCTAAAGACCCGAAGAAAACCTTCCCCCTGATAACTAATGGAGAAGAATGAATAGGGCCATCAGTCTTGAATCTCCAGAGGAGTTCTCCTTTCTCTATAGAGAGAGCGTAAAGATAACCGTCATTGGAGCCGAAGAAGATAGCACCATTATCCTGAGAAGCGGATGAATGGATGCTTCCTTCAGTTCGAAACTTCCACAGGAGCTCGCCTGAAAGCCGATCGATTGCATAAAAATAACCATCCGCAGAACCGAGAAAAAGGGCTTTATCTGTGATACAGGGAGAGCTGTAAATTGACCCTTCTGTTTTATAACTCCAGAATGGTTTTCCGGTTTTCATATCCAGAGAGTAGATTTTGCCATCTCCTGAGCCGAAATACAGGGTTTCCCCTGAATAAGCAGCAGTTGAATAAATGAAATCCCCTGCCTTAAACTGCCAGAGTTCCTCTCCGTTCAGACTGTTTAGACCTAAAAGCACCCCTCTTCTGGTGCCCACGAAAAGCGCTCCTCCTATTGTTATCGGTGAAGAGCTTAAATCTCTTAATTTTTTCCTCCAGATCGATTTCCCGGTTTTCAGGTTCAGGGCTAAAAGGTTGTCATCCTTTCCTCCGGGAGAATAAAGAACACTGTCTTTAATTGTGGGAGTCAGGGAAAGAGGAGCAGAGAGTCCCAGAGAACCTAATTTCTTTCCTGAATTCAAATCTATGAAAACTACCTTTTCATCTAAAGTTCCCAGGACAATCATACTCTGGAGAATCAGAGGAGTGGAGTAGCTCGGGCCAACCTTTTTCTTCCAGAGAAACTTTACCGGTGAGTTTAAATTAAAGTTGCTGGCGTACCGAGCATGTCTGAGGTCATTTAAGCTTCTCCAGTCCGAATCTTTCTCCTCGAAATTGGTATGGGGGAATTTTAAAGTCGAGGCACAGCTTAAAGCCAGGAGGGTGATAGCAATAACTGCTCCTTTAATAATCTTTAGAGGTGGTAGGGGCACGACATGTCGTGCCCCTACATTTTCAAAATCCTCTACCTCTGAGTTTAATCTCATCCTTTTCCCCTTTTTTTAAAAATTCCAGCCGAAGAAAAAGTCAAAAACAGTTTCTCTGGAAATTGTCTTGAAATCTGTCTTCTTGGAGAAATCAAACCTCAAGACCACCACATACCCTAAGCTGATTCTGAAACCGGTTCCAAAACTACCATACAGTTGATCAAAATGGTCTTCCCAGGCATTTCCAGCATCGAAGAAAAGCGCTCCCCGGATAGCCTGAAACCCAATCCTGCCAAAAGGAAAACCTATAATCAGGTTATCTATCAGGGGAAAGCGCAGTTCATTACTTACCAAAACCAGATTCCTGCCATAAAAAGCTTTGCGGTCATACCCTCTCAGGCTCCAGCTTCCCCCTAAGTATAATCTCTGAGGCTCAACTCCAGAGGAGGTAAAGCCCATCAGCCTGACAGCATAACAGCTGTTCCTGCTCAGACGGAAGTACTTTCGAAAATCAGCCAGTGCCAGCCGGTTGTAAGCCTGTAACTGGTTCCAGGCAAGGGTAAGTCCAAAGGTAAGATTAAATCTGGTCCCGTCTATAGGACCGGTCAGGTCCCAGAGGCTGGTATCCTTAATCAGTGAAAGATAATTGGTGGAAAGGAGCACGTTCCTTTTCCTGCCCAGAACATAGTAATCTCTATCCGACTGTCTCAAAAAGAAACTTGCCTCCACCCGCTGAAACCTGGAAAAAGGATAATTGGCCAGAAAAAGTCCCCCGGATTGTCTTTCCTTGAAGAAACCGTAGAAGTCGTCATAATACTCGTCGTAAAGATGATAGAATCCAAACCCGTAATTAAGCCTTCGGGTGCGGTTCAGATAGGTAACCCCGAAATTGAAGCTGGAAAGAAACTCGGACTTGGTCTGAGCTGTGTTGGACAGAAGGAAGTAATACTGATGATTACCCAACATATCGGTTAGAGCTACTTGCAAACCACCGACTGTTCCGTAGACCGCATCATAAGCAATGGCTGACTGGGCAATATCGAATGAATAATCGTTCCTGTATCTTGCCACCCCCTTGGAATACTCTCCGGAGATTTTGGCTGGAACCCATTTGGACGCAGCAGTATCCTTTTCCACCTTTGCCGGACCATCCAGCGAATCAGTCAGCGGTAACTTGTAGATCTGGAAATTATAGTCCTGAAAACCGGAAAAATAGATTTCCCCATTTTTCCGGTCTACAGCCGGGTCAAAAACACCGGTTAAAAAATGGGTCAACTGTTTTACCCCATTTGAGTCCAGCGAATAGAGATCAAATCCCCCTTCCCGATCAGATGCGAAATAAAGCTTCTTCCCGTCCCAGGAGAAAGCAGGGTTTATATCGTGAGCCCTGGCAAAGGTAAGCTGGTTGAGTTCACTGCTGGAAAGGTTATAAGAAAAAAGGTTCTGAAAACCCTCCTCTCCCCAGAAGGTCCGGTCTGAGGAGAAGACTATGGTTTTGCCCTCTCTGGACCAGACCGGGTCTTTTTCATGATAGATATCCTCGGTCAGTCGGACAAGCGAGTCAGACAAAAGGTAATAGATATAAAGGTCAGTGTATCCTCTTTTGTCCACACCGGTCATAACTATCTTGCCATTATCTTCTGACCAGGAGGGAGAGGATAGGTTTATCAAAGAGTCAAAACTTTTGCGCAGGGTAATCTTCATCTTTTTCAGGTCATAAACATACAATAAATCTTTTTCTTTGCTTTTGGAGACAAAAGCTATCCTGCTATCTGCCGAGCCTCCGATTCTGCTTTCCAACAGGTGAAGCGATTCGAACTGGGGAGATCTTTCCGCCTTGACCAGGGTGAAAAGCTTCTCCTTTTCTCCTCGCGGGGACATCAGGGATAAATTGGAATATCCTAATTTATTCGATTTGAATATTACCCAGTCTTCGGTTTTATCTTTGAACCGGTAAGGAACTAAAGCCGGTTTAACGTTGAACCCATCAATTGTCAATTTCTTGGCTAACCGGCTGGGCAGGTCTCCAGAGGATATCTGCGGATAATACTTTTTCTTCAGGTGGTAATACCATTCCTCGCCTAACTCTTTCAAGTTTTTCTTGAAGGTCAAC
>MEWM01000013.1:8686-9015 GCA_001775355.1 candidate division Zixibacteria bacterium RBG_16_43_9 | reverse complement strand
TTCCTCCTTCCCAGTAGTTCTCGAACAGAAGGGAAAGACGGTCGTCTCCGTATTCCTCAGCTAAAAAACCTAAAAACGACTCCCCTTCCTTGTACATCAGATAAGAGCCGGTTATTTCGTTGATATCCTCGATCTTCACCAGGTTTCCGGAGATGACGAAATCCTTGATTATCATCTCCGCTTCGGAATCCATCCCTTCGGACCAGTGTTCGGCTATCCCTTCCTGGAACCATAAGGGAGGCTCGGTATAATTATACCGCCGGTGTAGTTTCATCACCGAATAGATCTTCTCATAGGAAAAAACGTGCACTAACTCGTGCCGGATGGTA
>MEWM01000013.1:7340-8652 GCA_001775355.1 candidate division Zixibacteria bacterium RBG_16_43_9 | reverse complement strand
TTACCATACGTCCTTTGAAGAACTCGGTAAAGCCTGCCACGTTCTCCGGCAGCAGGCTGGGAATAACGTTGGTCTGTTCAAAATAGTTGGGCGAGCTGTAGATGATCAAGGGTACCTTACGGGAGATGTGAAAATTAAACTTGTCCTGCAGGTAAATGTAGCTGTCCTCAGCTATCTTAGCCGCTACTTCCGCGATCTCTTTTTCCTCCAAGTAAAAATAGACCTGGAAATGCTCGGTGGTCATAACCTCCCACTCGAAACTGGAGTATTGAACTTTATTCTGCCCGAAATAATATTGAGGAAACCCTTGGGATGGGAAATAAACCAAGAAAATAGAGATGAGCAGAAAAAAATATTTTCTCATTTAGGCTTAAAAGTATTGAACTCTCAAAGTCTGGAAGCGTTGATTTCCTTATCTCTTAAGGACAGGATTTTTGCGATTTTCCCGTTGACCTCATCCCGGTGTAATATCCCTAAAAGCCCCTTTCTCCTTTTCCGCAGATGACTCTCCAAAGCTCTAAAAATTTTTTCATCTAGGTTATTCTCTAACAGATTCAAAGCGCTCAACTGTAACTCTTCCTTTTCCTTTTTTGGAATATCCCCTGAAAAAAGGCTTTCCTCCACTATCAGCCTGAGCGCGAAATCCCGACAATCTTCTTCTCCTATCTTCACCATAGCGGCAAACAGTCTCTTTCTGTCCAGATGCCCTTTGAAAAAAGCATCCTTCAAAGCAGGGATGAACTCCTTTTCACCGGATGCACTGATCAGATTCAGCGCTTTCTTGCGAACCTCTTCCTCTTTATCCCTGAGCAGCTCCGCTAAAATCTGATTTACCTTCTCCCCTTTCTTTTTCTCCAGAGCTTTTAAAACTTCGAGCCTGACCCTGGGGTCCGGGCTGTTTTTGAAATCCCACAAAATGTCAACCGCTTTTTGGCTCTCGATATTTCCCAGGACAAATAGAACATTTCTTATCCTGTACCAGGATTCGTCTGTCAGAGTACCCTGGTCTTTTCCTTTTTTGAAGTCGTCCGCGCTGGCAAAATAAAGCGAAATGGCTTCAACTGAATCTTCTCCCAGGGTGATTAAGACTCTGAGTGCCCACAGACGAACGTTTCTTTGCTCAACCGTGAAGATCTCCAGAAGTTTCTGGGCAACCTCCCTTCCATCTAAATTTTCTAAGACCTCTTCTAACTCTTTCCCTTTCTGGGCATTGAAATCAGCCATTGCTGGCTTGAGCAGTAGATTCAGATTTTGCTCGGTGGAAATCTCTGTTACAAAATCGGTTTTCAATTTCCCCCATAGGGGCAGGGTT
>MEWM01000013.1:6335-7289 GCA_001775355.1 candidate division Zixibacteria bacterium RBG_16_43_9 | reverse complement strand
TCTAAGTTTCTTTTTCTGACTAAATTGGTAAAAAGCAAAGGCAAAAGCTCGAAATATCCCCGATAGAACCGCAAAGACGCCAGGGTGTCCTCCGGCATTCCCAGCAATTTATCCTTTATATATACGAAATCCTCTTCCCTTTCTTCGGAGATGGAAAGCTCGATCATCTTTTTCAAAACCGCAACCGAATCCTGCCTGAGCGAGTCATCTTTGGAATCCAGCTTCTCCATAAGGGTATCGATTATTTTCTTTTTCAGCTTTTCGTCTGGAGAATGGAGGATACCTTTTATCTTCTCCTCCAGATTTTTCTTCTCTATCCTGTTTTTCTCCAGCTCCTCCAGGAACTGCAGGGCGGAGAAGACAATCTCCTCTTTTTTCTGATACGATTCATTGATCAGCAGGTCGAAATATCTCTCATCGATTATACCGTAACCGGAAAGCAGCTCTTTAAGCTGGGGCAGGAGCTTCCGTTTATCTCTATTCTCCAGAACCTTTTTGACCATCTGAAGAGCTTCATCTGAGCTTTCTTTGTTTTGAGGGATATTCTGAAAACTCTGCTTTAACTGGTAGGTCAAGAGGGTAAGAATCTCATCATCTGACAGGTTTTCGATCTCCGCCTTAAGGTCTTCCAGGCTTTTCTTTAAATCTATGCCTCCCCCAATTCCCTCTCCCCCACCCTCACCCCATCCTCCTCCTCCTCCGGAACCACTTGAGCCAGAACCCTTGCCTTCATCCTCCTGGCTGGAGGAGAGAGCAGTTTCTTTATATAACATCTGCAGTTTTTCTTTCTGTATGAGTTTTCCTAAAAGGATATCTTTCAAAAGCTCCGGGTGCTCCCTTATCACTCTGGAAAGCTCGCCTTTAAACTGCAGTTTATCCATGAGCTCAGCCTTGACCACCTTCTCATCGTCTGATACTACCTCATAATGCAGTCGGTTTAATTTGAGGTGAGAT
>MEWM01000013.1:6001-6292 GCA_001775355.1 candidate division Zixibacteria bacterium RBG_16_43_9 | reverse complement strand
TTTTCAAGAAGAACTCTAAGAAAGACTTCAACTCCTCTTCACTCAATCCCTGACAAAAGCTGATACTTTTAATCTTCTGTTTTTCCAGTGTGTTCCAGACCTTTTCGGAGATGACATTGGCATCCAGAGTCTCCCCTTCTAAGACCAGTTTGTTTTCGACTTTGCCTAAGACGATTTCGGTTTTAGTTTTGAAAAATTCCTGGAACAATTCGGAGGTCTCTTTTAAAACGAGTTTTACTGCAGGGTGATCTGCAGGATAAATACTTAGCCTCTTAATGGTCGAATTCAATT
>MEWM01000013.1:2337-5945 GCA_001775355.1 candidate division Zixibacteria bacterium RBG_16_43_9 | reverse complement strand
GATATGAACTCTATATCAATTAATCGACACTAAAGTATAACTCTTTATTGATAATAATAGTGCAACCAGAACCATTTTTCAAGACTTGTCTTACTTTGTAAGGTAAAGAGCTAAGGAGAGGGGTAATGGAAAACTATAATATGTGACCGTTGGGTCCCCTGACCCGAGGGAATTTAATTTAGCTCTTCGTCCGAATTTGGATCCATAGGATTGGTGTCCTCACCAACGAAGAAATTGTCATACAGGTTGACGACAGACTAAAATAGCAGCAGATCAGGAGTTCTGCGCTCCTGATCTGCACTTCCAAGAGAAAAAAAACAGTAAAGCTAAAGTCTTCTCCAGGATCCTGTGGACAAGACCTTGAGGCTTTACACTCCAATGTAAGTAAAAAGTAGGTCAGGAGCCTTAGGCTCCTGACTCCACTGTTGATCTGCTACCTATATTAATTTCATCCACAAACAAGTTTGTGGATGCCACTCAATGGTATCATTCTTGCTCCCGCTGGATGTTATCATCCAGCGGCAATACAGGGCGGATGATAACATCCGCCTGAGAGCAAGGTAGGGGCGTATTGCAATACGCCCCTACTATAGATAGTCCTAAAAGGGTCGCACTACGAAACCCCTCTCCTTTCCAAGGAGAGGGTCAGGGAGAGGTTTCACCGTGTCCGTCGGGTCCCCTGACCCGACCGAATTAATGTTTCGCTTGCTATTCCCAGCCGCTGAAAGGTGGATACTTATCCACCATACAGAGCCAGTAAGCCTGGACCCTGTTGACATACCTTTGATACCTTACTAAGTAATCGAAGGCTTTTCTATGATAATTCCCAGTGAAGAGAATGACCAGCCCCGCGTAAATGATCACAAAAAAAGCGGCAATCCCGTAAAGCCCCATGTAAATCCCGTGGGGAATCCCGATGTAAAGCCACCCAAAAAAGAGACGTGCCAGAACCAGCCAGGGATTGGACTTCTCTGGATAGGGCACGTCATACTTGACCGGATATTCGGGCATCTTCACCCTCCTGTTTAAAGGTTTTTTTGTAAATCTCGGCTATTTGATTTTGTAGATAATCCCCCAGGCGTTTGAATTGTACCTGGATAAGGTATCGTCGACAGTCTTAGAGCTTAAGCCATCTATGTAAGCATGCTTATAGACGTTAATGTCCTGGGTACTGAAGCTTGTGGTCCAGTTTGCGGAAAAATCGTTACCCGTCCCTTTGGTAAAAGAAATCTTTTTCCAGGCTCCTTCTTCGTAGATATGCAGATAATATCTGTCAGTAGCATCCACCGCCGAAATTGTAAAAATTACCTTGGTCGATTTACTTAACTGCAGAACGTTTTTCAACTCAAAAAGACCACTCAGGCTACGATAGTAGCTGGTGTCTGAAGTATCGATCCGAAGATTCCCGAACCCGACCGAAGTCGAAAGAGAGTAAATTTGGTCATTTGAAACCTTCATAAGCAGCCAGCCCCGGTAAAGGTCGCCTGCATTTCCCCATTGCTCAAAATAAGCCTGGACCCTGGAAAAAGCTTTAAAGTTCTTTTGATATTCTGTTCCGGAGATGAAGGTATGAAAGACTCCTTGAATGCTGTCCTCCCAGCTCACATCAGCCGATTTCAACAAATGAAGAGAATCGGGGTTGTGAAAGTCTATCCTGATCCAATAATCCCTGCCAGTTATTTCCCTGAAAAAGGGGGCTGCTCTTGAGGTGTCAAATGCATCCACTGAGAAGATATCCGGGTGGTAGTTGATATAATCCTTTATCGCATCTATGTCCGTATAACTCGTAGTAACTGGCTTTTTGCAAGTCAGGGAACAGGATAGAAGAAAAACCAACCCTGCAAGGAGCAAGAGCTTCAAACTGATTCTAAACATAAATCTCATCCAACATCTAAGCCCATATAAATATACGCATTTAAACCCCAAAGCCAAAATAAAAAATTGTAGAAATTTCTTTAAATATGGAGACAGAGATAGGTAGAAAAAAGTAGAGACGCATCGAATGCGTCTCCCTCGCTAAAATCTGGATAGACTCAATCTGATTTATGCAACATACAATCTGGTTAAATTCTTGACTTTTATCTACCTTCAGACTATATTTGAAAAAAATTAAACTGGTCATATGTTAAAAGATAAGACAATCGAAGCTATAAAAAGGATACTGGGCAACCAGGCGGTAAAAGCAGAAGCAAGTAAAACCTTTGCCCTGCCCGAACAGGCAAGTCAAATACCTGAACTGGTCAAATTAGCCCTACGGGAGAAATTCAAGATCCTCCCTCTGGGAAATCAAACCAGAATCGACCTTTCTAAATTTTCAGAGAATGATACTCTTTTTCTGAAAATGAGCCGGCTTTCCCGGATAAAAAAGATCGTTCCCCAGGACCTTTATGCGGTAGTTGAGCCCGGTCTGAATCTAAAGGAGCTGAATTCTCATCTTTCGCCGCATAATCTTTTTTACCCACTCTCTCTGGACAACTCCTCAGAATCTGTAGGTGGTTCCGTAGCTGTCGGACTTTCAGGAAATGCTTCTGGCAAGGAAGTTCACACCAAAGAGCTGGTCCTGGCTTTAGAGATAGTGAACTCCTCAGGAGAGATTCTGAAGACCGGGGCAGAGGTATTCAAGAGCGTTACCGGATACGATACCTCCAGACTCCTGGTCGGTTCCTGGGGAACTCTGGGGATAATTACTTCTGTCTCTCTGAGAGTATTTCCCCTGAACCGAAAAAAAGAGTTTGAAGATTTGAAATTCTTAAGCCTGTCTTTCCCTCAAAGAAAGGAAGGAAACAATCCCAAAGTTAATCTCGATCGTAGAATAAAAAAATTGTTAGATCCGGATGGAGTTTTTGTTGATTTATTTTAAGAGAGGATAATATGGACCAGAAAGCTTTTGAAGAAATCATCCTCTTCGCTATAAGAAAAGAGGTTGAAGCTGCTACCCTGTATGGAACTTACGCTAACTTAGCCAGCACTGAAGGCGCAAGGCAGATGTTCAAAGACCTGCAGGCTGAAGAGCAGAAGCACAAAAAAATTTTAGAAAATCTGAAAAAAGAGGATGTCACCCGTTACCGCTTAAAAAAGGTGCCGAACCTGAAAATAGGCGACTATATTCAGGATGAAGACTACTATCCGGAGATGAGTTATCAGGAAGCTCTGCTTCTGGCGATCAAACGGGAACAGAATTCTGTCAGATTATACCAGGATTTATCCAGAGGTGCAGAAGAACCGGAGCTGAAGAAGATGTTTCTGGTCCTATCTCAGGAGGAATCAAAACACAAACTTAAACTGGAGACCGAATACGACCAGAGAGTATTGACTGAGGATTAAATTTATGCCTGAGAAAAAAGATATAATCTTAGATATTTTGATAGGTGCCATTCAAAGGGAGATAAGCGCCTATGATTTTTATTATAAATCCAGCGAAAGCTCCCCGTTCCCTGAGACCAAATCTCTTCTTCTGCAATTGGCACGGGAGGAGAAAAAACATCGGGATATCCTGACCCAGGAATACCGCACCGTCAAGGGAATGCTTCAGCCAGGGGAATCCGGAAGGGTGTATCTGAAAAAAGATGAGGTCTCCTATTTTATCCCGGAAGAGATTCCTTACAGAA
>MEWM01000013.1:353-2309 GCA_001775355.1 candidate division Zixibacteria bacterium RBG_16_43_9 | reverse complement strand
TTTGCCCTCAGAATTTTTAGGCGGAGATTACTTTGAGACCCTGATTGTACCTGATCCGGGAAAAAACATAAACCATCTGTCATTTCTGCTGTATGATATAATGGGTCACGGGCTGGAACAGACCGCTCTGAAGGCGAAGATCAGAGACAGATTTGAGAACCTGAAAGATATCTGGTCTAAAGACCAGTCTATCCTCTCCCCGGGAGCAATACTTTCCCGTCTTGGAAAAGAGATCTGGAAGGACTGTCAGGACGTCGAAAGTTTCGTGGAGCTTTTTTATGCAATTTATAATCCTGAGGAGAAGAAGATAACTTATGCTTCAGCCGGCCATCCCCCTCCAATCCTCATCACCAGCCAGGGCAAAGAGGTGAAGGTGCTGACCGATACCGATTTGGTAATGGGACTGGTCCAGTCTAAGGAATATCGGGACAGCTATATGCCGGTTGAACCTGATGACATTTTGATCTTGTATACCGATGGAGTAGTGGAGCCTTTTAATCCTGAGGAAGAGTTCTATGAGGAGAAGAGGCTTATAAAAACTGTCCAGGAAAATTTCCAGCTTAAACCTGACCAGATTGTCCAGAACGTTTTGAAGTCTATTAAGGAGTTCACCCGGAACAGACCTTTAACAGATGAGCTGAATCTGGTCGTTGCCAGAATAAAATAGAAACTGAAGAAAGGCAGGCAGGATGAAAAAGAAAGAGAAGAAAAATTTTACTGAAGCACCTGAAAAGCTACCGGTGGATGTCAAAGCCTTAGATGCTTTAGGAATCGCTATTTACAATGAACAGTCAGCTTTTGACTTCTATAAGAATCTAAGCGAGACCATCCAGAATCCAAGTGGACAGGAAAGGTTCAGATTCTTGTCCCTGGAGGAGAAAAGACACCGGGCGCTATTGGAGGAAAGATACCTTAAGGAATCCGGAGGTCAGAGTTTCATCTTTGACCCTCAGAAAGTCAAAAAAATCAAGCTAACAATTAGCGACCAGGCATCAGCCAAAGAGGCTCTGCATCTTGCCTTAGAGGCAGAAAGAGAAGCCTATAATTCATATATGCGAGCCGCCTCTCAAGCCAGGGACCTGCAAGGGAAAAAGATGTTCGAATCATTGGCTTCTGAGGAGGATAAGCATTATCAGATATTGATGTCCGAACTGCAGATGATCGAAGGCGGGTTTTACTGGTTCAGCCTGGACACCTCAGGCTTTATGGAGGATTAATTCTTGTAGTTGCTCGATTTATCGAGCAGTAGCGGAAGGCTTTAGCCTTCCATCTTAAATCGTAGTTGCTTGATTTATCAAGCTCGACCATATAGTAGTCGCTTGATTCATTAAGCTAAAACGCCCAATGAATTGGGCAACTACAAATACAGAACTAGTAGTTGCTCGATTTATCGAGCCAAGAAGGTAGGTCGGGTAGTCCGCCTGCGGCGGACAACCCGACCTACAAAAAACAGAGGAACAGATGGACAAATGGCAGTGTATAATCTGCGGATATATTTACGACCCGGCAGTGGGTGACCCGGATAACGGCATCAGCCCCGGCACATCATTTGAGCAGCTGCCGGAAGAATGGCTGTGCCCCGAATGCGGGGCAGAAAAAGACCAGTTCGAGAAACTGACCGGAGAAGTCTGATCAGGCTTTTTGCTTGAAACCAATCCCTGTGATTCCACAGAAAATCATTATTCACAGTTCTACCAAACATAAAACATTAACAGGAGGATCAATTAATGAGTGCTAAAGCAACCGGGGTTTTGAACAAAAGGTTGAGTGGTGATGGGTACGAAAAGCTTTTGAAGATAAATAATCCTGAGCTTTTCGAATTCATCCAGAAGTATGTCGAATTATGTAATCCGGACAAGGTTTTTGTATGCGCGGATACTCCAGCCGATATTAATTACATCCGGGAAACCGCTCTAAAGAATGAGGAGGAAAGCAAACTGGCAATGAAAGGTCACA
>MEWM01000013.1:192-296 GCA_001775355.1 candidate division Zixibacteria bacterium RBG_16_43_9 | reverse complement strand
GAGGCGATTGAAACCCGTGACCGCGATGCTGGTCTAAAAGATATCAACGAAGTTCTCAAAGGGATTATGACTGGAAAGGAGCTTTACGTCCTTTTCTTCTGCCT
>MEWM01000013.1:0-90 GCA_001775355.1 candidate division Zixibacteria bacterium RBG_16_43_9 | reverse complement strand
ATTTGTCAGGCAGGGTGCCAAAACCCGCTTCTTTAAGTTCGTTCACTCCCAGGGTGAATTAGATGAAAGGAAAACTTGCAAGAACCTTGA
>MEWM01000012.1:3611-6914 GCA_001775355.1 candidate division Zixibacteria bacterium RBG_16_43_9 | reverse complement strand
AGTTCAATAGTTCAAAGGCTTAAACGCTCAAAGGCTCAAAGGAGAAAAAATGTAGGGCAAGGCCTCAAGGTCTTGAGACTTCAGCCTTGCAGAATCATGTAGCGGAGGTCTTCAGACCTCCATTGATTGGAAAGGTAGGTCAGACATTCCTGTGGCTACGCCAGGCTTTGCCTCTGACCAATAGAACAGACAAGTCCTATGACGGATCCGTAGGAAATGTCTGTTCTACCACGGTTTACTGTGTCCGTCAGGTCCCCTGACCTGACGGGACCTTGCTTGAGGGAAGAAAATATGTCAGGTAAAACGATTATTGAAAAAATCTTATCCAGAGCTTCAAGCAAAGATGTTTATGCTAATGAACGGGTCTGGGCAGAGGTGGATCTGGCAGTGGTGCGCGATTTTGGCGGCCCGAATGTGGTTCTGGAGTTTGATGAGTTCACTAATAAAGGGAAGGTTAAAGACCCGGATAAGATTGCGATGACTTTTGATTATCAGGCACCGGCTAAGGATTTGAAAGTTGCCCAGAATCAGGTTTTGTGCCGGGATTTTGCTAAAAGGCAGGGGATTAAAAACCTTTTTGATGTGAACTGGGGAATTGGTCAGCACGTTCTATTGGAGCAGGGGATGATCAAGCCAGGCTCAGTTGTGGTGGGAACTGATAGCCATATGAACCTTTTAGGTGCAGTAGGTTCTTTTTCCTCTGGTGGCGGGACAACTGATATTGTCGCAGCATGGTATTCGGGAAAGCTCTGGTTCAGAGTACCTGAGACGATTAAAGTTATCTTCAAAGGGAAATACAAAGAGCCAGCTTCTGCCAAGGATTTGACTTTGAAATTTTTGAAGACGGTCGGGATGGATAGACCTAATTACAAATCTTTAGAATTCACAGGTGAACCGGTCGATAATCTTTCCTTAGCAGGGAGATTGACCTTAGGTAGTATGGTGACTGAGGTGAATGGTAAAATCTGCTTTATCGAGCCTTCAGGGGAGACCCTGGATTTTTTGAAAGAAAGGATAAAAGATAAGTTTGAGGTTGTCAAAAGCGATAGGGATGCAAAATACCTGGAAGAGGTCGAAGTCGATGTGAATGACTTGATTCCGCAGATCGCTTGTCCTCATTCTCCGGACAATGTTGTGCCAGTGGAACAGGTTGCAGGAAGACCGTTTAATGAAGGTTTTATAGGGTCCTGCACTAATGGAAGATTTGAGGATTTTGAGGTTGCGGCAAGGATTTTGAAGAAAGCTGGAAAGATTCACCCAGAGGTCAGATTAGTCATAGTCCCTGCTACCAGAGAAGTTGACAGGCAGATGCTTAAATCAGGTCTATATGAAATTTTCATGGATTTAGGAGCGATGATTGCCAATCCGGGATGCAGTCTATGCACAGCCGGACATCATGGGGTTTTAGGCAAGGGGGATGTTTTGCTCTCCACCTCTAACCGGAATTTCCTGGGTAAATTAGGGAAAGGAGCTGAGGTCTATCTTTGCAGCCCGGCAACTGTTGCCGCTTCAGCGGTGGAAGGAAAGATCACGGATCCAAGACGATATTTCTAATGTAGCGGAGGTCTTCAGACCTCCATTAAAATAAAGTTCAAAGGTTTAACGGTTCAAAAGTTCAAGGGAAAAAGGCACGTAGCGTCGGGCTTTATGCCCGACGATCATATCTCAGAGGAGATCGTAGGGCAAGGCTTCAGCACGTAACGTCGGGCTTTACGCCAGACGGGGTATTTCGCACCAGAAGATGTAGCGAAGGTCTTCAGACCTCCAGTGGCGCTGGAGAAAATGGAAAGCTGAAGCTTTCCGCTACATTAAAAAAGGAAAGAATGAAAGGCACATTAGTCAATACGGCAACGGTAATAATCGGTAGCTTATTGGGATTGGCTGTGGGGAGCAGGTTTACCGAGAAGATCAAGACGATTGTGATGCAGGCTCTAGGTTTGTGTACTCTTCTGATCGGAATTAGGATGGCTTTGACTACTGAAAATATTTTGCTGGTCATAGGAAGTCTTGTCTTAGGTGGAATCGTAGGCGAACTCCTAAGAATCGAGGATGGGCTGGAGAAGATCGGAGATTTGATAAAGAAGAAAGTAAAATCTGAATCCGGAACTTTTGTCCTGGGTTTTGTAACTGCGAGTTTAGTCTTCTGCGTAGGACCGATGACCATCCTGGGTTCAATTCAGGATGGTGTTTCCGGCAATGCGGACACTCTTTATGCCAAGTCGATGCTGGATGGTTTTGCCTCGATTGCTTTTGCCTCCAGCTTAGGGGTTGGGGTATTTTTCTCTTCATTGACCGTATTGATTTTTCAAGGAGCATTGACCCTGTTGGGCAGGCAGCTGACATTTTTACTTGAGCCTCGTATATTGAACGAGCTAATTGCCACTGGCGGACTGATGATCTTAGGGATCGGGTTTTATCTTTTAGATATAAAAAGAATAAAAGTCGGGAATTTTCTGCCAGCTCTGGTATTTGCGGTTATTCTGGCGTTGATTTTCAAGTAGCTTTAACGTAGTGCGACCCTTTAGGGTCGCTAAGGGTTGTAGCAGAGGTCTTTAGACCTCCATTAAGAAAAAGCTTGAAGGGAAAAGGCACGTAGCGTTGGGCTTTATGCCCGACGAGGTATTTCGCTCGTGAAGATGTAGCGGAGGTCTTTAGACCTCCATTAAGAAAAAGCTTAAAGGAAAAAGATACGTAGCGTCGGGCTTTACGCCCGACGATCATATATCAGTCCGTTAAGATGAAATACATTTTTTCCGATGTTAAAATCAGACGAATAAATTAATATCTGAGAGGTGAAATATGGTAGTAACAACTGAAATTAAGCTTCTGGATTTAAGACCTGATTATATCAAAGAAAAATTAGGGAGCAAAAGTAGGGTCTGTCTTTTGAATTCGCATGATATTTTCAGGGCTATCCGGGATGAAAAGGTCATCATTATGGCCTGTAATACCCGGATAAAGCATGTCATTCCTGGAATAATGAGGGCTGCAGAAGAGCTTGATTCGATAGTTATATTTGAGCTGGCTAAATCGGAAGGTAATCCGGATGGAGGATACACCGGGATGACCCCGGATATTTTCTTCGATACCGTGATAGGTTATGCAGAAAAAACAGGTTTATCCAAGCCATTCTCTATTCATGGTGACCATATAACCACTAAGAATACCTCTAAGGAGGAGATAGAATCATCCAGAAAACTGATAGAAGCTGAGCTTAAGGCCGGGTACACCTCATTTGCCATTGATTCCTCTTTTAACGAGTTGGAGGATAATATCCTCATAACCACTCAACTTGCTCAGCCC
>MEWM01000012.1:0-3554 GCA_001775355.1 candidate division Zixibacteria bacterium RBG_16_43_9 | reverse complement strand
CAGGAGGCGGTGATTACTACAGTAGAGGAAGCAACCACTTTTATTGGCGGGCTATGGAAAAATAATATCAAGCCAGACCTTCTGGCTATAAATAATGGGTCCAAGCATGGGAATTATCTGGAAGGGGAGAAGATCTTTATCGACCTGGACAGGACTAAGGAGATTTATGATGTAATCAGAGATAAAGGAGTCTGTATTGCCCAGCACGGGATAACCGGGACTCCTATGCATCTGGTGGGGAAATTCGCTGATTGTGGGATCCGTAAAGGTAATGTGGGAACTGAATGGCAGAATATCGCTCATAAGGGTCTCCCTAAGGATTTAATGGAACAGATGAAGAAATGGGCTGGGGATAATAAGAAGGACATAAAATTTGCCACTAAGGTTTTTGTAAAAGATATTAACTCCATCTCAGAGAAATATCAGAAAATTATTGAACAGGATGCTTATCAAACCGCCTGTGAATTTATCCGTGCCTTTAGAGCAGAGAAGCTGGCTTCAAAATTAAAGGATAAGCTTTTTAAGTAAAAGTTTTGAAAATTTAGATAAAAGGTCGGGCAAGGGTGCCCGACCTACGGTAATAAATCATATTCTTTCATAGGCGGGGCTCCCAGCCCCGCAAAGACGATAAATATTAAAGGACTTGCCAGGTCCCCTGACCTGGCAAGTCCTTCACGGCTCAGATATTTCGCGACCGATTATGGGCAAAATTAAAGTTTTACACTCCAGAGAAATTGCTAAATATTTGAACATTTTGAAGTTAAATGCCAAAAAAGGCTTGACAATTTTCGTTTATTAATTATAATGCTGGCAAAAGAAAGGGTTTGCCTATAGAATATAGTTAAAGGGTATTTGGCAGTATTAAGAGATGGTTTTCTGTTTTCAAAAAGGAGTTACCCTTTAACTATGAGGCATTTTGTCTTCCGAGTAAATGACCCGCCAGAGCGGATTAAAGTATCTCGGTTTTTTTATCCCCATTTAAGCCAATCGAGTATGATAAGAAAGGTACTTCTGCCCCTTATCCTCCTGAGTTTAGTTGTGCCAGCCTACGCCATTGCCTCAGATGAATACAGCGACATTCAGGTCTTGAGGTCTGATGAAAAGGGAATAGTTTTTAAATACAAAGTCCCGGAACTGAGCTCATCTAAGTTTTCCCTAGGAGATACCCTTTTTGATCTTTTGAGTATTGATAAGTGTCCGCTTTCAAGAGATGAAGGATATCCTCAAGTGCCATCCAGGATAGTGGTGATCGGGATTCCTCCAGGAAGTCAGGTGGATGTCAGGGTATTAGAAGAAAACAGCCTGGATAAGGGGAGGTTCAATTTGCCTCTTTTTGAAAAAAAGGTGGACGAAATAAATCAGGAAAAGGCAAGAAGCCTGAGAAAAGATTTATCTAACACAGATGCATTTTTCCCGGAAAATCGGGTCAGTTTTGATCCGCCAACTTTCATTCGCAATCAGAGAATCTTAAGGCTCAAGCTTTTCCCGGTTCAATATAATCCTGCCAGAAAAGCGGTGAAATATTATTCCGAAATCACCGTAGAGGTGGATTTCACCGGAGGCGAAAAAACCGAAGGGATGATGGAAAGAGACCTGTTTGAGAACGTTTACAAAGAAACCATTCTGAATTACGAGGTGGCAAAGAACTGGAGGAAAACAAGGGAGGTCGGTTTAAAAAAGGTCTTACAGGTTAATCCTTTCAGTTACTCAGATACCTGGTATAAGATAACACTGCGGGATAACGGTATCTACAAGATCGATGGGAATTTTCTGGCAAATGCAGGAATAAGCCTTTCCTCCATTGATCCGCAGAAAATCAGAATTTTTAGCGGAGGAGGAAAAATTCTTCCGGTGTCGAATGCCTCTCCTCGACCGGAATTAAGAGAACTTGCCATTTTAGTTTCAGATGGAGGGGACAATAAATTCGACCCGAATGATTATATCCTTTTTTACGGCTGGTCAGTTAACAACTGGGAGTATGATTCTACCTCAAGACAATATGAATATTATCAGAACCCTTACACCAGAGATAATGTTTACTGGCTTACTTTTACCGGGAGCTTTTCTGATCCAGCTAAAAGAATGCAAATTGTCAACGGAAGTCCGACCGAACCCAATCCGGTAGTATCCTCTAAGACCAGAGACAGAATCCACTTAGAAGACGACCGGATGCTGGGAGAGTATTCGACAGGTGAGCCTTACGATTATTTTCACTGGTACTGGCAGAACGGGAATTCCTTTGCTTTTTACCCATCCTTAAACAGCGTTTTTCCAGGAGATACCAGTATTATAAGAGTAAAGTATTTTTTAAGCTTTGTTTCCTCTGCCTATCTTGACGCTTCCAGTTTACAGGCACTCTCTCCAGGCACCTATGTCACCACAGACCTCACGGACGGATTACATACCCTCCGCTTCAACTTCTTCGGACTGACCTATCTGGATTACTATGAGATAGAGTATTCAAAAAAACTTGTCTGTACAGATAACCAGCTGAGACTTGAAAATCCGGACACATCCGGGACAATAGAATACCCGGTTTCGGGTTTCAATGGAACAGCTCTTTATTTGTTTGAGATTGATGACAGGTTTGGAGTGAAAAAGGTTGAGAATTTTATCCGCAGTGCAGACAGTATTAAATTTCAAGACCAGCTTGCTTCTAGCGAGAAGAAACAGTTTTATCTGCTGGATCAAGCAAGATTCAGGACTCCTATTTCTCTGAGTCTGGAACAAATAGCCAGTCTGCGAGACTCTTTGAATCAGGCAGACCTTTTGGTTATTACCCATTCTGATTTCTATGGTCAGTTTCAGGACTATATGAGTCTAAGAGACAAACCTGATTTTAAAGTTAAGCTAGTCAAGGTTCAGGATATATATAACGAGTTCTCCTGGGGGCTTTTCGATCCGGTGGCTATTAGGGATTTTCTGAAATATGCCTATGAGAACTATTCAGGTCAGGCTCCGGCTTTTTCTCTTTTAGTCGGTGATGGAACCTATGATTACAAAGACCTTTTAGGTACTCACTCTCCAACCTGGGTACCTCCTTTTGCAATAGCGCCTGACAAATCAGTCTCTGATGACAATTTCGTTTATTTTGGAAATTACGGTTATTTAGATGAGGATGCCAACGGGGCAGTGGATATGTTCATCGGAAGATGGCCTGTCAAGACTCCACAAGATGTGCGGGTGATAATAAATAAAATAAGGGAGTACGAGGTCAACCCGGAATATAACACCTGGAAAAATCTGATTACTTTAGTGGCAGATGACGAATTCGGGCCTCCAGGTAGTGTTACTGAAAGAGAACATACTGATGAGACTGAGGATATCGCTGGCCATCATCTTAAAAAAACTTTTAACCTGAATAAAGTTTATCTAATGGAGTATCCTTTTGATGCTGCCAGACAAAAACCGGAGGCAGAGCAGGCTATAATCAATGCTTTTAACAATGGAACGGTAATAATCAATTATGTCGGGCACGGAAACCCTAATGTCTGGGCGCATGAGAGGGTTTTCAAACGCGAACAGGATATCCCCAGGTTGAAAAACAAGAAAAG
>MEWM01000011.1:8437-10422 GCA_001775355.1 candidate division Zixibacteria bacterium RBG_16_43_9 | reverse complement strand
AAGAGATATCCTTCCTACCAATCCTCTGCATCCAGATAACCTGGCCCGTATCGATTTCTGCATGGTAGAAGCCAGAGGACTTGATGTCAAATTCGGCTTCACCGACAACTCCCGATATACCCATCTGAGAAACCATAGAGTTATCTTTGAACAAGGAAATACTCTTGACATTCTCAAAATGGAGTTCCTCTGGCAGCGGGAAGAGCTTTCTGCGTATCTCTGATGTATCTGGACTTTCCGCAGCAGCTTTTAAAACTTCACGTATGAAGCTTCCACAGTACCTGCACGTTAATACATGTGGAATGTATCTTTGCCTTAAGGGTTCATCATCGCTTTCAAAACAGAGTAAGTATAAATCTTCATCTGTTGGACAATCTGGTGTTCTCTTTTTGGGAAGCTTATCGAAAGCTTTTTTGATAGCTTTCAAGATTTCCTCTAGGTCACTCATTTTTTCCTCTCTTGAAAATATTCTCCATATATACTTATAAGCAGCTTTCCGAATATTCTTTTACCCCGACTTACTCGGTTTCTTGCATTCTCAATGTTAATAAAGAAGGATTTTGCAATCTCTGGATAAGGGATTTCATTTAAATAATACATCACAAAGGCTTTGACTTCTTTATTGTTTCCTGAGGCTTTGATCACTGAATTGACTATGTTCATAAGTTCTTGACAGAGAAGATTATCCTCAGCAGTGGCAGTTTTATCCTCAGAATTATGTAATTTAGTATCGATGAATGGAGTTTGGATTGATTTCGGATTGTAATTTTTCTTCCGCCACTGTAGAGTATGATTGGTAACTACCCTGAAGAGCCAAGGTTTAAAGGGTTCTCCTGGTCTGTAACTCGCAAGCTTGCTGGATAATTTAGTCATTAAATCCTGATAGCAGTCTTCAAAATCTTGTTTGTTTTTAACGTTCCTGAATATGATTGGTCTAATAAATCTATCGTGCTCTTTGAGAAAATTCCTCCATGACCTATTGTCATGTTCCATCAATTTAGAAAGGAGTTTTGGTTCCATACTGGATTCTTCCTCTATTGATAATCAGTATATATAAGTTCCCTACAATGTCAAGTGGATAGTATTATTGTCCTTCAGTCAAGATATCTAATACCCTTCTAAGGTGTGTACTTATCATTTACTTAGCTTAATATTTTGTTGCCATAAATCATCTAAAACTCCTCCTCTTATCCCAGTACAACTCTTTTAAACCTAAAGTTATCACTACAAAGTAATATGGACTACACAAGAAATAACTATATTAATATTATGCCAAGCTATTTGGAAAACCCAG
Organism: candidate division Zixibacteria bacterium RBG_16_43_9; assembly: GCA_001775355.1. Classification (GTDB taxonomy): domain Bacteria; phylum Zixibacteria; class MSB-5A5; order MSB-5A5; family RBG-16-43-9; genus RBG-16-43-9. Next base: position 9,128 of record MEWM01000011.1, on the reverse strand, counting down.
TACTAAAGCCCAGACCTTTCTATCATACCGGGTTTGAAGATAGTCTTGAGAGTATCGTTTTAAAGGAAGACTCTAAAACCGAAACAGGGATACTCGAAAGAGTCTTCTCTGACAAAAGTAAAAACCTGAAGGCAACAGTAAAAGCATTGTTTAATGAGATTTTGCTTCGTGAAAGGATTGACTTATTTCTCCTGTACAAGATAGATGCTGATATATTTAAACAGAATTCATACATTGAGCAGCTCAAAGTAGTGGCTGGGCATAGTTACGCACTTGAGCTGCTCAAGGATCTAAGCACCACAAGAATGAAACTTGAAAGTAATGTGCTTGACCTGGAAAGGGAAAAAAGAAAGGAATATCTTGAGTGCTGGCGTGACCTATCCTTTTTAAAGAAATACCTTCTCTCTGCCTTGAAAGACTATTGGGATCTAAGTAAGCGTACCGATGCACTTCTATATGACTCGGCCAGTCCCGGAGAAAATGAGAACAGAGAAAGACATTGAGGAGATATGCAGAAAGTTAAAGCCTATCATAGGCAAGAAAGCCGAGAATCTCTGGTATATGTACTTGGCAGAAGATGAGAAAGGCAGAAAGGACCTCGTTTTGGACATAGAAATCATAGCAGAAAAACTGCTTAAAAAAGGGGCTTTAGAGGGGCAGGCCATATTACTTGAACCACCATCAGTAAATG
>MEWM01000011.1:6549-8248 GCA_001775355.1 candidate division Zixibacteria bacterium RBG_16_43_9 | reverse complement strand
TTTCTTGTCATTGACTGGAAAAGAAGCTGGCGTAACCTTTTGACCTTGCAGGACCAGTTTCCTGAGCTAAAAGACATGCAGGTTTATACTGTTGGCAGGGACATTGCGCCTTTCCTATGGAATCCCTTTCGTCCCCCTCCCAAGGCAAACAGGGAATTATGGATCAGCACGATTGCGGAGGTTTTGGAAAAATCACACATATCAGGCCCTGGTGTTGCTTATTACTTTAACCGGATATACTCAAAGTTTTATGCTAGGCTCAAAGATGAGAATTTCTGTCCCAATTTTATTGACGGATTAAGAGAGATTGAGCTTATGAGGGCATATGAGCGGGAATTAAGATGGAAACAAACTGCCTTAAGGATATTCCATAGCTTTACTCTTGGACCTGCTTCTAAAGTATTCAATCAAAGAAATCCCATAAAGCTTGAAAACCTGCTTGATAAACCAGTAATCTTAGAACTCGATTTGGAGATGCCCAGACCGCTCAGGATATTTTTCACAGAAATCATCTTAAGATGGATTCATCTACACAGGCTAGGATTGGGTGAAACAGACAAGTTAAGACACGTTTTGTTTCTTGAGGAAGTTCACAACCTTTTTCCCAGCACAAGAATAGAAAAAGAAGCTGCCAACAGCCTTGAGAATGTTTATCGTGAGATAAGGGCTTTTGGCCAGGGGATCATCTCCGTAACCCAACATCCCTCCCTCCTTCCCATCTATCTGCTCGGCAACTGCCATACTCAAATCTACCTGGGTTTGCAGTACGAAGATGACATTAAAACCGCAAGAAAGGCTTTGTTTCTGGATTGGCGGGAGGGAGCATATCCGAACAGGCTTAAAGGGGGAGAATGCATAATCAAAATCAAAAACAGGTTTGACCCCTGCCTGGTTAAAATTCCATTTGTGCCCATAAGAAAAGGGGCAATAGCAGATGAGGATTTAAGCAGAAGGATTTTACCGTTTTTACAGCCGGAAAGCAGAGAAATCAGGCAAGAAAGCCGTTTTTACCCAGGGGATAAATATATGACTGGAGAAAGAAGTAAAAACGGTAAAGACCAAATACCCACGCTTATCAATAGGCTTCTCATAGATATCCATAAGTTCCCTTGCTCAAGCATAACCCAGAGGTATAAAAGGCTGCAAATCAACCCAAAATATGGCAACTATTTTAAGAATCTGCTCATCTCCGAAGGTCTGGCAAGCCCCAGAAAGGTCGTGATAAAAGGTTCAAACTGGATTATTCTTTTTGAATTGACTCCCAAAGGCAAAGCCACCCTGAGGGATTTAGGCTATGTAGTAAGGGATGAAAGAGAAGGTATAGAGCACAAATTCTGGAAAAATAAATCGAGCTGGAAAAGATTAAATGAGAAGACCATCCTGGCAAAAAGGACCAGATTTTTCACCCATTGCTGGGGTCGCATCGAGAGGATTAAGGCTTTAAGCATTTAACACCCCCTGATCTTGAAGAGTAGCAAACTAAAAATCTTCCAATAGTCTTTTCACGTATATAAATAAATTAGATTGGCATTGTTATCATCTAATAACAACAATCTTACCTGAGGCTACCACTCCGGGATGATTGACCCAGTAGAAATAAACCCCAGAAGCCAAGTTTCTTTGATCTTCATTCTTGACATCCCACACGACCTCATTCTCCTGGGTATTTTCAAAGGTTTTCACCAGCTCACCAGAAAGC
>MEWM01000011.1:4358-6531 GCA_001775355.1 candidate division Zixibacteria bacterium RBG_16_43_9 | reverse complement strand
TGGAATGTCACATAGGAGTGATTCAGAGATGGGTTGAATGCATTTGGGGACACGTGAATGTCTACGATCGCCTTTGCTACGCCTTGCTGCCTTATCCGAAAGTTAGAGATCGAAGATGGGGCGCTATAGTAGGGAGGGCTCGTATTAGTATAAGCGAAAGCTCTCCAGTAGTATATTCTTCCCCTAGTTAGTCCTTGTACAGGCCATTCAGTGGTAGTATCATCAGGATGATTCAATGCAAGATCAGAGGACTGCTTCAATCTGGGAGAATCGAAACTTACTGCACTGTCTATCTGAAAGGAATGCAGTAACATGGAGCCCAAACTGTCTGTTCCATTCCGTATTATTAGGGTCGCACTAGTATCTTCGATTGTACTGCCATCGGGAGGAGATATCGGGACAGGCGGGGTTAGTGTCTGCGAAGCTATAATGTAAGCCACGGAGACTACCTGAGGGCTATTGTCAGCGTTAGAACTACTTATGGTAATGGCTGCATTATACGTGCCAGGAGAAAGATTGGTGGTATTGACACTGACCGTGATAGTAACGGAATTGTTGTTCCCTGAAGTAGGAGACTCACCCAGCCAGGTAGCATTGTCTGACATACTCCAATTCAATGTGCCAACACCACTGTTGGTTATGGTAAATGTCTGGGATGAAGGCAATGGCCCATTCTGGACTGCATTAAAAGTCAAATTTTGGGGGCTCAATGAAATGTGGGGTGATGCCCCTGTGTCTGGTCTTGGATATGCACCCATATCCACTCCCCCCTTACCCGTGCTTTTAGCTGGCGAGCCAGATTGTAGGTGAAAGTCATAAACAGCATCATAGGCAGAAGTAGGCGGGTCAATAAATAAGGGATTTTGCTGAACTGAATGAGAATCTAAATTGGTTGCTGATTGATGTTGAACTAAGGTGCGTTCTGTCGTGCCCCAAGTTATGATTGTATTATCACCATTATCATAAAAACAATTATAGTCCGAATATCTATTTGTCCATTGGCTGGGAACTTCAACGGCGAATTCATCAAAGCCACCCGTTCCTCGACATGCCATAATAATGTTGTTCCAGGATTTGAAGTTGCGATGTTGATTAGAGTAGCCCTGTAATTTTATACCTGCCCCATCACAATTGTAAATCACATTATTGTAGACTCGAGTTGAATCGTTATCGCCATAATCGTTGATAATTAAAATGCCATCACCCTCTCCTGCCCCGCTGTTGGTGCCGTTATAAATTATATTTTCATAAATCTCATTTCTGGGACCATCTTCTCCAATTCCTATACCTTCACCACAATCATAGATAATATTATTTTTTACAACACAGGTAGTATCGTGCCATTTCAGTCTTATACCAAAACCATCTTGGTCATAAATGATATTATTACTCAGAGTGCAATTTTTAGAATTGTAAATATGTAAACCTGAAGCATTCCAGTTGCTCGAACCACTCAAAAAGTTATTAGAAAGTGTGCAGGCATCTACTACACAAGTTTTGCAACCACCTTCATAGGAAAAGAAAACACCCCCGTTATTATCGTTGTTTGGCCCTCTCGTATCAAAAACCTTGCAATTCTTAACTATGATATGATCGCAAAAATTAACAGTTATACCCCTATAAGAATTGGTAACTATTAGAGAATCAAGGATAATATAACTTTTTTCGAATAGATTGGCGGCATATCGAGCATAATTGCCGCCCAAATTGCCTTTTATGGTTGGTCTTTCACCGGGATAACCTTTATATACGATGAATTTTCCTGCTGTTCCTGAATTTCGGGGCACCAAAGGACCGCAAGCGGGTTCACCACCACCACAATTGCCATCGCTCTGGTCGGCGGCTTCATTGTAATTTCCAGCTCTAATCAAAACTGTATCACCGGCGACAAGAGTCCTGCAAGCTTTAGCTATCGTCATCCATGCTGTTGCTTCCGACGTTCCATTATTGGAATCATTCCCCGTGGGCTTCACATAATATGTCGTTGCAAAGCTTGAAGAAATACCACAGCATAAGATTAGAAAAACATTTGTTAAAATCCTGCCAACCTTCTTCATCAGGGATTTTTTCGTCATTTTCCTTCTCCTTTTTTATTTAGGTGACCGAACTCACCTAAGAAGTGATTGATATCAAATTAAAGTCTTTCAACCTGCTATGAATCATTAATATACGC
>MEWM01000011.1:2352-4340 GCA_001775355.1 candidate division Zixibacteria bacterium RBG_16_43_9 | reverse complement strand
TCTTCATCCTTGTGCATCCTAATGTTAGTCAACAGATTACACCGTATCCACGGATTTTCGAAGTAGGTTTTGTAGTTTATCTGCACTTTTTCTGATAATTGTTCAAAACCTTAACATTACAAAAATCATTTATAGCCGCAAAATGCCGAACAGTGGCTTTTTATCCTTAATGCTCTATAAGCTTCAAACCATTTAATCAATATATCTAATTTAAGAAAAAAAACAACTATTTATTATACTTGAAAGCTATCCTCTGAGTCTATCGATTTTGGGTACCACTCATAGAGACCTTCTGTTTGCTCTTTCCTCAGCATCTCAAATTCCCTTACATATGCGATCTCCGGAAGAAAGGTTCCTACTTTTAGAACGATTAGTGTAAGAGATTCTTTTAACCAGAGTCTTCCCTATCTTGATTAGATATTTTTTTGAGAGCCTCAGTGGGAGATTATTCAGAGCATTGAAAGTACAATCAAGAATCACAATTTGTCATAACATACGCTCCTACGCCACCAATTATCACTACTGAATTAATCTATTGTGCCCTTAATTGACCTAATAGCCGTTGCCATCGATCATCTATCCCCTCGCCATAGCGCTTATCAAAAGGTAGTCTTGGAGCCCTGACCTAACAGGGATACATGTTTCAATTTCGAAATAGAGGCTTATAAGAGCTTGAAAGGATTCTGCTGTAAAAGTATTTACGTGATCTTCGGTTTCTTCCGGACTCATGCATGCATTTGGAACGGTGGCTACGAGTTTCCCACCAGGTTTAAAAATTTTTTGCAAGGACATCAATGTCTTTTCCGGCTTATTTAGGTGTTCAAAAACCTCTGCCGCAATTACGAAATCGAATTTTCTGCTTAATATCTCAGGTGGTAGATTGGGTAGTTTTGTCACATAACCTTCGAAGCCCTGCTCTCTTATGATGTTTATGGAGACCGTTGATATATCAATTCCCGTGCATCTACAGTGGGCCCGGTCTCGTAATAGTTGCATCAGCGAACCTGAGCCACAGCCAACATCCAAAACCTCCGATTCTGGCTTTATAAGTTCAATTATTCTGTTCCTCAGTTCAGAATGGCGTTCATCTTCTGTTTCTTGGTAGGATCCAGAAGCCCACACGCTATCCCAGTATCTTTTAGTATTTATATTCAACCTTCCATACTGTAGGAACTTAGCAAGGAAGGGAGATATTTTTCTTGCAAGGCTGATAATAAGCCAGGGCATATGAGGATTCCTGACAAGACTAAATAGGCGCTTTACGAAACTCATGACGGTCTATACCCAAATAATCACTTTGCTATGCTACCTACCAGAAAAAGATAAGGCCTTTTTCATATCTTTCTTGATCTCACCAATTTTGACTGTTATTCTTGAAGGGAAACAGTTCTTGATATCTCAATTAATATTAGTGGCTCATCTGTTTTAAGAATTTCCACAAGTTCATCTTCTCTTTGCCAGAACCTCATACTGAATATCTGATATGCCTAACATAACTTTAAGTTTATTTTTGAGATATCCCGATTTTAGCTCCGATCGTCTGGATTTCATGTAATCTTCAAGCTCTTCATCGCAAACTTCAAAGCCTATGTTCTCGAGGAAGCGTCTTACGCCATCTCGTGTGTAGGAATGAGGATGACCTTTATCTATTTGGAACATTTCCATGAGACAACGCACTGCAAACCCCAGGCTGGTATGCACATTGACCATCAGATATAAGAAACCACCAGGCGCCAAGACTCTCATTGTTTCTTTGAGAACATCCTGTGGTGATTGTGTATGATCCAAGACATTATCGATTATTACTAGAGAAAAATAACCTTCCCTGAAGGGAAGTGACTCACCATAACCCTGGAAATATTTTACTTCTTTATCTCTTGATTTCATAAGAACCGGATTTTTTTCGAAGAACTCATTCAAAGGATCAATGGCATATCTTCCCTTTCCTTTAAAGAAAGCAATCATGCCCACTGGTCCACTGCCAATTT
>MEWM01000011.1:0-2326 GCA_001775355.1 candidate division Zixibacteria bacterium RBG_16_43_9 | reverse complement strand
GAACCTGGTTTTTAGTCGATCTGCCTTCCATGCGTACCAATCTAAATCGTCCTGATTTAAAGTAATTCTCTTCGCTACTTTTTCCCAGTGTCTCCTTTCATAGTCTTGGGCCTTTTCCCATCTTTTGAAAGTCTTCACAGTTTTCCTCCACAACCTATGATTTTATGAAACTCCTTTTCTCCTCACACTTAGAACCTCTTCCAATTTATGTTATCGCCTTGTCTTGCAAAATGTTAAATCTTTTGTGCTTAAGCTTAGGGAGCAGTTTAGCAATCACAAAATCATTTTTAATTCATTAACAATTGACTCTAACAATCTTTCTTCTCCTCTTAAGTTAATTGCGTAACTATAACCACTTTCCTCGAATTTTTTTCTAAAACTATCATCATTGTATGCCCTTTCTATAGCGAGCTTCAGTGCTATCGGATCCTCCGGTGGGACTAGTATTGCCATCTCAGGTGTAATTACATCCTCGACGCCCGGCCCTTTTGAGATAATAACACATTTCTTTAAAGCCATGGACATTATATATACCCCTATCCCGGAAGCGGAAATATTCTCTTTTCTTATTGGTAGAACAACCAGTTTTGAGGCGGCGATAAACTTAATGAATGATTCTGCACTGCCATCATCGTGTATAACCTCAATGTTTGTTGGCAACAAAGACTCATCTAGGTATGACCCGTGCTTGATCAATTCGTCGTTAGCGGGGGTTACTATTTTAACAGGATAGGGTAAATCTCTTACGGCCTTTAGCAAGGTCTGGAAATCTCGACGAGTTTTGCCACCAGTAAAGATATACCCTTCGTCTGAAATCTTAGTTTTCAACACCAACTCATAACAATTAATCTTGAACGGTACGTATCTAAATTTTCTTGCATTTATGCGGAATATCTTTTGATAACCATTTGTATTTTTAAAGTAGACGAGTAACAAGTGAATCTGTTTTAACAAGATTATTTTTAAGACTTGTTTTAACCTTTCCTTTAATCCTTTAGGCTTGGCAAGTATTAAATCCAGGGCGATGAGCTTGCATGGGTTAAAAGGAAGTACAAGTTTCAAAAAAGCAAATCCGAATAGATCAAACGAGGTAGAGTCTAAGAGTATATAATCGTATTTAAATGACATAAAAAAAAATCTGACTAAACTTTTAAAACTCGTTTTGCTTTTTGGGTATTTACAAAGATCTATTTCGAAACCATTCCTTTGCTTGGTAGGCAAAGAATGTATATTAGATATCACTTTCATTCTCATTTTGCGTAGATTTAAAAGTCAATGCGTTCCTATTATTTTGATCCGGATCTTTCAGCAATACTATTTATTCTTTAATTCTTAGCTGAGTTTACTCAAGATATCTATTAAAACTAATCACAAGATCAAATACCTCAGCTTTTCGGTAGTTCATTAATTCATAAACACCGATCTTTCGCTATGAATCCAAGCCTGGCTGCGTCCCGAAACTTGAAAACTTTCGGTCACCATGATCTGACTTTCCGAAATATCCTTTTGTGCATTATTCCGAACTCCTGAGTTGGTGCGTAGCACGGTCAAAAATGCAGTCGTTTCTCAAATCTCTTCAGTTCATCAATGCCACCCTGCTTTTTCAAAATAGATTCTATACCAGAGCTCAAGGTTTATTAGTTCCCATAATACCTCTCCATGGTCTGCTGTAACTGCCAGATGCTCTTTTACCAAGTGTTGAACTGCCTTTGTATTAAGGTAGCCCCTCTGACTGAACCTTGGCTCGAAGAACAAATCGAGATATCTCCCCATAGAGTCTTTGTCCCTAAGCCAATCAGAAATAGGAACGCCAAAACCGGATTTCCGGCGGAAGATACATTCCCTAGGTAAATATCTCGCTCCAAGCTTCTTTACTATATATTTTGTCTGTATTCCGCCCAATTTGAGTCGAGTAGAGACCTTCGTAGCCCATTCGACAAGCCTGTGATCCAGGAACGGAACTCGTGCCTCTATACTAGCACCCATGGTCATTTTATCCATTCTGGATAGCAAGGAAACTAAATAGGTTTTCAGGTCGAGCGCCATTAGCCGCTCCGTCAGATCATTCTTTCCGATTTCAGGGTCAGTGATAAAAGAATATCTATACCCTAGGGTACAGCCGCCTTTACCCACTGACAGCAAACTTTGAGCTATTTCTCTTTCGACGAATAAGGAATTGTGAACTGCCATCTCGGATAATGAAAGAGGCAAGGAATATCCCAATTTCCTGAGCTGCCGCAGGCGGGTAAGCCCAAGCAAACTTTTTAGCACAACTCTCACTGGCCTAGGAATAACCTGAACCATCGAACAGATCTTGGCAACAAGA
>MEWM01000010.1:24135-24618 GCA_001775355.1 candidate division Zixibacteria bacterium RBG_16_43_9 | reverse complement strand
CCTTCTGGCCCAGGATGTTGTAAACCACAAGCTTTACATAAGCATTGGTAGGCAGGGCATAACTGATGGTGGTTGAAGGGTTGAAGGGGTTAGGATAATTCTGAGCCAAAGAGAAATCTTTTGGAAGAGCCTGGACCTTCGGTGCAGTGAGCTCAATCGGGTTGAAATCAAATTTGAGCTCCTGTGCCTTGGTATTCACCAGGGAGATGCCGGTCTGATGGGAGATGGTGGTCTGTTCCAATTTGACCTTTCCCTCACCTTTGAATTCCAGGTTTAGAAAAGTCCCTTCGCCCTGCGGAATAGCTTTAGCTGTAAAAGGTATTGCCACAGCCAGGACGGTCTTTTTCTCGTTATCGATGATGGTGAACTTGGCTCCGCTCTGGCCGTCATCGGAGATATAGTCTGCTATTCCACCGGAGAAATCCGCCTTAGTGCAGATGATGTTTGTTCCGGGTTCAGCAAACTTCAACGCCACCACCACCC
>MEWM01000010.1:23844-24101 GCA_001775355.1 candidate division Zixibacteria bacterium RBG_16_43_9 | reverse complement strand
AACCTTATTGGCATCACTCGTGGCAACCATCTTATTAGCTGCCCAGGAGGCGCTTCCCAGAATCAATATCAAGACAACAATCAAGGAAACTTTTTTGAGCATAAATTTACTCCTTTCTCTTAAATGATTTAAAGGTGTTGATCTGGTTGGTATCTCCTTCTTTTACCTCCAGGTCTGTTCCCCCTCAGAACTTCCTTCACCTCCTTTAACAGGGGTTTTGATAAAAGTTAAGAGCTAACTTTCAACTTAAAATAATT
>MEWM01000010.1:13406-23521 GCA_001775355.1 candidate division Zixibacteria bacterium RBG_16_43_9 | reverse complement strand
GCCTAAAACTCCTTGACAGGCTTTGGGAAAAAGATTAATATATCTTGGATTAATAATTTTTTCATTCAGGAGCACATTTTGAGAGCGGCTTCAACGGTTGACGCTCAGTCTTTAGCAGGCAGGCCGAGAAAATTAGACCTTCAAAGCCCGGTTCAGTACTTGAAAGGGATCGGTCCGGTTAAAGCAGAGGCTTTAGCCACTATTGGAATAAACAGTGTTGAAGACCTTCTGTATCACATCCCGCGCAGATATTTAGACCGCAGCACCATAACGCCAATGGACGAGCTTCAGGTAAACTCCAGGGCAACAGTGATGGGAACAGTTGAGTCCTACGGGATAAAAAGATGGAGAACCCCTCAATACTGGGTTATCCTAAGAGATGAGAAAAGCTTTCTGAAATTGGTCTGGTTTTCCGGGATCAAATATATTCAGAACAAGTTCAAGGAGGGGGATACAGTTGTGGCTTCTGGAGAGGTGCGAACTTTCTACGGTTTACAGATGCCTCACCCGGAGTTTGAGATAATCTCCGGTCATGTGGACCCGAACTCGGAAAAGGGGGAAAAGTTAATCCATACCGGAAGGGTAATCCCGCTTTATCCATCCACCTCCGAGTTAAAAAATGTCTACCTGGATAGTCGCGGATTCCGCAGGGTCATTAGCTATCTTCTGGAAAACCTTTTTCCCCAGATTCAGGAGACGCTTCCAGATAAGTTAAGGGAAGAGCTTGAGCTTCCGGCATTGGACTGGTCTTTAAAAACTATCCATTTTCCGGATTCCATTGAGGATGCTTCAAAAGCAAGAAAAAGGTTAGCCTTTGAAGAGCTTTTCTATTTGGAGTTGCTTTTAGCTTTGAGAAAAAGACATTCGGAGTTAAAGGAGAAAGGCTCGGTTTTTTCAAGACCCGGAGCGATAGTGAAAAGATTTTTAGAGAGTCTTCCTTTTGAGCTAACTCAAGATCAAAGGAAGGTTTTAAATGAGATCTATCAGGACGTCTCCTCAGGTAAGGCTATGCATCGGCTTTTGCAGGGGGATGTTGGCTCAGGCAAGACTATCGTGGCACTCATAGCTATGCTGATGGCAATAGAAAACGGTTACCAGACAGCTATTATGGCACCAACAGAGGTTCTCTCAGAGCAGCATCATCTGGGCCTTTCCATTCTCCTGGAGCCCTTAAAAATAGAGCCACTCCTCTTAACCAGCTCGGTTAAAACAGGTGAGAAAAAAGAGATTTTGAGAAAGATCTCTTCAGGTGAAGCCAAGATAATAGTGGGCACGCATTCGCTTATTCAGAAAGAGGTGAATTTCAACAGATTGGGCCTGGCAGTGATAGATGAACAGCATCGTTTCGGAGTGATGCAGAGGCTGAGTCTGAAGCTCAAAGGCGAGTCGCCGCACCTACTGGTCATGACCGCAACCCCTATTCCCCGCACCTTAGCCCTGACAGTATATGGAGACTTAGATATCTCGGTGATTAACCAGATGCCCCCGGGCAGAAAAAAAATCGAGACCAGACTTTTAGATGAAGACTCCTCTGAGAAAGGTTATATTTTCTTAGAAGAGGAGCTTAAAAAAGGCAGGCAGGCATATATCGTTTATCCCCTGATCGAGGAGTCAGAAAAGGCTGATTTAAAAGCAGCAACAGAAGGGTATCAGTTTCTCCAGGGGAAAATATTCCCCCATAGAAAAATAGCTTTACTTCACGGCAGGATAAAAAGGGAAGAGAGGGAAAGAGTAATGAAAGCTTTTCGTTCCAGGGAGTACGATATCTTAGTCTGCACCACAGTAATCGAAGTCGGTTTAGACGTACCAAATGCAACCCTTATGCTAATCGAGCATGCGGAGAGGTTCGGGCTTTCCCAGCTTCACCAGCTAAGGGGCAGGATCGGCAGAGGCGAAGAACAATCTTACTGTATCCTTAAATTTTCCAAGTTGGTTTCAGAAGAGGCAAGGAGAAGGCTCCAGATTTTATCCTCCACTACGGACGGCTTCAAAATCTCAGAGGCAGATTTAAAATTGAGAGGTCCTGGGGAGTTTTTCGGTACCAGACAGCACGGGCTGCCGGATTTCAAAATAGCGGATTTGACCGAGGATCTGGAGCTTCTTTTTAAGGCTCGCGACTGGGCTTTCAAGATCGTGCAGGAGGATGGGAATTTGAGCTCCAAGGAGAATCTTTGCCTGAGGAGTAAGTTTATACGAAACTACAAAGATAAATTCAAGCTGGCGGATATTGGATAAATTTCATATATTTTACAAAAAAATGGATCCACAGGAAAAGTGAGGAATTATGAAATCGCTTTTTGTGTCTGAGGAAATAAAATTTACCGGAGAACAACTTATCTCTCATTGGGCGTATACTAAATTTGACCTTTTAGGAGACAGCATCGTCAGCTTCATCGGTCCGTGCGAGATAGAGGAAAAATATTTGGTAGGTGTTGACCACTACAAGAAGAAAACCCAGGTAAGAAGTGAGAAGATGCTGCATTTTGTTGTTGAGCATTTCGATTTAGACCTGGAGAAGGCGATCTTGAAACAGAAGCTTTTGGTTTCAATCTTAAAGGACAAATTAAATCACAGGCTGAAAGGGGATGTCCTGCAGAGGTGGGGGAACGATATCTTTGACGGGGATGCCAAGCTGACCATCTCCACAGTCACCCGCACAAAAGTCTCCACCAAGATCCATCTGGGGGTTAATATCTCCAGTAAGAATACTCCGGTGAAAACCAAAGGTCTGGAGGATTACGGCTTAGATCCACTGGACCTTGCTCAGGTGGCGATGAATCAATATCGTCTGGATATGAGGAGGGTCGCAGAAAGGCTGGTCAAGACCAGGAGCATCGATTAACGATTTAAGACGTTTTTTTAAACAATGAGGTAAAAGATGAGCACAAGAGAAAGGATTGAAGAGCTGATTGAAGATGCGGCTAAGTTAGAGAAAAAGATCAAAAGGTTGGTCACCGAGTCAAAAGACTATGACCTATCCCGACTTTTGAAGAAGGTGGATGCAGAGATGATGGACTTACAGCATAGTCTGGATATCGCATTTAAATTTCTGGAAGAGGAAGAAAAGGATTGAGCTTTTAGCCGGTAGCATCTTGATGGGGCTAAAGGAACAAGATCGTATGGGTACTAAAGAGGAAAAGAGCCAGGCCAAAGATGAGCTTTTCTTACATCTGGTCTTTATGTTTCAAACTGCAGCGTTGCAGCAGATGGGCAAGCTAATCAACCCGGTAACCCAAAAGATAGAAAAAAACTTAGAACAGGCGAAATACTCGATCGACATCCTGGAGGTCCTGCAGAAGAAAACTAAAGGGAACCTGAAGGAAGAAGAAAACAAATACTTAGAAAACGTACTATTTGAGTTGAGGATGAATTATCTGGACGAGTTGAAGAAAGAAGAGTCGAAAAAAGATGAGGGTAAATCCTCCGAATCCGAGGGAGAGAAAAAAGAATAGACCTCAACCATCCTGATGTATCTATGTATAAAATACTCACAGGCTTTGTCCTGTTTTTTTTATTCCAAATATCTTTTGGAGCCAATGATATTTCTATGAGAGCAAAAAAACTTCACTCTAAAGCTATAGTCTGCGACCTGCACTCAGATACTGTGCTTAAGCTCAAAAAGGGAGATTATATCTTAGGGGAGAGACACTCCACCGGTCATATCGATATCCCCCGATTAAAAGAAGGAGGGATTGACCTTCAGGTTTTTGCCATCTGGGTGGAGCCAAAATTTTTGCCGGACAGCGCAGCCAAACAGGCTTTAGATTTAATAGACCTTTTCTACCAACAGCTTGAAAAATATCCCCAGGATTTGGAGTTGGCTACCAATATTAAAGATTTCAAAAGGATCAATAAAAAAGGTAAGATAGCCTGTTTCCTGGGTCTGGAGGGAGGGCATGCAATCGAAGGGGATTTGTCGTTGCTGCGAACCTTTTATCGCCTGCGGGTAAGGTATATGACTTTGACCTGGGAGAATTCCAACCCCTTAGCAAGCTCCGCGGCTGATACCTCTTCGCAGAAAGGTGGTCTGACCGATTTGGGTAAAGAAACAGTAAAAGAGATGAACAGACTGGGTATGATGGTGGATGTCTCTCACCTTTCAGAGCAGGCTTTCCGGGATGTGGTAAATTTATCCAGTGCTCCGATAATAGCGTCTCATTCCTGCGTTAAAGCGATCTGCAACCATTACCGCAACCTCACAGACGAGCAGATAAAAGCGATTGCCAAATCCGGAGGAGTCATCGGGATTAATTTTTTCTCCGGGTATTTGGATGATGATTTCAGAAAAGCCTCTGATAGCATTTATAAGGAAATACAGGTCAAGAAAGAGGAGATCAAAGAAAAGTTCAAAGGGGATGATAAGAAAATCGAAGAGGAGACTTCTCTGCTCTACCGGAATGCTAATTTTCCTCCTCCGGCTACTTTGTCAAAGTTAGTTGACCATATAGACTATATAGTTAAATTGGTGGGACCAGATTATGTAGGCTTAGGCTCGGATTTTGATGGGATTCCGGCTATACCTCTTGAGATAAAAGATGCCTCTGGCTTGCCTGAAATAACCCAGGAGCTGATGAACCGGGGGTATAAAGATGAGGATATTAAAAAAATACTGGGCGGGAATTTTTTGAGAGTGTTTGGGGAGGTTTGTAAATGAATAATGGGGAAGTATAAATGGCAAGAATTAGTAAAATTCATACGAAGGAGAAACTGACTCTTTTAGAAAAATATCTTCAAGGCTATGTAACGGCAACCAAGGGAGCTATGGAACGTTATTATTTAGATGCTCTCGCAGGGGACGGACAATGTGAGATAGAAATTCCTGGCACATCTCGAACTCAAACTGTTAACGGCTCACCTTTAATTGCAATGAAATTAAAACCTGGATTCACTAAATGTTTTTTTATTGAAATCAAGAAGAAAAATATAAAAACGTTGACCAGACTTTTGAAAGACTTTCCACAAAATCGATATAAAATAAGGGAAGGAGATTGCAATTTGGTCATCGATGAAATACTTTCTGAAATCCCTCAGGAGGCTCCATGCTTTGCCTTTCTTGACCCAGAAGGTTTTGAAGTAGAATGGTCGACAATTGAAAAAATTGCTATCTATAAGAAAGGAAGAAAGATCGAATTGTTTATTCTATTTCCTTATAATATGGCATTTGCTCGTGTTCTTTACTATAACAAAAAAAGATTTGATAAAGAAAATATCGCTTTATTGTTAAACAAGACATTGCCTTACAATAGCTGGATCGACGTATATGAAGATAGAATTAAAGGGAGACTTAAACCACTTGAGGTGAGAAAGCGTATACTTAAAATTTTTACAGATGGTTTAAAAAGACTTGGATATAAGTTTGTTGATTGGAAACTAATTGAAAGCAGAGAAGGTCGTCCATTATATTACTTGATTTTCACAACTGACCATTCTGCAGGTGCAAAAATTATGAAACATGTTTTGCAAAAAGATTGGATTAGAGGTCAAATTTCTTTTCTTGATAAATTAACTTAATAGGAATTTCATGCTTTTAGCAAAAACTACAAAAAATAGAATTTTGAGAACAAATTTACAGTTATATAGATTAATAAATGGTACCCAAGATAGGTTTGTTAAACAGATAGGTGATGGTTCAATTATCACTCGATTTGAGAAGACCCCTTTACCTTCTGAGCCTACCGACGTTGTCTGCCCTCACTTTTTGGAACTTAAATGGGCTTATGGGTGTCCGTTTGATTGTTCCTGGTGTTATTTAAAGGGGACTTTCAGGTTTAGGCCCGAAGGGATAAAACCGGTAATTAAAGATTATGCTAAAATTGAACTGCACGTCAGGGAATTTCTTAATGTAGAGACGAATAGCCATGCGTCTCTACCCCCTGAGGTCCTTAACACCGGAGAAATTGCCGATTCCCTAATGTGGGAAAATGGGCATAACCCTTTTTCCAAATTCATAATTCCGCTGTTCGAATCTCAAAATAAACATAAGGTTCTATTCTTGACTAAATCGACGAATATTAAGCATTTACTTGAAATAAAACCGCACAATCAGACAATTATAAGCTTTAGTCTGAATGCGGATAAAGTAGCAAAAAAATGGGAGAAAAAAGCGCCTGCCGTTTCAAAGCGAATTGAAGCCGCCAGCAGGTTGGCAGAGGCAGGTTATGAGATAAGAGTGAGAATAGATCCGATGGTGCCGATGGCTGGATGGCAGGAAAGTTATAAGCAGCTAATTGACCAGATTTTTGCAAAGTTTATCCCTGAGCGAATAACTTTAGGCTCTTTAAGGGGTTTACAGAGCACTATTAATGGAACCAAAGATAAGTCCTGGCAAATTTACTTAGAGGAAAAGTCGAACTGGGGCAAGAAGATAGAGTTCTCCAATAGATTTACTATGTATCTGCACTTAATTAAATATCTCAAAGAAAAATACAATTACACCAATATCTCCCTTTGCAAGGAGACTGTGGAGATGTGGGAAAAGCTGAAGTCTAAATTTGAATCCCCGGATTTGGATTATAAGAAGATAAGATGTAATTGTACCTGGTAAAATGCTTGGAGTGTAAACCTTCAGGTTTACCAGTTAAATAAAGCTAAAGCTTTATACTCCACAAATATTTTTCCCTTTAACCTCAACGAAACACTGAAGTTGCTGGAAGCCCATCTGTTTATTAGGAAATTTCAAAAAAAATTGAAACAAACCTTGATTTCCCCCGTATTACATATTAAATTATTCTAACTTAGAATAATTACAACTGGAGTAGGGATGACTAAAAATGAACTGGTGGTCCTGGGGTTGTTGAGCGAAAAGCCAATGTATGGTTATCAGCTCTACCAGGAGATCGAAAGAAGGGAGATGGAGCACTGGGCGCAGGTAAATTTAGCCTCGATCTATAATACCCTCAATCGTCTGCAGAAAGATAAGCTTATCGAGGGGAAGGGTGAAAAGCCGGGCAAGATGCCGGAAAGAAGGGTTTACCACATCACCCCCAGCGGTAAAAAAAAGTTAGGGGAATTAGTGGAGATAGCATTGAATGAGCACAAGATGCCGGAGGATAGCTTTATCGTGGGTGTGGCTTTTCTGCAGGGGTTAGATAGGAAAAAAATCTTAGATTCCCTTTCGCATAAGAAAAAGAAGCTTCATAAAGTGATCCTGACAATTCAAAAACTATGCGGGAAAGAATGTAAAAAGATGCCCTTTAACTGGAAGTTCATTTTAGAACGAGGGGTATCCCATCTCAAGCTGGATATAAAATTGATAGATAAGCTGACCAGCCAGGTGAAAAGATATAAAGCTTAAAAAGAATTAAGGAGTCACCCTCCCTTACATCCCTCCCTTAAAGGGAGGGAGAAAAAAATGAAAAGACACAAAGCTTAAAAAAGTTAAGGAGAGAAGATGAAAAAATTAATCGGAGTTCTGATTATCCTTTTGATCCTGTTCTTTGTTTTCTACAAGATAATGGTCTTTCTCAAGGAGAAGAAAGCTCAAACCGCAGAGGTAAAGGAAAGGATTATCCCGGTGGAGGTGGAGATTGTTAAAGCCTCGCCTTATACCCCAATCCTTAATTACACCGGGGAGGTCAAGGGTATAGAAGAGGTGCTGATTTATCCTAAAGCCTCAGGCAAGTTAATGGAGATGAAGGTAAAAGAAGGAGACAGGGTGAAAAAAGATCAGGTGGTGGCTCTGGTCGATAGGGATATACCTGGTTTGGAATTTGAACGGTCTGAAACCGTTTCCCCGGTCGAAGGGATTGTGGGCAAGGTATATCTGGACAAAGGCGCAGAGGTAAATCCTCCTTCCCCTGGTCCGGGCATGGGTACTGCCTTAGCTCAAATTCTGAATCTTGACTCAGTGAAAATAATAATCCAGGTTACAGAAGAGGACCTTCCCAAGGTCAAATTAAATCAAAGAGCCAAAATCAGAGTTGATTCATATCCAGATAAAGAGTTCAATGGGGTGATTACCCTGATCAGCCCTACCCTGAACAGTTTAGCCCGGACCGCCAGTGTAGAAATAACCATTCCCAACTCGAATCATCTCTTAAAGCCGGGGATGTTTGCGGAGGTAGACTTAGCCACCGGTAAGACCGAGAATTTGATTCTGGTTCCCAGATATACTGTTCTGACCGAAGCCGGGAAGAAGAAAGTCTACGTGGTGAAAAATGGTAAAGCAGAGGAGAGGATGGTTGAGACCGGATTCAGTGAAGGGGGGTTGACCTACGTAAAAAGCGGGCTGGCATTGGAAGATAGTTTAGTGATTTTAGGTCAAAGTCAACTCCAGCCTGGAGATAAAGTAAGGATAGTTAAAGGAGAAGGAAGATAATGTTTCTGCCTAATTTATCCATTCGCCGGCCTGTTTTCATCGTGATGCAGGTCTTAGCGGTCTTAGTCTTAGGGGTGGTTTCCTATACCCGAATAGGAATCGACTTGATGCCAAATGTCGAATTCCCCTATATCTCGATCACCACAGTTTATCCAGGAGCCGGGGCTCAGGAGATTGAAAACCAGGTGACCAAGCCGATCGAAGAGGCTATGAGCGCTATCAATGGGCTGAAGAATATCTACTCTACCACAGCCGAAGGTTTTTCCCAGGTTCTATTAGAATTCAAAATTGAAAAAAAGGTCCGGGATGCGGAAACAGATGTGAGGGAGAAGCTTTCTGAGATTCGTTCAAAACTTCCCAAGGATATAGATGAGCCTACCATAGCCCGGTTTGATGTCTCAGCTACACCGGTGATGATCTTTTCTCTGGCAAGTGATCTTCCTTTAGATGAGCTCAGGACTTTAGCTGAGGACAGGGTCAAAAATGTTATCCAGCAGACAGAAGAAGTAGCTGAGGTCAAATTAGTTGGAGGATTGGAAAGGGAGATAAGAGTGGAGGTGGATAGAAAGAAACTCCAGGCTTACAACTTAGCAGTTGAGCAGGTGATTGGAAATTTAGCTCGCGAGAATCTGAATGTGCCAGGTGGTAGGGTGGAAATAGAACCTCAGGAGTTTGTGCTAAGGTCTACCGGAGAGTTACAGGAGGTATCAGATATTGGAAAGATACCTGTGGCTAATTATCAGGGGACTTCGGTTTATTTAAAAGATGTAGCTAAGATCAAAGATACCTTTAAGGAGTTAAGGGAGATTGCTCAGCTTAATGGCAGGCCTTCGGTCTCATTTATTGTATTTAAGCAGTCTGGCGGCAATACTGTAAAGGTATGTGAGAGGATCAAAAAGACTATATCTAAATTGGAAAAAGAACTTCCTCCAGGCACCGCAATCGAGATAGCCTCGGATCAGTCCAAATTCATCCGCAGATCGGTAAATGAAACCATGAGAACTTTATATCTGGGAGCTATCTTTGCCACGCTGGTCATATTTATCTTCTTAGGAAATTTCAGAAGCACCATAATTGCGGCTTTAGCCATTCCCACCTCCATTTTAGCCACATTCATCATGATGAACCTTTTCGGCTATACTATAAATATGATGACCCTGATGGGCTTATCTTTGTGCGTGGGTATCCTGATAGATGATGCCATCGTGGTGCGGGAGAATATCTTCCGGCACGTGGAGGAAGGGATGGAACCTGAGGAGGCTTCAAGGTTTGGCACTGCCGAGGTAGGGCTGGCTGTTATGGCTTGCACTTTTACTATTATAGCTGTCTTCGTTCCAGTTGCCTATATGAGCGACATCGTGGGGAAGTTCTTCAGAGCTTTTGCCTTCACAGTTGTCTTTGCAATACTTTATTCCTTATGGGATTCTTTTACTATGGCTCCAATGCTTTCCGCCAAGGTTTTAGTGAAAGAGAAAAAAGATAAGGAAAGCCTGTTGAAGAGATTATTTGCCCCTTTTAACCGGGGCTATTCTAAACTCAATCAGACCTACGGAAAGGTTTTAGCCTGGTCATTGACCCACAAGTTTTTAATAATCTCAGCTTCCATAATAATTTTCTTCTTGAGTCTGAGCTTAACTTTTTTCATCGGCAAGGAGTTTATGACTCAGGGAGATCGAGGTGAATTCAGGGTGATACTGGAGACTCCGATTGGTACTTCTATCCAGGCTACAGAAAAAGTAGCAACTCAAGTCGAGAAGATCCTTTTTTCCTTTCCTGAGGTTCAATCTACCTTTACCAC
>MEWM01000010.1:12824-13318 GCA_001775355.1 candidate division Zixibacteria bacterium RBG_16_43_9 | reverse complement strand
GTGGAGAAGGAGGTAAGACAAAGGCTGGCAGAAATGCCGGGTTTAAAAGCCAGAGTCTCAATGGTCGGGATGTTTGAGGGTGAAGAGGATTTTCCTCTTCAGCTCTATATCAAAGGTCCGGAGATTTCGGTTTTGGAGGAAGCCTCAGAGAAAATCCTGAGCACGGTAGCGCAGATTCCCGGAGTGGCCGATCATGACCGTTCGGTTAGAGGAGGAAAGCCAGAGATAAGAGTGGTGGTAAATCGAGAGAAAGCCAGTCGTTTAGGTATCTCCACGGCCCAGATTGCCTCAACCCTGCGCTCTTTGGTGGATGGAAATGTAGCTACCAAGTTAAGGCAGGGCGAGAAAGAGATAGATATCAGGGTGATTTTACCTCCGGAGCAGAAGAATAATTTTCAGGATATCTCCTCCATAGACATTTTGACTCCGGCCGGAGTTACTGTTCCCCTTAAAAGTATAGCTGATCTATATGAGGGTAGTGGTCCTACCCAGAT
>MEWM01000010.1:12412-12752 GCA_001775355.1 candidate division Zixibacteria bacterium RBG_16_43_9 | reverse complement strand
TCAGGATTTGAATAAAAAGTTAGCCGATTTTCCTCTTCCTCCTGGATATAAAATCGAATACCGGGGTGATGTTGAGTTGATGGGTGATATGTTCAAGAACATGATCTTGGCTTTAATCATAGGGGTTATCTTCATCTACATAGTCTTAGGCTCCCAGTTTAACTCCTTTTTGCATCCTTTCACCATAATGTTAGCTTTGCCCTTAGCAGTGGTAGGAGCATTATTAGCGATATTTTTAACCGGCCAGAGGATTAATATGATGGCTATGGTGGGGATAATCCTTCTGATGGGGCTCGTAACCAAAAACTCTATTTTGCTTGTCGATTATACTATTACTTTG
>MEWM01000010.1:6947-12365 GCA_001775355.1 candidate division Zixibacteria bacterium RBG_16_43_9 | reverse complement strand
TCCCATCCTTATGACCTCTGCGGCTATGATTATGGGGATGCTGCCAGCAGCTTTAGGAATAGGCGAAGGTGCAGAATGGAGGCAGTCAATGGGAATTTCGGTCATCGGTGGTCTGATTACCTCAACCCTTTTGACTCTGCTGGTGGTGCCGGTAACCTATGTGGTGGTGGATAATTTTGGAGAGTTTTTAAAAAGGAACATTAAAATCGGTGGATAAAAAATAAGGAGGGAATATGCTGAAGTCCTGTCTGAAAATAACTCTTGTTGTTTTTTTCATTCTCTGGTTTAACTCTCCTTCCTTTTCTCAGGGGAAACTAATCCTGAACCTGGAGAAAAGCCTTGAAACCGCCTACCAGAATAACAGGTCGCTTCAGAGCCAGAAGGAAAAAATCAGCTCTTCAAAGTTTAAAATCTCAGAGTCCAAAGCAGTTTTCTACCCGAACCTTTCCTTTCAAGGCACCTATACCTATTTAGGGGTTACTCCCAGTATCAGTGCTTTCGGTAGTAAGTTCACCATTGGTTTTCATGATAATTTCGATTTTAGACTATCAGTACAGCAATCTATCTTTACCTGGGGAAGGCTCCAGAACAGTTATTCCATCTCCCAGCTAAATCTTAAATTGGAGGAGGAAAATTATAATAAAAATAAGCAGAGAATAACTTTCGATGTAACCAATTCTTTTTATTCGATTCTTTTAGCCTGGGAGCTTATCCGGGTGAGGGAGGAGGCTTTAAAAAACATTGAGGAGCATCTGAAGACTGTGGAGTTAAGATATAAAGCCGGACAGGCATCAGAGTTCGACCTTTTAAGGACAAAAGTCCAGTTAGCCAATGCTAAACCCCCTCTGCTTCAGGCAAGACAGACCTATGATTTAGCTTTGAGCTCTTTTAAAAATATCTTAGGTCTTCCTCAGGAGGCTCAGATCGAGTTAGAAGGTGAGCTTTTTTTCAAGCCGATTGAGGTAGAACTGGAAGATGCAACCCAGCAAGCTCTTTTACAAAGGCCGGAATTGAAATCCTTAGACTTTCAGAAAAGGATAGCACAAAAGGGCTTAGCCATTGCCAAAGCCGGGAACAAACCTTCCTTAATAGGGATAGCTAATTACGATTATAAAAACCCCTTTTACAGTGAGAAAAGATGGGACTCTGACTGGAATTTTACCCTATCCTTGAATTTCCCTTTGTTTGACGGTTTTGCCACACGCTCTAAGGTTAATCAAGCCAGGTCAGATTTGAAACAATTAGACCTGGGAGAACAGGATTTAAAAGAAGGTATAAAATTGGAGGTAAAAGAGGCAGTAACCAGCTTGGATTTAGCCAAAGAGACGATCCTTTCCCAGCAAGAAACTGTCAATCAGGCAAAGGAAAGCCTGCGCATAGCCAAGGTCCAGTATGCCCAGGGGATAATAACCAGCCTGGAGGAGATGGATGCGGAGCTGGCCTTAACCTTTGCCCAGATAAATTACCTTCAAGCCCTGGCTGATTATCTGAGAGCCCAGGCGCAGTATAATAAAGCAGTGGGGCAGGAATAAAGTGGCCAGTGGTGAGTGAACAGTAATGTAGTTGCTCGATTTATCGAGTCCAAATGGACCCAATGAATTGGGCAACTACCCAAAGCATCGGCATTAAGAAATGTCGATGCCTTTTTATTAACTTCATGAATCTTAATGCTTATAGAAAAAGATGGCAAAGGCAATAAACCGAGCTCCCATCAGTTCAAAAATTAGTTTTACCCCCATTTTTCCCTTGCTTTTTTAAAAATAAGAGTTAAATTATTTACAGGTTAAATCTGCTTACTGGATGTCGATAAATAGAAGAGGATGCAATCCAAAAGCTTATCCCGAAGGGATTAAGCAAAAGCTCTTTGAAATCTTAGGGGAGAATCTTAAAACAGGTGAGCTTTTAGCCTCTCACACAACTTTTCGAATCGGCGGTCCGGCTGACTTCTTCTATCAAACCTCCACTCCTGAAGAGCTGATCAAAGGAATAAATACAGCAAAAGAGTTTAATCTTCCGTATTTCGTTTTAGGAGGAGGGAGTAATCTTTTAGTCAGCGACTCCGGGTTCCGCGGGCTGGTGATAAAGAACTTATGCAGGAAAGTTCTGATTCAGGAGAACAAGGTCTCAGCTCAATCCGGCACTTTGCTTTCGGAATTGGTTGACCTTTCAGAAGAACTGGGATTGTCGGGTCTGGAGTTTGCAGCAGGAATCTATGGCACGCTGGGTGGTGCAGTTTACGGTAATGCTGGCGCCTTTGGAAAGGCGATCTGCGAGGTTCTGGAAGAAGGGATAATTTTGACGCCTAAGGGAAAACTGGAAATCGTCAACCGGGATTATTTTGAATTCGATTACCGTCATTCCAAGTTGAAAAGCTCTAAGGATATTCTGCTTTCAACTACTTTGACCCTGCAGAAGGAGGATAGGGAGAGGATAAGAAAAAAGATAGAGGAGAACCTGAAGGTGAGGAAGTCCAGGCTTCCAGAAGAGGAAGGCTCTGCTGGCTCATTTTTCAAGAATATTAAATCCTCCAAGAACTGCTTATCCGGAGTCTCGGCAGGGTATCTTTTAGAACAGGTCGGCGCCAAAGAGATGAGAATAGGAGATGCTAAGGTTTTCCCCAAACATGCTAACATAATAATAAACTCTGGCAAAGCCACTTCACGGGATGTAAAAACCTTAGCCAGAATCTTGAAAGAAAAAGTAAAAGAAAAATTCAACATAGAGTTAGAAGAAGAAGTAATCTATTTAGGAAAGTAAAACTTTAGTAAAGGAGGTAATTATCGATAATATCTAAGGGTTTCTAAAGGTGACCCGATGGTAAGAAAATCTGAATTACCTCTTTTTGCCGCCAAGGGCGTAAAGTCTTTTTTGAAACTGGCGGTTTTGTTTTTACTTTTGTCGGCATTAGGCGCTGCCCAGGGCTTAAAATTAGACCTCGAGTCAAAAGATAACGGCTGTTCCTACCATAAGCCGGGCGCTCAAGATGTGGGTCTCTCCCTGGCTTTTAAAGAGCTTCCCCTCCTTAAAAACAAGATCTTCTTTGCCCGG
Organism: candidate division Zixibacteria bacterium RBG_16_43_9; assembly: GCA_001775355.1. GTDB lineage: Bacteria > Zixibacteria > MSB-5A5 > MSB-5A5 > RBG-16-43-9 > RBG-16-43-9. The sequence goes on along the minus strand of MEWM01000010.1, from coordinate 9,317 downwards.
ACAGTTAAAATAAACTACGCAGATAAAGTGGTCGAGCTTAAGGATAAGCTGGGCTCTTACCCGGTTGATAATGTTTTCCCCCTGAGCCTGGATTCTTATATGAGTTATACTCTTTCCTCTCAATATCAGGATAACTGGCGAAAGAACATAAACCTTTCCTTAACCCAGACCCAGCAGGGAAAGCGCAGGAGCTTTTTCCAGTTCGATATCCCGGTTAAATTTCCCTCCATAGTATCCAAATTCATAGGCGAGGGAGGTCCCAGTCTGAAAATCACCGGAAACCGGAAGATCTCCTTTTCCGGAAGGAGTAACTGGACAGAGGGGCTGGTCAAGACTGCGACTTATAAGCCCTCCAAATGGCCCTCTTTGAATATGGAGCAGAAATACAGTTTCAGAATCAATGGAAATATCGGAAGCAAAATCTCCGTGGACGTTGACCAGAATAGCGAGACCACAACTGATCTGGCGAACCGGATTCACTTAAGATATGCGGGAGAGGAAGACGAGGTCCTACAGAGCATAGAATTGGGGAATACAAACCTGACAGTGGGAAATAGCTTAGTCGGTTATAGTCAGGCAATACGCGGTCTTTTCGGGATTAAAGCCACAGCCAGAGTCGGCAGACTGGGCCTGACCATGATAACCAGCCAGGAGAAATCCTCCACTCAAAGAACCACCTTCAAAGCCGGCTCAGAGAGCGCGGCAAGCTATATCCGGGATTATGACTATGAAGAAAGGAGATTCTACTATCTGGGAAGAAGCTCTGCGTTAGGTCACCAGATCAATGATTTTCAGCCAGGGGACAACTTAGTAGAGTTTGAGCTTTATAAGCGCTCAGATTCGCTTTACAGCACTTTGCCTCACGGATTTGCCTGCGTTGACCCAAAAAATCCAGAACAATATTTAAGCGAATCTGAATACAGAGTGTTTGGGCATATTGATAGAGAAGACTACTATGTCTATCGTACAATGACAAGGGACACTATCCGAAATACTGTCACTTTGCCCTTCGTAGAATTACCCTCTTCCCTGGGAGAAAACGCTGTATTAGCTTACTGGGCTGTAATAGAACATGAAAATGGGACCCAAGATACTATAGGGGACCTGGATTTTTCCATTCCTGAGGCTGAAAGCCTTCGTTTAGTGACGGATACAACCTTCCTGCTTAAACTTCTCAAGCCATATGATTCTCGTTCGGTTCAGGTTACCTGGGAATATGAGTGGAGAAATGTTTACTCGTTGGGCTCAAGGAATATCGAAAAGGATGGGCTGAAGATAAATATCTATAAAGGCTTAAATAGACCGGATTACACAAATAACACTGACCCGGACCAGCAAAACGGGGTAAGATATATTCAGATATTGGGGCTGGATAACATTGATCAATATGGGAATAAGGATACACCGGATGGGGTTGTAGATTTTGACCGGATAGATTTTAACAAGGGATTGCTTTTCTTCCCGGACCGGCACCCCTTTGGAGTCGATTCTTTAAGCGAAAAAATACCTGAAATATACAATACTCCAAAAAACAACCAGTTTGTGCAAAAGTTAGGGGAGAAAAGCAAATATTATATCTAGTTGAGACCAAAAGCCGCAAGACCGAGTTTACCTTAGGTCATTCCCCGATAATCGAAGGCTCAGAAGTAGTGACTCTGAATGGTAAGAATTTAGCCAAAGGCAAGGATTATAATATCGATTACGATAACGGGCAGATCAGTTTTCTATCTCAGGAGGCTACAAACGCAACCGCAGAGCTAAAAATTGATTATGAATATGCCCCGTTTCTTATGGCAGAGAAGAAATCACTTTACGGACTACAGGCGAACTATCAGGCCGCAAGCGGTTTAACAATCAACAGCGTGGCTCTTTATAAAAGCGACAAAACCTCAGACGCTCGTCCCAGGGTTGGTGAGGAGCAGAAAAAAAATTTCGTCTGGGGCACAGACGTTTCCTTCTCCTTGGCCCCCTCGGTTATGACTAAGTTGGCAGATGCTCTTCCCCTTTTCGGAACCGAGGAGCCCTCCAGGCTTGAGCTTAACCTTAAAGTTGCTCAAAGCATACCCAATCCCAATCTCATAAATAAAGCCTATATAGATGATTTCGAAGGTTCTTTAGAATATACTGACCTGGGTATCCGCCGTGGCACCTGGACACTATCCAGTATGTCTCCGGGGAACTGGCAGAGAGCAAGAATGATCTGGTATAACCCTTATGACCGGGTGCAGATACAAGATATCTGGCCTAACCGTCAAGTTCAGGCAAGAGAAAGCTGGATGGACGTGATTAATTTAGAGCTTTACCCCAAAAGACCACATGCCCCGAAGGATAGTGTTGCCGGTATCTTTAGTTCTGATTCCTCTTATAAGT
>MEWM01000010.1:1175-6940 GCA_001775355.1 candidate division Zixibacteria bacterium RBG_16_43_9 | reverse complement strand
CGGGATTATGAGAGCATTCGCTCCGAGCAGCTGGGACCAGACCAGGACCAAGTTCCTGGAAGTCTGGGTTAAGGGAGACACAAGTACTACCTTAGGTATCGTTTTAAACATTGACTTAGGAGAGATAAGCGAAGACATAAACGGTGATGGATTTAAGCAAACGGAGGACAGGCCGACCTTTGGCCAAAGAGGGAACGGAATCTTAGAAGATGATGAAGATACCGGCTTGGATGGGGTTTCTGAGGATTCTGCAGGAATTGATTTGAGCGGAGATAACTGGGATTATGACCCAGAGAAGGATAAAAACAATTATAGCCACATCAATGGTACTGAGAGGAATGCCAATGATCCGGACAGAGGCAGAAGGCCTGATACTGAGGATATCAATGGAAATGATGAGTTAGACAAGCCTAATAATTATTTTGAGTTCCCGATAAATTTAAAAGATGCCTCCCTCTGGGTGCCCGGTACCTATTATAACGGTTGGCGGCTTTACCGCATTTCTCTGGAAAATACACAGAACCGAATCAGCGTGGGAGCTCCTGATTTCTCCAGCATAAAATTTGCCAGGATCTGGCTTTCCTCCTCTGATACCACTGGCAAGACGGTTTCAGTGCAGATCGCCTCTATCCAGCTGGTAAGTAATCGGTGGCGAAGCCTTGGTGTTAAATCGATAAACGATTCGACTTTTGCCCCGGTCGATTCGACCCGCGAATCATTTGAGGTCTTCGTGATCAACACCTTTGATAATAATAACTACAATCCCCCTCCAGGAATCGCGGGGATTCTGGATAGAAGTACTAAAGTGCGGGAAAAAGAGCAGTCCCTGGCATTTAAGTACCAGGAGCTTAAGCCCGGTCATTATGGCTCCGCATATCGAATACACAAAGCTGAGGATTATACTAATTATCAGGGGCTGAAGATGTTCGTGAACTGGCAACCGGAGAATACCTCCAATGCTAAATTTTTCTACAGGATGGGCACAGATTCTCTGAATTTCTACGAATATCACTGTGACCTTTATCCTGGATGGGATTCAAGAAATGAAGTCAATATGGATTTTAGCCAGATAACTGCTCTGAAAAACTACATGCTGATGAGTGCTTCTAAGGATTCCACAGCAGCTCGTGATACAACAGCAGGGAATTACCGGGTGAAAGGAGACCCAAGACTAAATCAGATTGCGTGGTTTAACATGGGAGTATATACCGATACCTTAAAAAGGGACTCAACTGAGATGTCGGGAGAAATCTGGGTAGACGAACTCCGGGTTACAGATGTGCGCAAGGTGCCGGGCTGGTATTACTCCGGAAGCATCTCCACCAAGTTCGCTGATCTTTTCAGCCTGGGAATTACATTTTCCCGTAGAGATGCTGAGTTCAGAAGTCTGACCGAGAACAAAGGGTTAGGGGTTGTCTCCAGCGGCTTAGGGATAAGTTTAACTACTTCGCTTGAAAAATTCCTGCCTCCTTCCTGGGGCTTGAACCTTCCTTTTTCCTTTAACCTGACAAAATCGCTTGACCTGCCAAGGCTAAAGCCAGGCTCGGATATCATCCTGCCCGCGGGACTAAGGAGCCTGGATAGGACCGAATCCACATCCAAGAGTTTCAGTTTTTTCCCCAGCTTTAACCGGGAGACAAACAACTGGCTTTTAAAGCTTACTCTAAAAAGGCTTAAATTGAATCAGTCTATTTATTATACGCGCACGGATTTCAGGAGTTCTGTGACTCCAGTCTCCAATAGTCAGGGGTATGGATTCGGACTACAGTATGATATGACCCCCAGAAAAAAACTTACTTTCTCACCTTTCAAGGGGTTGAAATCGGTTTTCCTCCTAAAAAAGCTCTCCTCTGAGACTATTAGCCCCCTGCCCACCAACCTGGTGTTCTCTTCTTCAGTCAGAAGTACCAAGTCTTTTAGCCAGAGCAGTGCGGGGAACATCACCTCACAATATGCCCGTGGTTTCAACGGCACAATCAGTGCTTCTATGGCTCCCTTGAAAACAGTGTCACTGGGTTACACTTTCGAAACTTCAAGGGATATCAGAGATGATAAGAACCTTAAATTCTCATTCTTACCTAAACAGGCTAAACTGGGGATTGAGGTAAGCAGATCACAGTCCTTCTCAGCTACTTACCGTCCAAAGTGGATAGGAATTTTAGACCAGAACTTCAGTTTCAACTCCTCCTACAAAGAGAATGGCGACCCGGTGCAGTTGCACGGAACCAAGTCAGTGGGGAATCAATCCGGTAAATCAGCCAACTTTACCTTCTACTGGCAGAAGATATTTGGAATCCTAAAGCCCAAGGCAGAGGCTAAAAAAGGCTTAAGTCCGTTAAATTGGGTAAGGAGCTTTGTAGGAAATTTAGGCCAGAACCTGGCTGCGTTGAGCATAAACTATCGGATAACCAAGACCTCCACCAAAAGCGGGCTTTTAGAAAGGCCCTCCCTTTCCTATCAATTTGGATTCACGGACAAAGCCGATGTTCCATTTTCCACTGACCCCCAGACTGCAAGATCTGACGGACTGAGTACCCAGAAAAACCTGGATCTGGGAAGTGCCTTAAGGGTTTCCTCAAATATAAATATCTCGAGTTTAAGGTACTCTAAAGTAGATAATATTGTCTCCAGTTCTGGAACCCCGGTGAGAAATGTGAGCACGACTTTCCCAGATATGGTTTTAACCTGGAGCAACTTAGAGAAGATAAAAATTCTTAAGAGGTTTGCCTCCAGTGTGGATTACTCTTTTAATTACAGAAGGAAAGTTGATACAGCAGAAGACGGTCTGACCGGCAAGCTGAACAAAAGGGATATCACCAAGAGTCTTACTCCTTTATCATTGAAGGTAACTTTCAATAACAGAATCCAGACTAATTGGTCCTGGGATAGGTTAGTGGCAGAGAGTCAGGCTTTATCCGGGGTGTCCGGGGGAGGAGGCAAGACCATCGGCACTTCAGATGCTTATGGAGTCAATGCTGCCTATTCCTTCAGCGCACCAAAAGGGATGAAGCTTCCTTTTCTCAAGAAGATAAAATTCCAGAGCAATTTAAACCTGGGGTTGGGCATTTCCATAAAGCATAACCAGACCAAAATCTCAGTAGGACAACAGGGGTTTAACATATCCGCGGATACTAAGGAATTCTCCTTAACGCCCAGCGCAGGGTACAGCTTTTCTTCCCAGGTTACAGGCGGGCTGTCCGGGCGCTGGCTGGATACAACCAATAAAATAAGCGGGGAGAAGAATCATACCAGGGAGTTGAGCATCTGGGCTCAGGTTACCTTCTGAGTCTAAAATCAGTTGAAAATGGTTAACTCTAACCTGAAGTGGAAAGGTGTACATTAAAAAATCTAAATTGAGCCTGGTTTCTTTATTTTTCTTTTTTTTCATCGGAGCGAGCTGCAGCTCTGACCATTCATCGGAATTCAAGGGGGAAAGAGCTTATCAATATCTTAAAGAGGAATGTCAGTTTGGGCCCAGAAATCCCGGTTCACCCGGACATCGGGCTTTAAAAAAATATCTGCTTGACTTCTTCTCCACATATAGTAATTTAGTTAAATTGCAGGACTTTGTGTGGGAAGATACAACCGGGAACTTAAGGTTAGAATTGAGCAACATAATTGTATCTTTCTATCCTGAAAAAAAAGAAAGAGTTCTTTTGTGTGCCCACTGGGATACCAGGCCCTGGGCAGATAGAGATTCAAACCCGGAAAACCACTCAACCCCGATCTTAGGAGCAAATGACGGAGCTTCCGGAGTTGCGGTTCTTATGGAATTAGCCCCTATACTGTCTAAGAAAAAGCCCAGATATGGAGTTGACCTGGTCTTTTTTGATGCTGAGGATCTGGGCTCAGACGACCGCCCGGAAAGATGGTGCCTGGGCTCGAGTTATTTCTCGCGGAATTTAGGAGGGTATAAAGCTTCTTTCGGGATTTTACTGGACATGGTGGGGGATAAAGATTTGCAGATTTACAAGGAAGGCTATTCCAACCACTATGCTAAAGAAGTGGTTGACTTAGTCTGGTCAAAAGCTGAGAAGCTCTCGATTTCGAATTTCAAACCAGAAGTAAAGAACTTCTTGATAGATGATCATATTTCTCTGATTAAAGCCGGCATTCCCTGTATTGATATTATCGACTTCGATTATCCCTACTGGCATACCTTAGGGGATACTCCGGACAAGTGCAGTCCGGAAAGCCTGGAAAAGGTGGGAAAGGTTCTGCTAAAAGTTTTATATGACTGAAAAGGGAATGGATTTTTTCAGCTTCACACCGCAGGAATCAAAAGCCGTAATCTTTCTTATAATAATCCTTTTAATTGGCAGCGGGGTTACCCTTTACAAAAAATATCATCCGGATTTTGCCCCGGAGCTATTGCTCAAGGAAAACCGTCATATAGAGAAGAAAGTTTTCGAGCCGCCAAAGAGTTCAGTTCCCCCGGAAAACCTGGACTCGAATAAATCAGGTAAGAAAATAAATCTTAATACTGCTACTTTGGAGGAGCTTGAATCCTTACCAGGGATAGGTAAGGAATTGGGTAAAAGGATTTTGTCTTACCGGGGAAGTAAGGGCAGATTCCTTTCCACTGATGAGCTTAAAAATGTAAGGGGGATTGGGCAAAAAACCTTCGAGAAGTTAAGGGATTTGATAAGCATAGAATGATTTCTGAGGAGAAGACTTGAGGATCATCTCCGGTGAGAAAAAAGGGGCCAGGCTTTTTTCCTTAAAAAAAAGGAAGATCAGGCCTACTTCGGATAAAGTCAAAGGGGCGATTTTTAATATCCTGTCATCAGTGGAAGACAAAAAGATCTTAGACCTTTTTGCAGGAAGTGGTGCTTTAGGGATTGAGGCTCTGTCCAGAGGTGCAAAAGAGGTGGTTTTCGTCGATAGTTCTTTTACCAGTTTAGACCTTATCCGGAAAAATCTGGAAAAGCTTGGATTTAAGGATAAAAGCAGGCTCATAAAAAAAAACGTTCTCAGATTTCTTAAAGATAAATTTGAAGGAAGGTTTGATCTTATCCTGGCTGATCCTCCTTATGGAAAAGGGCTCTGCCAGAAAGTCCTGGAAATTTTGTCAGAGAAAGAATTTCTGAATGCAGAGGGGGTTTTAGTCATCGAGCATCACAAAAAGGAAAAAATAGAAAAATTGGGAAATTTCATATTATTACAGGAAAGAAAATACGGGGATACTCTGGTATCCTTTTTTAGGAAAATTTCCTGAGAGAAGGAGTTTTTATGAGAAAGGCTATCTATGCTGGAACTTTTGATCCGATCACCAATGGGCACCTGGATCTAATTCAGAGAGCAGCGGATTTATTCGACGAGATACTCGTAGCGGTTTCCTCCAGACCTAACAAGGCTACACTTTTTTCAGCCAGCGACAGGCTGAAAATGGTGCAAGAAAGCATCCGGGGTCTAAAGGGGGTCAAAGCGAAGCTCTTTTCCGGACTTTTGGCTGATTTCGTCTCCAAAACCAAGGCAGTGGCGATAATCCGGGGTTTGAGGGCAGTATCAGATTTTGAATACGAGTTCCAGATGGCGCTGATGAACCGAAAATTAGCCCCTGGAATCGAAACAGTTTTTCTGATGCCCAGCGAGAAGTACACTTATTTAAGCTCCACTTTAATCAAAGAGATAGCCCGGAATAAAGGGGAAATAAGCCGTTTCGTGCCGGAGATTGTGGCTACAAAATTAAAAAAGAAATTTGGAGTAAAAAGATAGCCGGAATCTGGAGTATAAAGCCTCAAGGTCTTGAGACTTTAGCTTTA
>MEWM01000010.1:329-1150 GCA_001775355.1 candidate division Zixibacteria bacterium RBG_16_43_9 | reverse complement strand
CACTCCAGAGATTAAATCTGGAGTATAAAGCTTTAGCTTTATCAAACAGGAAGAAAAAATGAGCGAGGAAAAGAAAAAATGTAAATACAAAAGCGAATTAACCGGCTGGGAATGTCCTTATGAACTTTTGGAAGATTCTAAAGAAGGTTTTTGTATTTTTCATGAAAGAAGAATGGATAAAGACCTCAAGAAATTCAATCATGAGATAGGTAGAATCGGACCGGATAAAAATTCGGGTAACTATCATTACGAGGGTTTCTTTTTCCCATCATCCATAGATTTTTCAGGTCTGAAATTTGGGAAAAGTGTATATTTTAACAATTCAGTATTTTGTGGAGAGAATACTGATTTCAGAAAAGCAGAGTTCTTAGGAAATCATACTTGCTTTAATCACACTAAATTCCAAGGAAAGACGACTAATTTTGATCTTGCAGAGTTTACAGGAACGTCTTGCACCTTTGTAGAGACTAAATTTCTAAGTGAATCGACTTCTTTCAACGGGACGAGATTTTCTACAGAATTCACCAGTTTTTCTAGGTCGGAATTCTCAAGCGAAATAACTCGTTTTGTTGTCACTCAATTTCTTCGTGGAAAAACAGAGTTTACACAAATAGATTGTAAGAACAGGATTGAATTTTATGGAACATCTTTTCATACAGGAGTTACGTTCAGTGAAGTTGACTTGAGGAAATGTCTGTTTCTAAAGATGGACCTGAGCAATGCAGATTTTAGTCTATTAAGTTGGGATTGGCGAAATAAGCTGTCAAACGAACTAGATATCGATTGGATTTTAGAAAAAGAGAGAATAGAAAAATCCGAGC
>MEWM01000010.1:0-268 GCA_001775355.1 candidate division Zixibacteria bacterium RBG_16_43_9 | reverse complement strand
TTGCAAAAGCTGGGATGTTTCATTTTAGAGAGCAGGAATGTAAAAGAAAAGCACTCAAACCTCTTTCATTTGATTTCTTCAATTGGGTTTTCTTGTGGATTTTGAAAGTATCTTGTGGATACGGTGAAAAGTTATGGAATGTAGGGATAACATCCATCTCTTTGATTTTCGTGTTTGGAATTGGTTATATGTTTCTTGGGCTTTATAATGTTAATAATCAGTCAGTTGTTAAAGACTTTTGGACTTCATTGGTTTTCAGCGTCAAAGG
>MEWM01000009.1:4892-10909 GCA_001775355.1 candidate division Zixibacteria bacterium RBG_16_43_9 | reverse complement strand
CGACGCTACGTGTTAAAAAATTCAATTACAAACTGCCAGCAAAAATCGCCAGAAGGCCCAAAAGCATCTCGAATTTCAGAAGCCGGCTTAAAGAGCCCAAATTTTCCCTTGAGGGATTATTCCAAAGGGAGAGGATGATATAAAAAAGCACAAAATCCATCATCAAAACCAGAATAAGATAATAAATAGAGAATATTTTCAGCTTATAGGGGAAAATAGTCAGGATGATTAAGACCAGAAAAATCGTAGAGGCTAAGAATTGCGAATTCTTTATTCCATAAGCAATGGGAAAAGTCTCAGACCTTAGAGCCTGATCTCCTTCCAGGTCTTCCATATCCTTAATCAACTCCCTGCCCATATGAAAAAGAAATGCCAGGATTGCCGGGATTAGAGAGATTTCAGGATTTTTGGAGAAAACCCCGCCATATATGAAAGCCAAAGCTGAGATAATACTTACTGTCACATTCCCGATAAGAAACTCTCGCTTGAATTTTGCGCTGTAAAGGAAAAGGAAAATTATTGCGACTAAAGCTATGCCTATGGAACCGGGCTTCAGGAAAAAGCTCAGAATAAAGCCCATCACAAAAAGGGAGATCGAAAAAATGAGTGCCTTCTTCGGGGACAGATCGCCTTTAGGCAGAACACGCAGTGGGCGGTTGATTTTATCTATTTCCAGATCGAAATAGTCATTTAAAACGTACCCTCCCGCGGAGATGAGCGAAGCAGAAAGGGCAGCTAAGAGCAGTTTACCCCAGGATGAAACCCCACCTGCAAATCCCCCTAACAGCACTGAGATAAAAGTTATCAGGTTGTTTTGAAAACGGGTCAGTTTGAAATAAGGCTGAATGTTCATCCTTTAAAATCGATTGGAAATCCCGAAATGGACTTTCCCCTGTGAAAAACTGTCCTTTTCTCCCAGTGCGTAATCGACTTCATAAACTCCTAACTTTGTATCTACTTTCAATCCCAGCCCGAATCCGGATCTACTGCCCGTAAGTCTATCCAAGGTACCTGTGACAGGGTTTTCAACTATGCGGCTGAAGTAACCGAAATCCCAGAAAAGATAGGCTCTCGATTCCGGGCTTAATATCAGTCTGTATTCCAAGTTTGACCAGAAAAGCTTGTCCCCGGAAAATTCCTCCTCCCTGTAACCGCGCAGCGAATTTAAGCCTCCTAAAGAGAACTGGTCTGAGATCGGAATTTTTCTTTCGGAGCTTCGTATATTTCGCAGATGCAGACCCAGAGCCACCACCTGCTCTTTATAAACTGGAAGGAAACTGTCTAAATCCAGCAATATCCTTGCCTCATTAGCTGATTCTTTGTCTGGATTCAAATCTGGCCCAAGGTAATAATTTTTCCTGCCGTAGATAATCTCAGCCTGGTCATAAATTCCTTTTCTGGGGTTATTAGGAGAATCCAATAAATCCAGGCTGAATTTCATCCCGAATTTGTATTTCCGTCTGGAGGGCAAAACGGCTTTCAACCTTTCATCTGCTGTCACCTTCTCCCAGCCAGTGGAAAATCCGAGCAGGATTTTATCTGAAGCAGAATAATTGAAGCGCGTGTTTAAGTCTAACTTAAGATAGCTGGAATCATAGTCTATCTGTCTCAAATCTAACTGTACGGATAAAGGCAGGTTCAAAAGGTACGGCTCCCTAAAGGAAAAGAAAAGGTCAAAAGAATAAGGATCCTTCTTGGTCCAGCTTATCTCCCCTTTTCTTCCGGTTCCGAAGATGTTGTCGAAGACGAAATTTAACACCCCGCTGAAATATCCGGTGCCGCTCTGGGCTTTGGGAACATAACCCAAAACGCCCAGGAAACTGTTCTGTCTTTTTTCTTCCAGCTCTATTTTCAAAGCTGACCAGGATGGATCAGGCTCTGGCACAAGCTGGGCGCTTTTAACCGTTTTTATAAAGGATGCTCTTCTGAGGGCAGATAAGCCGGATTCAAGTTCCCTCTGAGAAAAATAAGCCGAGCTGTCTATATCTAATATCCTTTTCAGGATTTTTTCTTTAGTCGCCTTATTTCCGTCAAACTCAATCTGCCTGATCCTGACCCTTGGTCCTTCAGTTATCCTCAGCTTAAAGGAAAGCCAGTTAGTGGAGTCTGGGAGACTCAGATTGTGATTGAAATCCTCCAGATCTATCTGGCAGAATGGAAAACCGTTCTCCTCATACAGTTTCAGAATCGCTTCAGTGCTTCTCTCCAGAAGCTGATCTAAATAATAACCGTTCGGCTTGAGCATCATACAGGAATAGACAGCTTTCGCATCAAAGTACTGATTCCCGGCAAGTTGAATATTCTTTATCCTTTGTTTCAGCTCAGCGGAATTCCCCTGATTGAAAACCAGTAGCAAACAGCCGAGCAGGATAATAAAAACGAAATATTTTTTCATTTTAGAAATAGGCTTTGACTTCAAACTTTCCATTATGTCTTGTGCCTCTTATCGGCTCTTTTAAACCCGAATAGTTGAACGTGGCAGAAAGAGCTTGATTAAGTTTATAATCGAAGCTCAGAACCCAGGCAAAATTATTTCCAGACTTTTTACCTTCTGCCATCTCCCAGGGCAATATCCTGCTGGCTGGGGAGAAATTGACCCGAATCCAGCTTATTTCTGAGTGCAGTCTCCCCTGGCCTATTAAAGAAAATGAGACTTTTGGCGTTAACTCAAACAGGTTTACCTTAAGCCCGGATTCTCCCTCGTCTTCCCTCAATAATTTGCTGGATAAAGTCATCTCTAAGGAGTTTTTCTCTCTTCTGGTGAAATCTATCCTTACGCTTTTCCCATCAATTGAAAGCAAATTGAAAGCGATATTCTGTCTTTCTCTTTTTTCTTTTGAGAACTCTGATTCTAGAATGTTTTTGGGAGATACCCGGTAGCGCAATAGCGCGGACTGGCTGGTTCTTTTATCCTGATCCTTTCCATAGATAAGCAAGTTATTTTCCCGGTCATCAGAAGCCCATCTCAACCTCAGGTTGAAAGGCGAGGAAGTAAAAAAGTAAAAATCCTGCTTTAAAGAAAAATCTCTGAGAAGCGTTCCGTCAGCACCGCCCTTGTCAAAAGGATTCAGAATAAAGCCAGCCCAGGAAACCGGGACTGAGACGAGATTAGAAAACCTGACAAAAGTGTCGGTGTAAAATTGCTTCAGGGGTTTTGATTTCGGGAAAAGCTTGCCCGGATAAAAGATAGCCCTGAAGCTTTTGTCCAACTGTTTTCCCGGAACATACTCATCCAGCATCTCTTTTTGTAATATGTAATTTCCTTCAGGGTCAGGAATATATTCTCCATTCTCATACCGATACTGACCTCTTCCGCTTCCCACGTCGATATAGTTGTCCACGCTTTTTTCCGCACCTAATTGATTAACCGAATAATACAGGTTCAGAACCAGCGATTGGCTCTTCGGATTATAATCCAACTTTAGCGCTCCAACATTCCCTCTCTCTTTCAGTCCGGTTTTGATATTCCTTGCCCGGTAGATATACTCTAAATCAGTTGATAAAACCTCTTTATAGTTTCTTAAGGAGACTTGATTCTGCCAGGTGTAGGAGTCATACTCTTTTTCCCATGAAACATTTTTTCTTTTTTCATCGTGAAAGACTAACTGAGTAGATAAGCTCCATAAACTGCCGGATTCCAGCCTTAGGCTTCCTGTTAGCTCATCATATTTTCTGTTCGGCAATAGTGAATACGCTGTATTAAGCTCCTGTTTTTCCGAATTCCAGGAAAATTGGGTGGAAAGCTTTTTCCAATGATGCGCCAAGGAGAGATTCCTTCTCTGCCAAGCTCCTGTTTGAGTTGAAGTAACTCCTTTTTGTGAGCTTTTGATATTCTCAGATGAGGCTTTAGCCTCGATGCTCTTGAAAGGTCGAAGGGTAATGCCGAAACCTTTACGTTTCGACTGAAAAAAATCACCTTTATCCAGAGACCCCAGATCCATATCCAGAGACAGATTCTCAACCGGTGCAAAAAATGACTTGAATCTCATAACCTTCTCTGTGCCTTTTTGGGAGTCGTCAAAAAGACCCCAGACCCGGTCTTTTTCTATCTCATCTGTCCTGCCAAAAGGAGAGAAATTCTCCCCCAGATTTCTATATAATCCCTCAAATTTCAATTTTGCCAGGTTATGACCAAACAGCTCTAAGTCTTGTTTTTCAAATCCTGTTTTGAAGAGGAAGGCATTACCGGAGTTATCCTGATTTCCCGCGCTGGAGAACAGGTTTAGATCTTTTTTGCTCAGCCCCCAGCCTATCTCAGAAGATAAGCCCGGAAGAATATCCAGACCCATATCTAAATCGAGCACCGAATGGCTCGAAGGCAAGGGCAAAAATACCACAGGCAGGTAGTCTCCTTTTCCTAAAGAGACATATTTGAATATTCCTGCCCCGGTATAGATGTAGCTCCCTTGTGAACTACCTACCCAGCTGAAGTTGACCTGATAAGAACCGCTGTCTTTCCCTGCATACTGATAATATGAACTGCCTGAGGAATCAGTTAAAAGGTTATAATCTCCTTTGCCTGAGCCGACAAACTGAGCACCATCTTTGAGAGCTTTGGTTTGGTCCTCGCCTGAATTTTTCAGTATCTCCTTATCCTGTGATGAAAAGGCAAAAGATAAAGGGTTATTTTTGTCATCCCTTTCGTCTATAAAAAGCCCCTTGAGCTTCATTTTCCCGTCCAGAAATCTCCACTCCCCTTTTGTGTCATAGAAACTCCTTTCATAATTTTGATCAGAATACTCAAACTCGACTTTTATCCGCGAATCGCTGGTGACCAGACGGGAAGATGAGAAGTTGAGCACTCCTCTGGAATAATCTATGGTGTAATCGTTTTCCGAGCCTCTGGAAAGAAGGTTTCCGTCTAAATAGACCTTCTCTGTGCCTGGAAGGATCTGTATTCCTCTCTGTCCATTTTCACCTTTAAGGTAATATGGACCCTGCTTACCCTCCACTCCCGTAAAGCTGTTGAGAAAATATTTGCCTTTAGAAGAAGCATAAGAGATAGAAACGCTGTTTTCATTGAATTTACCCTCAGCAGATACCCCTTCCAATTTCTTATCATATCTCCCTGAAAGATTCCCGTCAAAGGAAAGATACTGGTCTCCCAAGTAGCCATTGAAATTGGGAGAGTTGACCTGCATCAGAACCTTATCCAACTCCTCTAATCTCTTGGTAGTGCCATCCGGAGTCCCTCCTCTCCCCTGGTCAGAGATCAGGGCTAAGACTTTAACCTCTTTGGTCAAATTCCCTGAGAGGGTAAGGTTAAGACCCTGGGATAGAGAAAACGACTCGACATTACCCAGGTCAAAGGAGAAACTTTTGCTTCCGGAGATCTGAAGGTTAGATGAAAATGGTTTGTCACCGGATATCTGAGAAAGGGGACTGGTGAAAATGTTGGAGACTTCTTTTGTGGACAGGCTCACATTTGAAGAATTAGAAGTTGAATTGTTCAAAGCTGAGGAATTTGCAGAGAAAACCTCCTGGGAAAAAGAAAGCTCCCGGTGAAAGTATCTTTTCCTTATGCCGGATGAAAACTCTTCAAAACTTATGCGGAGAGAGTCGTCTTTGCCTAACGGCTGGGTGAGCCAGAGAAGCCCTTTATTATAATCGATAAGGTAATCCTTGTCTTTTTCCAAGAGCAAAGTATCTTTCTGAACCTTTTCCGTATGGGTGAGAATATACCTCTCGGAAATAACAAAAGGACCCGTGGATCCATCCCCTCTTAGCGTCAGTCCTGTCTTCTTACCTATTACCTGACTTGCAAGGTTTGGAGCATACACCCAGATAAGTAGAGGAATTAAAAATAAACTGAAAGTCCTTTTTAAAGCAGATTTCATCTTGATATTTTCGTCGGGTCAGTCCGCCTCTGGCGGACGACGAGCACCTCGTATGCCTTTATCGTTCTGAGACGACGACATTTCGTTGACCCCACCCTTCCCTCCCCTATAAGGGGAGGGTAACATATTCCCTCTCCTTTTAAGGAGAGGTTCCACAATCTTCTCTCTCTCCTTACATTT
>MEWM01000009.1:3534-4801 GCA_001775355.1 candidate division Zixibacteria bacterium RBG_16_43_9 | reverse complement strand
CGGTTATTGCCGGAATCAACCACGTAAATGGTCTTCCCTTCATAGACCTTCAAATCTGTGGGTCTGGAGAACTCACCTTCCCTGTTCCCGGTTTTACCGAACTTGAAAAGGAGCATTCCGTTTCCATCTAATGCCACGATATCATCTTCATAAGTATTTGCGACGTAGACTACACCGTTGCTCGAAACATCCACTCCAGAGGGTCTGTTGAGATCCCCTCTGCCAAGCGATCTGGCAAAATTCCCGAATAGGTCAAATACTGCTATTCGGTCATTGCCGGAGTCAGCCACATAGAGATACCCTCTGCTGTCTATGGTTAAACCTTTAGGGTCAACTAATGCTCCGGCACCTGATTCAAACCCGCCCAATTTCTCCGCGGAGGTAAACTGGTTATTCAATTTCCAGACGCAGTCGTTTCCAGAATCGGCTATGTAGACCTCACCGTTTCTGGAGACTGCCAGGCCCTCAAGCTGGCTATTGGTAAACGGTTGTTCTTTAATGGAGGAACCAACCAGTTGGATAAAATTCAGGAAGTTGTCAAATCTCTGAACTCTCCTATTCTGGGTGTCGGTGATGTAAAGGGATAGCCCGTTGTCCAGATTGACATAGCTGGGCAGGTTGAACTCCCCGTTATCCCACCCAAACCCTCCGGTCTCCTTTAAGAACTCGCCCTTCTGGCTGCATTTGACTATTCGATTATTTCCGGAGTCGACAATGTAAAGGTTCCCGCCCTGATCAATAGCTATTCCCGTGGGTCGGTTGAGCCGGGCTGAGCCTAACTCTTCTTCGCCTATGATCTTCACTGGGACTACTTGCGTAAGAGCGGGTCGCGATGTTCCTCCACCATCTCCCTGCCAGGAGGGAGCTGAGGCACAGCCACCCATTAGGACCAAGAAGACGAAAAGCGAGAACCCTTGAAGGAAACTTTTCAAAGTCATTCTTTTCATTTTCCGCTCCGGTGAGCCCATGTCAGGGTCTTGCGGATTGTTTCAGAGAAAATGTTAAAACCTTTTCTTAACTTTGAAGTAATAATGAGGATTTTTGCTGAAAGGATTGGCATCCAGACTGAATCTCAAGCCTGTGGGATTAACCGAAGAGAACTCTGAGCTCAGCTTGCGGTTAAATTTCTTCACGCTGCGGGCTGCATCTAGCACACTGACTATGCGATTGACCGCAGCCAAGCCTACCATAAATAATGCCCTTCGGTATGCTGTCTTGCTCTGGTTGCGCAGATCGCGAAAACGTCCTTTGGAATCCTGAGAATCCC
>MEWM01000009.1:3158-3423 GCA_001775355.1 candidate division Zixibacteria bacterium RBG_16_43_9 | reverse complement strand
AGTAATCATCCGTTTTACTATCCAGATTTGCTCCGGCGTGCAAAGCGGCATAACCCTTATAATCGGTTTTTTTCCAGGAACCGTAGGTCCTGAAGGCAAAAAAGCCAGTCCAGATGGACCCCTCCAATCCCAGGAACATCCGGGACCCGGTTCCATTCCCTGCATACAGTTCCCCTGCGCCAGGTAAAAGCAAGGAAAGCAGCATTGCCTTGGTGGTCGATTTTCTTCCACTGGGCTTCTGGAATTCATCCTCGAATGAAGGATT
>MEWM01000009.1:1943-3112 GCA_001775355.1 candidate division Zixibacteria bacterium RBG_16_43_9 | reverse complement strand
TTGACCCGAGCTCGAAGTAACGAAAGCCAGGCTTAAGAGAAAAGCAAAAGTCCAGATATTCTTGAGAAGTCTTTTGATCATCCTCATTTATTTGAGTTTAAAATTTCGTGCTCACCGAAAACTTGGGTATAATCTCATTCCCATTGTATTCAGCCAACCTGATTTTCAGGTCTATCTGAGAGAATTTCTCCCCTTTTCGGTTATAGGAGCGTACCGCGATTGCCGCATCAAAAGCTGAAAGCAGATGATTAGCTATTGAAAACATAACAAAACGGTTAGCTTTGTCAAGCAGAGAGTTGGAATCACGCCTGAGATTCAGATAGAAATTTCGATTCGCGGTCAAGAAAACTCCGGTAAAATCATCCCATCCAAAGCGAAACTGGTCATATTTTCCAACCTCTTCATAATACTGCTGGTTTCTGTCAATCGGGTGACCTGCTTCTGGATGCAACGAGTGGCTTAGTACAATTGAATCGCCATTTTGATCATAGTAGATACCTGGTACGTCAATTACTATCATTCTGCCGGAATCTGGTCCACTTGTAACAAGTGTAGTGCTGTCAAGTTTTAAATCGGCATAACGTACAACCAAAGATTCGCTGTAATCATATATATTCCAGTGAGCATTGGCGAAATTTAGGTATTCGGTCTCTTTATTTTTCCCTTTTTTATGATAAGTAAAATATCCGGTCCAGAAACCTGCTTCCAAGCCAAAGAATAAGACTGCTTTTATTTTTGAGCCGGCATAAAATTCACCCGCACCCGGCACGACCAGAGAATAGAGAAAACCTCTTTTGGTGGATTTGCTTTTGAACTGGTATACATCCATATTAACTCTTTGAATACCGGTTGAATCAGATTGAGTTAGGCTATAGAGCTGCTGAGAACTCTGGTAATTCATCAGGTTTAAATACCCGTTTATGGAGGGTGCAGTCTCCTGTTTGGTAACTAAAGTCTCAGCTTTCGCCCAGGAAAAGAACAAAATCATAACCATTAACACCAACCCCACAATCTTGAATCTTTTATAACTCACTTTTCCTCCTTTAAATTCGCTGTTCACTGTTAGCTATTCGCTTTTGGTTTTTGTCGTTGGGCGTGAAGCCCGACGCTACGTTACTTATCAATCGTTTGTTTAGTCGTAGCGCGAGGCCATCAAGGTCTTGAGACTT
>MEWM01000009.1:1639-1781 GCA_001775355.1 candidate division Zixibacteria bacterium RBG_16_43_9 | reverse complement strand
CAACATTTTTCCCATTATCAGACTTTGCCTCCACCCGGCAGAGATAAACGCCGCTGGCATATTTTGAGCAATCCCATTTATATTCGTTCTCGGTATTCCCTTTGCCCGCCTGGGACGTTTTTGCTACCAGGTCTCCTGAAAG
>MEWM01000009.1:0-1578 GCA_001775355.1 candidate division Zixibacteria bacterium RBG_16_43_9 | reverse complement strand
TCCTTTGCCGGGTTAGGATAATTATAAACTGACCTGCCTGGCATTAACTCAGCATACACCGGTATATCCGGAAGCAAGTTTAACGGCAGACTATTGGTATGCCCTGCATTATAACCGTACATCAGCCAGGGAGTCTTCTCCTGTCCATCACGATTTGTGACATCCATCGAGAAGCCATACACCAGGCCATCCTCAGTTTTGAAGAAAAGGTCTCTCTTCACATAGATTACGTTCCCGCCGGACATCTGAACGGAATCGTTCAGGATGATGCCGGAGGAAACAATGCTGCTGCTTAAGGCTAAAGGGAAACTTGTGAACCTGGAACCATTGCCGTGAAAGGCAGCAACCTGACCGTTACCCAACCCCACCAGGATTTCCGCTTTTCCATCTCCATCCAAGTCTCCCAGAATCGGGGCTGAATAGATCGGACCTACTGTTCCTGCTCTATCCAAAACCACCGGGAAATTGGTGGAGATTATGCCATTATAATTGTAGGAGTAAATTTTGTTATCACCGCTAAAGACGATCTCCAGATAACCGTCCCCATCTATATCTCCTAAAACCGGAGCCGATTTTATATCACCCACAAGAACCGGGAAGCCACTCAAAAGATGATCCGCTAAGTCCCAGGCATAGATTTTCCCGTCGCCTGATAAAACCACCACCTCTAATTTGTTATCCCTATTTATATCACCTACAACCGGAGGGAAATTGCCAATAGAAGGAATCTGGGCAATACAACCGGTATCATCTGTCCTTCTCAAACAACCTCTCTGGTTATTTTCAGTAAGTACCAGTCCGACGCTATCAACATCAGTGGTAGCCAATCCGACAATCGACTCATTATAATTCCCTTCAGTAATAGCTATGACAAAATCTACAAAAGCTAATATAACCCATTTCCCGTTCTCCGCTCCGATAAAAACCTCAGGACCTGGGTCATCCGAATTAAAATCTGCAATAACTGGTGTCATAGAGATTTTATTACCCGAAGTATCTACCGATAAATACATAAAATAATCAGCTCTGCCATTTGAATCCCAATCCTCAGAACGCCAGATGCCAAGCTTACCACTCAAAGTCCCCACAACCACCTCTAATATCCCATCTTCATCTAAATCTCCTAACGAAGGTGTGCCAACAATTGTCGTATCTGCTTCAGCAAATATCGCTAAAGGCTCATAAGTGTACTTGCCATCCAGACCTAAGACTGCAATTACATCTGAATTGGGAATAAACTTTGAGCCATCAGTTTTCCAGGCAAAGATATATTTACCGGATGCAGTCAGAACTTCTTGTTTACCGTCACTATCCAAATCCCCATAAACCAGAGAGCTATTACCGGAATTTTGACCGGTAGAGCCTGATACCATCCTCTGAGGCCAGCCAGCAAGGGAAATATCGTTTTTCACGTTAAAGCTCATCACCGTTCTGCTTGACCCTATATTGGTTACATAGATATGGGTTTCTGAGCGGTTATTTGAACGGCTTGAGGGAAAAGTATATGGAGTGAAATTTGAGTTGTTTCCTAAATAATACATATCCTCGTGTGAGCCGTAACCAGCATAATAATTACCT
>MEWM01000008.1:5503-6717 GCA_001775355.1 candidate division Zixibacteria bacterium RBG_16_43_9 | reverse complement strand
GTGGAGAGAAGAGGAGGGGATAGAAGACCCAACCTGGCAGATTTAAGAGAATCCGGAGCCATAGAACAGGATGCGGATTTAGTGATGTTCGTCTATCGTCCGGAGATGTATGGAATAGAAACCATTGAAGTCTATGGTGAAAAAAAGAGCAGCGAAAATTTAGCAGAGATAATCGTAAGCAAGCATCGGAACGGTCCAACCGGGAGCGTGTTTTTGAGTTTCATCAAGGATTGTGCCCGGTTTGCAGACCCGGAGCTTCACCGGGAAGCGCCATTTTAAGGAAAATACGACCTGGGTATGAATGGATAGGAGAAAGAAGAATTGTTCAAAATGAGAAATCCCTTCAGGGTGGTTGGGAGAAAAACCACCCTGTTTTTTGAGGACCTGGGCGGGATTGCGCTCTTAATCAAGAATATCCTTTTAGAGCTGCCTGGCTCTTTCAAAAGGTTTCACCTGACTACTGAGCAGATGCTTTTCATGGGGGTCAATTCCCTGCCTTTGATTCTGGTAACCTCTGTTTTCACTGGAGGAGTGGCAAGCGTCCAGAGCGCCTATATGTTCTCCGACTACGTGCCTATGAGATATCTTGGCACGGCAGTAGGAAAAACGGTGATAATGGAATTGGGGCCGGTCTTAACCGCTCTGGTGGTTGCAGGCAGGGTAGGGGCAGCCATCGCCGCAGAGCTTGGAACGATGAAAGTTACCGAGCAGATAGACGCTCTGGAGACTTTGGCATTGGATCCAGTTAAATATCTGGTTGTGCCGAGGTTTGTCTCCGGCATAATAATGCTTCCGATCCTAACGGTCTTTGCAGATTTCATCGCCATACTGGGCGGACTCGTGGTTTCGGTCTCCTTCCTGAATGTTTCCGCCTATACTTTCTTGAACGGACTCAAGCTTTTCTTCCGCCTGCGGGATGTCTGGGGAGGGTTATTTAAGGCGATGACTTTTGGAGGGATAATAGCCCTTATCGGCTGCTACCAGGGGTTCAGGACCACAGGCGGTGCGGAAGGAGTTGGAAGGTCAACTACCCGGGCAGTGGTTCTGGCGAGCGTGTTGATTTTGATTACGGACTATATACTGGCGTCGTTCTTATTTGGAACGTAAAAAAAGCAAGTAGCATGTAGCTTGTAGCAAGGAGCTAAAAGCTACCAGCTAAACAATGATCGAGATTAAAGAAGTATACAAAAGCTTCGGCAATAATCAGGTCTTGA
>MEWM01000008.1:4823-5316 GCA_001775355.1 candidate division Zixibacteria bacterium RBG_16_43_9 | reverse complement strand
CGGGATGCTCTTTCAGGGTGCCGCTCTTTTTGATTCGATGACCGTGGAGGAAAATGTCGGCCTGGGCCTGACAGAACATACAGCTCTGAGCAGGGAGAAGATTAAAGAAATCGTAAAGGAAAAACTGAGACTGGTCGGTATGGCTGGAGTTGAGAATTTAAAACCGGCTGAGCTTTCCGGCGGGATGAAAAAAAGAGTGGGACTGGCAAGAGCAATTGCTATGGACCCGGAGTTTGTCCTTTATGATGAGCCAACCACCGGTCTGGACCCGATTATGGCAGACGTGATTAACGAGTTGGTGATCAGCCTGCGTAATACACTTAAGATAACCTCGATTGCGGTTACCCACGATATCGTCTCAGCTTACAAAATCGCAGACCGGATAGCGATGCTGTATGAGGGGAAGATCATCTGGGTGGGAACACCTCAGGAAACTAAGAATAGTACCGACCCGGTGGTCAAGCAGTTCATCCACGGGTCGTCTGTGGGACCG
>MEWM01000008.1:3463-4787 GCA_001775355.1 candidate division Zixibacteria bacterium RBG_16_43_9 | reverse complement strand
TGACGGATAATGGATGATGAATAAAGGAAAATGAAAAAAGGAAGAAGGAAAATGACAAAAGCAGGTAGCACGTAGCGTCGGGCTTTATGCCCGACGAAACTCAATGTGCCCGTCGTCCCGCCAAAGGCGGGACTGACCCGATTCGCCAGAGGCGAACCAGGTCAGGGGACCTGGCAAGCTCAATAAAAAATTTGACAAAAAAACTAAACTTATATGTCCGCCACTGATAAATTAAAAACGATTTTCATCTGTCAGAACTGCGGGAGCAGTTTTCCCAAATGGATGGGTAAATGTCCGGATTGCGGTTCCTGGAATTCTCTGGTCGAGGAGAAGGTGTCGAAGAAAAGGGAAAAATCGTATGAAAGAGGGGAAATTGCTGCTCCAGTCCCTTTAAATCAGGTGAGATCCGGGGAAGAGGACAGGATAAAAACCGGAATCGGCGAGTTAGACAGGGTCCTGGGCGGTGGGATCGTCAGGGATTCGGTTGTCTTAGTAGGTGGAGATCCGGGGATCGGGAAATCCACCTTACTACTCCAGACAACTCAGAAAGTGGCTGAAAGTTCTGGTAGGGTTCTTTACATAACCGGTGAGGAATCTTTAAAACAGGTAAAATTACGAGCTCAGAGGATGGAAATAGATTCAGATAGAATTGATATTTTAACTGAGACGAATTTAGATTCGATTCTGGAGACTCTGGGGCAGAATCCTCCTGTTATGGCAGTTGTGGATTCGATTCAGACTACTTATTCTCTTAATCTGGAAAGTGCTCCCGGGTCTATCTCTCAGATAAGGGAATGTGCCGCCAAACTGATAAATTTCGCCAAAGGGAAGGGAATTGCAGTTTTCTTGGTCGGTCACGTTACCAAAGACGGCTCCTTAGCAGGTCCCAGGGTTTTGGAGCATATGGTTGATACAGTGCTCTATTTTGAAGGTGAGAAAAACTATGCTTACCGGATTTTGAGATCGGTTAAAAACCGGTTCGGCTCCTCCAATGAAATCGGGGTATTCCAGATGGAGGAAAAAGGGCTGGTTGAAGTAAGTAATCCCTCAGAGCTTTTTCTTTCAGAGATGGGAGAGAATGTATCCGGCTCAGTTGTAGTGTGTTCTTTGGAAGGAACCAGGCCGCTTTTAGTCGAGCTTCAGGCTCTGGTTACACCCACGGTCTACGGTATGCCCCAGAGGGTCTGTTCAGGCATCGATTATAAAAGACTCTCTCTGCTTTTAGCCATTTTAGAGAAAAGAGAGAACCTCAGAGTTTCTTCCACAGACGTATTTATTAATGTGGCTGGAGGAGTCTGGATTGATGAGCCGGCAATAGACCTGG
>MEWM01000008.1:3042-3437 GCA_001775355.1 candidate division Zixibacteria bacterium RBG_16_43_9 | reverse complement strand
TTCAAGAACATCCCGGTGAAAAAGGACACCCTGATTATGGGTGAGGTGGGTTTGGGTGGAGAGGTTAGAGGGATAAGCCAGGTGGAAAGGAGAATCAAAGAAGGGGAGAAATTAGGTTTCAAAAGATGTGTGATACCAGAGAATAATTTCAGGAATTTGAAAGAGAATTTTAAGATTGAGGTTTCTGGAGTCAGGAATCTGAAAGAAGCTTTGTCAACTCTATTAAAGAAAGCTAGTAGCAAGTAGCCAAAAAATAATTGCTACAAGCTCCCAGCTATCTGAAAAGTAGTTGCCCGATTTATCGGGCTGGTTTTGAGGAGAAAGATTTCGTAGCGCGACCCTTTCAGGGTCGCATTGCGAGGCTGAAAGTCTCAAGACCTTGAGGCCTCGCGCTA
>MEWM01000008.1:2289-3030 GCA_001775355.1 candidate division Zixibacteria bacterium RBG_16_43_9 | reverse complement strand
TACGCCCGACGGAAAGTCAACTTGAAAACAAATAGCGAACAGCAAGCAGCTAATCGCCAATCGCATAATTCAAAGGAGAATTTATGGCTAAAAAGCAATTAAAACCACAAACCCTGCTTATTCCTCTTCCGGCGGTAATGGTGAGCTGCCAATGGGGAAATAATAAGCCGAATATCATCACCGCCTCCTGGGTAGGAGTTGCCTGCTCAGAGCCGCCCATGCTGAGTTTAGCCATTCGCAAATCCAGGTTCTCTCATGGCATCATCTCTAAATCCGGAGAATTTGTGGTTAATTTGACCACCGAAGGGCTTCTGAAGGAGACTGATTTCTGCGGGACCTATTCGGGCAAAGATGTGGATAAATTCGAGAAGACGCATCTCACCCCGGTGGGTGGATCCGTTGTCAAAGCTCCTTTGATTAAAGAATGTCCGATAAATTTAGAATGTCAGGTCAGGCACATTCTGGAGTTAGGCTCGCATGACCTTTTTATAGCAGATATCGTAGCCACGCATGCGGATGAGGAATATTTAGATAAACATGACCGTCCGGATATAAATAAGTTCAAACCCCTGGTCTACTGCACCAAAGCTCAGGAATACTGGGGAGGGCTTTCCAAGAGACTTGGAGGGTACGGCTTTATCAGAAAAGAAAAAGGAAAAGTTTGAATAGCTTCGATTTTAAAATTATAAAAAAAGATGAAAAATCATCTGCCAGAGTCGGGTTATTGAGTACACCACACGG
>MEWM01000008.1:1000-2241 GCA_001775355.1 candidate division Zixibacteria bacterium RBG_16_43_9 | reverse complement strand
TGCACAAAAGAGATGGAAGATTTAGGAGCTGAGCTGATTCTCGGCAATACCTATCATCTTTATCTGAGACCCGGGCATAAATTAGTTGAGAAAGCAGGAGGCTTGCATAAATTCATAAGCTGGCAGAAGCCAATTCTCACGGACAGCGGAGGTTATCAGGTTTTCAGCTTGAACCCCTTAGCTAAAGTCAGCCAAGAAGGGGTTAGTTTTAAATCCTATTTGGATGGTTCTTCACACCAGTTCACTCCGGAAAAGGTGATAGAGATAGAACATTCCCTGGATGCAGACATAATAATGCCTTTAGACGAGTGCGTTCCTTATCCCTCTTCCTATCCCTTTACCAAAAGAGCAACCGAATACACTATGGACTGGGCAAAAAGGTCTAAATTCGAGCACGAGAAAAACGAGAAAAAAGAAAAGCAGACCCTTTTTGGAATCATTCAAGGTGGAATTTATCCGAACTTGAGGGAACTCTGCTCTGAGTTTATGATCGATTTAGATTTTCCGGGCTTTGCCTTAGGCGGGCTTTCAGTGGGTGAGCCGAATGAGATGAGGTGGGAGTTGGTTGAGTCGACTTTAGGTTATCTCCCGGTGGAAAAACCCAGATATCTGATGGGTGTGGGGACTCCAGAGGATATCGTGGAAGCGGTGGCAAAAGGGGTGGATATGTTTGACTGCGTTCTGCCGACCAGAAATGCCCGCAACGGAACCGTTTTTACCCGCAAAGGGAAGATGGTCATCAAAGCAGCTCGTTATGCGGAAGATTTTGCACCCATAGATGAAAAATGCGGATGCCTGACCTGTCAGAATTATTCCCGGGCTTACATCCGGCATCTTTTTCAAAGCGGAGAGATAGCAGGATTGAGATTGGCGACCATTCACTCGCTTTATTTCTATCTTTCACTGATGAAGGAGATCAAAGAAGCGATTTTGCAGGGGACTTTTTCGGAATGGAGAAAAACGTTCATAGAGGAGTATAATTCTTCTGAAATAAAAGAAGAAGAATAAATTAAATCTGGATTTGCGTGCCCGTCGGGTCCCCTGACCTGACGGAAAACTTGTCAACCCAAGGGGACAAGGCAAGAACTTTAGAAAGTATTTGAAGGAGTATAATTCGTCAGAGTTAAAAGAGGAGGAATAGATAAATAGGTCTCTTTGGAATGTAAACCTTCAGGTTTACACTCTGCCTCACGTGTAGTTGCTCGATTCATCGAGCGAAGTTTCAACAAGTCGGGCAAGGG
>MEWM01000008.1:610-972 GCA_001775355.1 candidate division Zixibacteria bacterium RBG_16_43_9 | reverse complement strand
ATTTTCTCGTAGGCGTCCGCCTGAGGCGGACAAGCCCCGCGACTTCAAGCTGTAGTTGCTTGGATTATCAAGCTCGACGATATAGTAGTCGCTTGATTCATCAAGCCAAAATGCCCAATAAATTGGGCAACTACAAATGTGAAATTGCGGATGATGACAGGTCAAAACAAAGATAAAAGATTCGAATGCGTAAAACGTTAAACTCTACAGAAAGGAGTAAGGATGTTTGAAAGCGCTTATGCAATGGGGACCCAGGGCGGGCAGCAGGGAGGCGCAGGCTTGCTGACGCTTTTACCCTGGCTTTTGATTATCGTCGTTTTCTATTTACTTTTGATCCGTCCCCAGCAGAAAAAACAGAAAGA
>MEWM01000008.1:0-582 GCA_001775355.1 candidate division Zixibacteria bacterium RBG_16_43_9 | reverse complement strand
AAAGGGGACAAGGTAGTGACCAATTCCGGGATGTTCGGCACAATCGTGGGATTCAATGAAAAAGAGAATGTCGTGGTTCTCAAAGTAGCGGATGAAGTGAAGGTCGAATTTCTTAAAAGCTCTATTGCTGGAAGAGTGGAAACAGCAGAATAAAAGTTCAAGGGTTCAATCCGCCAGAGGCGGACAAAGGTTCAAGGGTAAAAAAAGAAAAAAAACGAACAGCTAATAGCTAAAAGCAAATAGCAGGTAGCAAGGAGCAAGTAGCTAAGATATAGAATCTATACCCTATAACCTATCACCTGAATCATGGCTATCTTAAAGCTTAGGAAATATGGGGATCCGGTCTTGAGAAGAAGGGCTGAGGAGATTCCTGTAATTAATGAGGAGATAAAAAATTTAGCCTCAGACATGCTGGCAACTGTGAAATCGATCGGAGGAATCGGGCTGGCTGGTAATCAAGTCGGAATTGCCAAAAGGATTTTCGTGATAGACCGCACTCACATAGACGGGGAAGAGGAGCCGATAATTTTGATTAATCCGGAATTAGTCGAGTTATCAGGGAATCAGGTAATCGAGGAAGGC
>MEWM01000007.1:16903-17139 GCA_001775355.1 candidate division Zixibacteria bacterium RBG_16_43_9 | reverse complement strand
AGGAAAAACCTAAAAATAAACTGCCAGAAACCCCTCCCACATAAGTGGCTATCCTGGTCCAGCCTGAAGACTCCTTGCCCTTGAAAAAGTGTCCTGCTATCCGCACGATCAATAAATAGGATAACCAGACAGTTACACTCGAGAATAAAACCGAGATGAAATTCACCCTGGGGGCTATGCTCGAAAATAAAGGCAAAAGGGTGAATACCCTCCCGATTAACACAAACAAGGGTGTG
>MEWM01000007.1:14638-16784 GCA_001775355.1 candidate division Zixibacteria bacterium RBG_16_43_9 | reverse complement strand
TGCCGATAACCAGACATTTATCGGGTCTTTCTTATACCAGCGGATGATACCTGAACTCATTTTACCTCCGAAAAAATATGTAGTTACCCAATTCATTGGGCGTTTTAGCTCGATGAATCGAGCGACTACAGAATTCATTGTAGTTGCCCAATTTATTGGGCGTTTTTTGGCTCGATAAATCGCGCGACTACACTCTTCATTTACCTACGTCTATTTCAGTTCTCCTCTTAGAGACCTCCTAAAGATATAGAAAAAAAGGTCGACTAATAAAATACGAACTAAACCTTAAAAGTCAAGGAAAGGTTATGCTTGTCTGGTGTGCAGTCTTGTTTTTGCTGGGGATAATTGCTTTCTTAGACAGCCTTTTTACATTCGGCGAGATCTTCAGGAGGATAAATTCGGTTTTCTTTATGCTGGTCTCCTTAGGTCTTCTGGTCAGAACCAGCACCAAAATGAAGATGAAACAGATAGAAGGGTACATCGATAAGATAAAAAAGCTGGAAGAGGAAGTAAAAGCCCTCAAGGAAAAAGTCAAGATTTACTAATCAAAGCCTGAAAAAGTCAAGCCACGAGGTCAGGCAAGGTGCCCAACCTACGGGGATTTGATACTTTACACCCTCGTAGACGTCCGCCTCAGGCGGACCAGCCCCGCAGTAAAAGATATTCCCTGAAAAAGTCGCATAGCGGAGGCTTAAGGCCTCCGCTTGAAGTATGCACCCCCAAAGCAAGTTTAGGGGTGCCACCCTTCGGAAATCTTAACAAAAACAAAGATTCGCTCAGGACCCCGGACTTAGCTCTTTCAGTCTTTCCCTAACTTCCTGCACGTAAAGGGAGTGCGGGAATTTTTTTAAGAAAAGCTCAAAGGACTCCTTAGCTTTCTGGTTTTCCTTTAAGTCCTGCATATAGATTTCCCCAATAGATTTTAAAGCCAGTGGAAGATAGGGGCTTTCAGAGAATTTATCAAACAGGGATTGGTATGCAAGGATGGAGGCTTTGAAATCTCTTTCCTTTCGCAAAAGAGAAGATTTCTCCATCAATGCAGCATCAGACAAAGTCGAAACCTTAGCCTGAACGATCTTCTCAAATAACTTTTCTGCTTCAGTGAAATTCCCCTGATATTCCAGCAGTTGTGCCTTGGAGAAATCTTTCAAAAAGGGACGGTTCATATCCAGGTTATCTTTTATCAGATTTAACCTTTCCAGGCTATTGTTCACGAACATCCCTTTGGGAAAATCATTTATTATCTTCTGGTACAATTCTGCAGACTGCTCTAAATCCCCTTTATAGAAATATACCTCTGCCAGGCAGAAAGAAAGCTCCTCGTAAACCGGCTGGGATAGAGGGTCCTTCAGGTTTTTTTCGTAATGGGTAAGCGCGCTATCCAACTGGTCTTTTAAAAGATAAATCTCTCCTAATTTAATCAATGTGCCCGGATAAAGAGTAGTCTCTTTCAGGGGAAGGATTTTTCCGTACCAGAGAATCGCCTGGTCTTTCTTCTTCAGGTTATCCAGGTAGATATTCCCTATCTGAAAATAGGCTTGAGCCTGAACTTCTTTTATAGGGAAATCCTGAGCCAATTTCTGATAAGCAAAAAGAGCATCAGTATATTTCTCAAGTCCTGCAAAGGAGGAGGCAGAGATCAGTCGTGCCTCGATCGAACATTCCACGCTCTGACAGGTGCCCTCCAGGTACTGGCTTACCTTCAGGGAAAGCTCGTAAGATTTTCTCTTCAGGCAGGTCCGGGCAAAAAGGAGCAGATTTTCCCCTTGGGAAGGGGAGAGCAGATCTGCGGTTTTGTAAAGCTCAAAAGCCTGTTCTATCTCACCTTTTTTCAGTTTGAGGTCGCCGTAAAGCTTGTAGCCTAAACTCTTCTTGGGCTCAACCTGGATTAATCTCTTCACTCCATTTTCGAGCTGCTCAGTTCTTTCACCTGATTCGATCAACTGCATGATTTTCCGTTCTACCTCCTGATATACAGAGGTATCAGCTTTTGCCCAGGTAAAATAGTATTCCAGACTCGAAGCATAATCGCCGGAAAGCTCATAAATGGTAGCTAAGTCCCTTAATAAAACCGGCGGATTCCCCAATTTTTTAATACCTTGTTTATAAGTCTCAACTCCTTTTTCCATCTCTTTATTTGCTAAAT
>MEWM01000007.1:14207-14611 GCA_001775355.1 candidate division Zixibacteria bacterium RBG_16_43_9 | reverse complement strand
GCTTCCAGAGTATCCTTGGTTACCTTTAATGTCTGTTTAAAGGACTCCTCAGCTTTGGATTTTTCGCCTGTTTTCAGATAAAGATCACCTAACATAGCCCAGGTAGGCCATTCATCCGGATGTTTCTTAAGCCAGGCCTTGAGATGCTCTTCAAGCTTGGGAAAAGACTTCGTGTCCAGGTAGGCTCTGGACAAGAAGAAAAAGACCTGCCTATTGTCCGGGGAGATGCTTTTCAACTTCTCCAGAATGGGCACAACTTCGGAAGATCTGCCTGCGGTGACCAATGCCTGAGCCAAATCTAAATCCCGGTTGAATGATCCCTTATCCTGAGAATAGGAATATGAGAAAAGGAAAAAAAGATAAAGAAAAGTGAGAAGAATTTTCTTCAGCATAACTTTTTGTGG
>MEWM01000007.1:10976-14185 GCA_001775355.1 candidate division Zixibacteria bacterium RBG_16_43_9 | reverse complement strand
AACCTCTCCCTAACCCTCTCCTTAGAAAGGAGAGGGAATCCAGTTTCGCTTTTCGCCTGCTACATTTCTGATTGTGTGGTGACACATTGCAGTACATCCCTACTGGCTCGATAAATCGAGCAACTACTTTTTCTCAGGTTCGGAAAGGGCTTTGAAATATTCCTTTATCGCCTCCTCATACTCCTTGGGATAGGTTTCTGAGGAAAGCCTCTGGGCTCTTTCTTTTTCCTTCTGGTCCAAGGCTCCGATATTGGCCGGGAGCTGAAACGGTGATTTTCTTGTGACATCCTCGCCTGTCTCTGCTTTTCTTTTCTCAGAATAATCCCTTTTGACCAGAGATTTCTCTGAATCTAAAAGCCGGGATAAGATTTGCTTTTGCCTGTCTATGGTTCTCTGGTCCACTTTCATCCTTTCCAGGTCTTCAACTACCTTCTGCATATCTTGGGCGATGTCGTCCAGACTTCCCAGGATCTGTGAGCGGTTACCTGACTCCTGATTCAGCCTCTCCAGATTCTCTTTCAAAGCCTGCTGCTCTGCGGCTAAACGGGCTAATCCGGCTTGCTGTTCCATGGTATACATCCCCAGCTCTGAAAGATCTGAAGTCTGATCGTTTATGGCTCCCTGCTTCTGACACATTCCCTGGAGCTGGGCAAAAGCATCCGGATTGGGACACGATTTCTGGGCATTCTCCACCCCCTCTAAGAGTGATTTAGCTGCCTGGTTCAGGTTAAAAAGAGATTCGAACTGGTAGTTTAAAGACCGGTTACCATCCAGCTCCTCTAATCTCCCGATCGCCTGAAGCATATTAATGGAAGCCAGGGATAGCTTCTCAGCTAAATCCTGATTTATATAAAAGGTTTTCTTGGCAAGCTCTTTTAAATCGCTTCCGACCTGGTTTAATCCTTCCATTAGTTTTTGCTCTTCTGCGGCTAAGTTTGCTAAACCAGCTTCTCTGGGCTGGAAGTTTTTTGTATCCTCAAACAGACTTTCCTGGGAATCTGAAAGATAAAGGATATCCTGCAGCGATTTCCGCATATCTGCCAAAATCTGTTCTTTATCTCCCTGCTTCATCTTCTGAAGCATGGATTGGAACTTCAGGCTGAGATTACTCAGTTTATTAGCACAGGTTTTCCCGGATTTTAAGCCTTCACTTTTTTCTCCTTTTTGCAGGCTCTGGCTGGTATTCTGCATATCGTTTTTGACTCCGGATTTTTCCACAGAATTCAGCATAGTGTCCATATCCTCAGAAGAAAGAAGCGGCGTTTCCTTCATCAGCTCGTTTAACTCCTGCAATTTTTTCTCCAGGCCCTCAGTCTCTTTTTCAAGATTCTCCTGCTTTTCTTTAAGGGAGCTTAACTCTTCCTTTTTGGCTTTTTCAATTTCTTTATTCAGGTTCTCCTGCGCCTGGGTCAGATTCTCTGTCAGTTTGACCAGGTTCTCCATTCTCTGCTCTATCCTCATCTGTTTTAGCATGGCAATAGTTCTGTCCAGTCTTTTTAAAAGCTCCTCAGTGGATAAATTCAGATTCCGAAGGGCTTCCTTTATCTTATCCTTATCCAGTGATTCCAGAGCCTCCTGCAGTTTTCTCATCGCCTCTTTAAGCTCAGGCGGTGCCACTTCATCAAAGAGTTTTTTCAACTCTGCTATTTTCTCCAGCATCTCTAAGGAAGCTAAATTGTTCTGCTCGATTTTGTCTGCGGTTTTGCCTGCCTCTTCGCCCAATTTCTTCAGGCTTTCCGCTAAATCCTTTTGCTTCTGCAGAAGGTTCTCCAGCTCATTTTTTTTCTCCCAGGAAAGTTTTGACCCTTTTTCCTGCGGATTAGTGCTTTCTTTAAGCAGGTCTTTAGAGAGCTGTTCTAACTTTTTCTGAAGTTCCTTTTGCTCAGCTAATTTTTTTTGCAGATCAGATAACTGGTTCTCGCTTCCCTGCTCAATTTCTCCGACTATCTCAGCTAAAGTCGGATGTCGGAGATTATAACTCTGACTTACACCTTTTTTGGGTTCGGAGAAATTGTCATTATCATAAATTTCGACCCAATATTTCACGTTGTCCCCGGGCATAAGACCAATGTTGGATAAGTCCCATAGATAATCAGAGTTAAGCACTCCTTCGAGCTTTTCCTCAAAGGGGAGTTTCAAATTTTTTGTCTGCTCGCCTTTAGAAGAGATCTGATAGACCAGCCTCAAACCAGTGAACCCGAAATCATCTGAGCCGTGGATTAGTAAAGGAAGCTGCATATTTTCAGTTAAATCGCGGTCTTCGCCCGGCTGGATTATCTCCACCTGGGGAGAAAGATCTTCTTTCTTGGTTATCTTATATTCGATCGGGTCTGGATTTTTATTGCCGGATTTATCCTCTACGTCCAGATGATAGGTATCATCTTTTCTTACTAAAATCTCCCCTGTGGCTTTTTTGCCGTCGATTTTCATCTCCGTTTTAGTTGAATCGAAAAAAACTAAATTGCCTTTTGATAGCTCCTTATTGGCGGAGGCCTCGATTTTGACTTTTGTTCCGGCTAATGCCTCGATATTTCCATCATTCTGGTCCAGGACTAAAGGTTTCAATTGGGTATATTTCGGATAGTTCAAAGTCAGCTTCAAATTGATGATCCTGGGTTTGTCTGTGACTCTTAGCTTGTATTGTTCGCTTTTTATCCCTTCGGCATGAGCATAATAATCGATGTCTCTTTTTACCTGCTTGAAAAGATATTCGAAATCATATTCTTTACTTGTCCCGACAGAATCCTGGATTTGACCCTTTGCTCCGCGCTGGTCGAGTTTTTCCAATCTCTCCTCATTCCACGCACCTTCTCCATCTCTCCAGTAAAAACTAATCTTAGAAGGTTTTTGCCCTTCTGCGGTGATTCCGATTTTCACGTCTGAATATTTCACCACCTCAGCATTACCCGGTGCGATGGAAAAAAAGAATTTCTGAGGTGCTTGCACAGAGGTCAATGGATGGGAGAAAAGATATAAAGAGCGGTTGAAATTACCGGGGAAAAGAAAAGCAAAGATCAAAACCAATCCCAATAGACCAGAACTTATCTGTAGGGTTTTGCGAAGAGGGCTCTTGTCGACCACCGATTTGAAATTCATCTCTGTGGAAACTAAATCTGCCTGCTCGATTATCGCCTCGATCATCTGAAGAGAATAACCTTCTGGATTTCTCTGTAAGTTCCGGTAAAGCTGTAAAGCCCCGATTAATCTAT
>MEWM01000007.1:8972-10959 GCA_001775355.1 candidate division Zixibacteria bacterium RBG_16_43_9 | reverse complement strand
TGGTTCTCGATTTTTACGGCTAAATCCTCAAGAGTGGGCTTATAGAATAAGGGTCTGAGGAAATAATATGAGAAAACGGTGGATAGGGCTAAAAAGAAAATTCCCAGAAGAGCTACCCTGATGAAAACCGGAAGGATGAATCCACTCAGGTAAGATAGAATGAAACTTAATAAAAGATAAACGGAGATGACAGATAAAATAATCAGAGAACCATAAATTAGCCGTGTTCGGGTGTAATACGACCTCAAGGAGTTGAGGCGGGTGATGAGATTAAAATAGCTGTTCAGTTTCATCTTGTCACCGACCCAGGTTGTGGGCAACGTGGGTCTATCGGTTTTATGTCATTGCGATCCCGCCGAAGGCGGAGAAGCAATCCGTATATCTTCGACAGATTGCTTCGTCGGTCAACTGACCTCCTCGCAAAGACGCCTATTTCTGGGAGCCCCGCCTACGATTGTATGTCTCTCGTAGGTCGGGCACCCTTGCCCGACATTTACGTCCATGCTCTGTTGCGTCGGGAGCTACTCCTGACGCAGTGACTCGCCGTCAGGTCTAGGACCTGACAGAACTACAAAATATCAACTGCTATTTATAATACGTAATCAGAGCTGGCTTAATTATCAAATTGGTGATTCCAGCCTACCCCTCAAGTCCTGAAACGGATCCGTAGGAGCGGGATTTTTATGACCTTACCCACGTTCTGAGCAACGTGGGTTTACTGATTACTAAAATTCTCTTTATAATTTTTCTTATAGTGTTGTATTCTTTCCTTGATCCAATTCCAGTCCAAACCCTCAAAAAAGCTTTTATAATTGTCCCTTAACCACTCATAATAATCATTTTCTATGTAAAGGCAAAAGGCTTCTGTTAGATCTTTGATCGGGATTCTCTTGGGAATTCGGACTTCATTATCCTCAAATCTTTCTTCTAAGAATTCCTGCACTACTTCTCTGTCAAGCATTTTCCCTCCCTATTAGAATGTTACCTCGGTTAATCCAATGTCATTTTTTGTGGTATCAACTTTATATTTGATTAATCTGACAGATTTTTCCTCTATTACCCTCCTCTTATGTACATAGTCTAAGACCTTTTGTTCAAAATTGAATGCAACAAGAATGCTCTGAACCATTTCAGAATCGCCGTTGGCCAATTTTCTCGTCAACCAGTTTTCATACTTTATTACTTGGTTCAAGTCTTCTTCAGTCGCTATCTTAGTTTTTAATTCCATACATGTGAACTTATGAAGTATTTCAACAGAATCGACAAGGGTAATGTGAGTCAGGAAAATATCCATTACTGTATTGAAAGAGGTAGGAACATGATTTAAGAAATCGTGGTATTCTCCTATGATTTCTCTTAATTTGCCTAAGGCAAAGGCTCGCATAAACCAAGCATTGAGGTAGCCTTCAAATTCTATCTGCCCTTTGCTATCTGCATCAAGTTTTAAGGGGAGGGGAGTCTTTTTGGGCGAGTATGGATTAGGAATAGGACTGACAGGATAGTGAACTGGATTATTCCTGAGCAAGAGTCTAATTAGTTCCTTGCCTTCATCGGTCGTGATCGGGTGATGGCTTTTTTTATTAAAAGTTCCCAAGTCAAATGTCCATATTCTCCCCTTGTCTCTTAAATCTAAAATGTCATTAAGAGCAACGGGTTTTGCAAAATTTCTAATACAAGGCTCTAAGCAGACTCTATAAGGATAGGTCTGATCCTTGTTGCCCCAAATATCTTCTTCATCATAAAAGGGGATACTATTTATTTTCCATAGACCGTAAACTCCAACATTCTTCACGTAGAAAAAAACAAAATCATTAGGTTGTATACCACAAAAGCCCGCTATGACCTCAGAATTTGTCCGTTCGAAGTCGTGAAAAATCCCGCCATATACGCCCCTTTCAAGGCATTTTTTGAAATTCTCTTGGCCAACAAGAAAAATGTGATAGCCCATATTGTTCCTCAAATTAAAATTTTATTTTTCAATTCTCCA
>MEWM01000007.1:0-8886 GCA_001775355.1 candidate division Zixibacteria bacterium RBG_16_43_9 | reverse complement strand
CCGTCGCCGATGTCGGATTCATAAACGTAAAAGACCACTAATCTATTCTCTCCTACGGATCCGTTTACGGAATAAAAAATCCCGAATCCCTGGGCAGGCTTTCCCTCGTGCTTATGGATTTTTGGGAGTCCATTTGGAAAATCATAATAACTGTGATAAATCCCGTGATTGAACGGCAACTCGACCAATTCGTTGTTTGGAAATACCTTTTTCATCTCCCTTCTGAAAGCTTTGTCCAGGCCATAGGAATCGTTAGCGAATAAAAAGCCACCGTGAGTAAGATAAGTCCTTAGTCTTTCCACTTCCTCATCAGAAAATTTTATATTCCCATGTCCGGTTAAAAATAGAAAAGGATAATTGAAAAGCTCCTTATCCATTATGCTCACTCTCACCTCATTCTGGTCCACCGGGATATTGGTATTTTCTTTCAAGAACTTGAGCATGTTGGGAATGGCAGAAGAGCCCCAGTACCAGTCTCCTCCTCCTTCATATTTTAAACGAGCAATGGTAAAAGCGTTCGGGTCTTTTTTGACTTGAGGTGCAGAAGCAGTGGGCATTCTTATCATTTGAGCATGAAGGAGGGATTTATTCATGAAAAATAAGAGGACCATGGAAAATAAAAATATTAAGATTTTGAAAATTCTTGAGGACATTGAAAAGTCTCCTTAAATTCTGGCATTAATGCCCATCAAATCTATTATAATTACTTCCAGCTAAAATCTATCCGATTCAGTACAAAAGTCAATAATTATCTGGACCGGAGTGCAAGAGCTTGCTCTTGCATTTATTAGAGAAGCATCGGCAAGCCGATGCACTCCAGGAATTCTAAAAGGGTTGCATTACGGAAGGGCGAGGGTACCTCGCCCCTACCTGTACAAATCATCTTTGTTCTAATGCCAGCTTCCTTATCAAATCATAAATGCAATTTTCCGGATTTTCTATCCCTTGCAGGCAGAAGAGATGTCGGTAGTTTCTTTTCATCTTGGCGTCCTCTTCGCTGATATCCAGCAAAATCCCTTTATCGCAGGCAAAACACTTTTCCGGCTGGACGTCAAACTCTGTTCCGGTTTTGCCGGCCACTAAAACATCACCTGGATCCCACCTGGATGAGTTTGAGGATGTCTCCATACAATCGTTCCGGGTAATTTCAATTTCCTTTGAATTATAAAAAACAATCCTGCCTCGATCAGTTTTCATTCTTGCCCGGAAATCAATTTTGTCGCCAGGTGTGAGCATATAATCCCTATGAAATTTTGCAGGAAGATTTAGATAGAAATAATCCTTAAAAAATACCCTGTCGATGTAACCCTCCCTGAAGCTGACTAAAAATCCCAGGAAGCTCATTTGCTCTTTTTTATACAAAATGTTTTTTCTGAAATGAGGCACAATGGAATTTACTACTCCCCCCACATCAACCATTTTCCCCAGGAGTCCAGCCAGCCAATGTTCATAATCCTCTAATTCCCTCTGGAAGGTTTTGAATCCGGTTTCCGAAAGCAGGACCTCTGGCTGGTAGTTCAGCTTCTCCTCAAAATAATATTTGCAGGAAAAACAGCTCTTCCCAACATGTTTATATTTTTTGGGGCAGCCATTACCTTTGTTCAGAAGGGTGCACTTCCACTGGAAATAAACACACCCCTGAGGGAAACATTTTTTCTCCTTAAGAACATGGTGGACTGAGACGTTCTTCTCGAATTTGAAATGCGACTTGTGAGCGCATCTGAAAACGTCTTCTCTTTTGTGCTGGTTGATTAAGGTTTTCTGCATGCAGACAACTCCAATTTCAGGACTACATAAATTTAATACGTGAATTAGCCAGATGGAAATAGAAAAACAAAAAGATTGTAAAGGCGACCCTGTCCTACGGTGGCTACGAGCCAGCCCGCCCGTATGGGCGCCAGACGTAGTCTCCGTCATCAGGAAAAGGGTCGCACTACGAAAGACTTCCTCACCTTGGGGGTAAGGTGGGAAAACCTTCGCGTAGGGGTGGAGCTTGTCTCCACCCGTCCACTCTGAGACGCATGCAATGCGTCTATACAAATCTAACCTCACCTTGTGGGCAAGGTGGAGATACCGAGCCTGATGAGATCGGCAAACCCATGTTGCCCTCAACATGGGTTAATCGTCTGTTGACCGAACAGGCAAGATGCCTGTTCCACCCTCCAAAACTATTTTTCTGTTGACAAAAAAATTCTTAAAGGATAATATGGAAAACGTGAGGAGAAAAGAAGAATCCAGATTAGACAGTTTAGAGGAAAATCTTAAAACCCTGGCCAACTCGGGCAGCAAGGGGATTAAGCTTTTGTATCGGGGCTTGAACTCAATCAGCGGTGACCTTTCCGAACTATCTAATCTTTCTCCTTCGAAACTCTCCTCCTCCTTTGAAAAGATAACCCAGGGGATAGATGAGCTGGATAAGAAGATTCTGTCTCTGGAGAATTCTTTAGAAGAGGGGCTAAATAAAATAGAACAGGAATATCAAAAACTCAAAAAAGAGTATGAGGAGAAGGAGGACGAAAGAAGGATTTATCGGATTCTTTACGAGCTTTCCACTGTAATCTATGCGGAGAGGGACATCAACCTGCTTTTAGAGGCGGTTCTGGACTCGGTCATCGAGGTCTTCTCCGCAGAAAAGGGATTCTTAGAAGTCTATGATGAGAATAAAAATCTGAAATTAAGACTGGCTAAAGATAAACGAAAAAAGGTCCTGGAAGAAACTGAAGAAGAGGTCAAATCTGGCGTGATAGAGGACGTCCTCTCCACTGGCAACAATGTTTTAATTCAACAGCTAATTTACAAGGAGATGGAAGAAAAGGAAGATTGGGGCAAAGGGACAAAATCTCTCCTCTGCGTTCCTTTTAAATCTAAAGATAATGTATTGGGGGTAATCTATCTGGAGGATACTCGCGAAGGAGAATCGTTCGCTACCGGCGATATAGAGCTTTTGAACTCCTTAGCCGAAAGGGTCTCCGTAGCTTTAGAGAATAACCTTCTTTTTATGGAGCTGAAGGAGTCCGAGGAGAAGTTACTGGCGGACTTAAGGGGAAAGTTCAAGTTTGATGAGATCTTGGGAAATAGTCCTCAGATGGTTGAAATCCTGAAAACAGTGGCAGATGTGGCGGATACTGAGGCAACCGTTTTGATCGAAGGGGAAAGCGGGACCGGAAAAGAACTTTTAGCCCGGGCGATCCATTTCAACTCCAGCCGCTCCAGAAAGCCTTTTGTGCCGATCAACTGTGCAGCTATTCCAGAAACCCTTTTGGAATCTGAGCTTTTCGGGTATGAGAAAGGGGCATTCACCGGCGCCACTCAGAAAAAGTTGGGGAAATTCGAAGTCGCCAATGGAGGAACGATCTTCCTGGATGAGATCGGAGAGATGAGCCCTCTGCTCCAGGTCAAAATCTTACGCTTTTTGCAGTCGCATGAATTTGAGCCTTTAGGGTCCAATAAAGTCAAGAAGTCAGACGTGAGGATAATCGCCGCTACCAATAAGGACCTTTTAGCCCAGGTCAAAGAAAACAAATTCAGAGAAGACCTTTATTACCGCATAAATGTGATAAATCTCAGGCTTCCGCCTTTGAGGGAAAGGAAGCTGGATATCGCTCCTCTGGCAGAAAGTTTTTCCAGAAAATTTTCAAAAAAATCTGATAAGCAGATTAAGGGGATTGAGGTTGAGGCTTTGAATTTTCTTTCCCGCTATCGATTTCCCGGGAATATCAGGGAATTGGAAAATATCATCGAGCGAGCAGTTATCCTGGCTAAAGGGGAATGGATTACCAGAGAGGATTTTCCCAAAAATCTCTTCGATGGTTCGGGAAACGATTCTGAAATTATAATTGCCCAGAATTATTCAGAGCTAAAATCTTTGAGAAATAAGGTCGTGGAAGAGGTCGAAAAAAAATTCCTGGAAAATCTTCTTTTGAAAAATAAAAACAACGTCTCCAGGGCAGCTAAAGAAGCAGGAATGCACCGGGTGGAACTACAGAGGCTCCTGAAGAAATATAAATAATCATTTTTACTGGAATGTAAAGCTTTACCTAGATAAACCTAAAGGTTTATACTCCAAGACTAACTTAATATATTTGTCGGGTCAGGGGACCCGACAGGCACAAGAAGACAAGTTTCGTCTACTGTCAAACAAGTTTGAGGGTGCCACCCTTCGATAAACCTGGAGGTTTATACTCCAAATTTCCTTCAATACATATTCAACTGCTTTTCTGCAACATAATAGTAATTTCGCAACACTACTGTTACACATTATAAAACAGCACAGATATAGGCTTTTTAATATCAATGTCTTAAAGGAATGTAACAGTTTAGTTGCATAAAATCAAGAATTCTAAAATGGATAGATTTCTAACTTATTTAATTGTAATGGCTTAGTCTCTGTACAAAAGATGGCACGTTAATTGCAACTTATTTATTAATAAGGTATTACAGTGAGCGACAAATTGAGCAGAACAGAAAAGGAGATGTCTTTAAAAGAGCTTCAAGAACAGATACTGGAGGCAGCTCTGGAAGTCCATAAAAACATGGGGTTAGGGTTCCAAGAAGCAGCCTATAGCCAGGCTTTAGCCTATGAGTTCGATCTCAGAAAGATAGAATATGAGAGAAAGAAAAATATCAAGCTTTCCTATAAAGGAAGCGTTGCTGGTGAATACGATTTGGAATTCGTGGTGAATAACAGCATTATAGTCATGATAAAAGCCGGTGAACCGATGAGCGAATCAGATGAAACTAAAATGAAAAGTTTTTTGAAAGCCACCAAGCTTCCCTTAGGGATGGTAATAAATTTCGGCAAGGAGAGTTTAGAAGTAAAAAATGTTCACAGATAAATGGTTGGCGCAAATTTCGAAAATGCCAACTTTTCACCCTATACCTAAAAGGAGGTGAAGTAGAGGATGCCCGCAAAGAAAAAAGCAAAGGCTAAAAAGGGAAAAAAGAAATAAAAGCCTTTAGGTTTTTTGCGCCCAAAGAGTCTCCCCAAAAGGGGGACTCTTTTTTTGGCATTCGCTTTAGACTTACGAGTTTTCAACGGCAGGGAAGTTCGTAGCGCCCCTTTCAGAGATAGAGACGCATGGCCATGCGTCTCTAGACACATGAACGTCGGGCATAAAGCCCGACGCTACGCATCTGACCTCACCCTTTCCCTCTCCTGCGAGGAGAGGGAGCAACCTAACCCTAACCCTCTACTTATAGAAGAAGGGATAATATCAAGACTCTACTTTTCTGTTGACAGAATAAAAAATTGTCTTATCCTGTGCAGGGAGATTCTATGTCCAGGAAAACAAGAAAAAGAATCTGGCTGGCGATTTTGGCAATGGTGATCTTTGCCCTTTTTCTTTTGTACCAGCAGAGCAAAAGGGTCAAGCTAACGATACTCTACTGGAACGATTTCCATGCCTCAGTCTATCCTTACCCTTCGGCTGAGAAAGAGGGAGCCCCTTTGGTTTCAGGAAGTGCTAATTTTGCAGGTTATCTGGATTCCCTAAAAGTTCTCAATCCATATACCATCTTAGTTTGTGCTGGGGATGAGTTCACCGGTGACCCGCTCTCCTCTTTAACTCAGGGCAAAGCTCAGATAGAGATTTTAAACCTTGAGAAGCCGGATTTATTTGAACTGGGAAATCACGAGTTCGACTACGGAGTGGAGAGCTTAAAAGAGGATTTGAACCTGGCGCAATTCCCGGTTGCATGTGCGAATCTCCTCGATAAAGGAACAAAAGAACCTTTGGTTCGGCCGTATCTCATCCTGAACAGCGGAAAGTTAAAAATCGCCTTAATCGGCTTGATCACCGAAGGGTTGGAAAAGATGCTCAAAGAAGGCGGTAGACTTCAGGTCGTGGATGCGGAGAGCACTTTAAGTTACTATATGAATGAATTAAATGATAAAACTGATATTCAGATTCTGGTTAGCCATATGGGTGTTCAAAAAGATAAAAGCATTGCAAAAAAAGTTAAAGGGCTGGAATTGATAATCGGTGGGCACAGCCACACTACCATATTCAAGCCTATAAGGGTAGATAAGACCTTGATCTGCCAGGCTGGGTCGAATGGAAAATATATTGGGAAATTAGACCTTTTCTTAGATTCAAAGGGTAAGGTTTTGAGTTACCACAATAATTTAGTGGAGACGTTTGTAGATAAGGTGCGACCAGATACCCTGGTGAAAAATAAGATAGATGAGATGGAGAGAAATCTGAACATAAATTTAGATGAAAAAATTGGTGAACTTCAAACCCCCTGGGCTAGAAAAGGCAAAGAGGAATCTAACATCGGCAATTTCTTAGCAGATGCGATGAGGAGTTATGCTAAAGCAGATGCAGCATTTATAAACTCCGGAGGGATTAGAAAAAATCTTAGAGCAGGTCCAATTACTGTTAGGGATATCTGGGAAATAACCCCTTTTTCCGACCGATTAGTAACCATTGAACTAAGTGGAGAAGAGCTTCTGAAGGTGATTGAAAAGAATTGCAGAAAAGGTATAGATTTGTTACAGGTCTCAGGGATAAAATATAGTTATACTTTTGAAAGACCTTATGGAGAAAGGGTAGTTGAGGTCAGAGTTAACAAAGAGAAGATACTGCCGTATAAGAAATATAAAGTAGTGATTAATGATTATATCCTGGCGCAGTCTAAGGATTTTTTAGGAATCCCCCAACAGAATATAAAATATAAGTTCCTGCCAGATTTAGACAGGGAAGTGTTCATCAAAGAAGTAAAGAAAAGGAAAATAATAAATTCTCAGGTTGAGGGGAGGATGACTGAGCTGAAAAAGGTCGAGGCAAAGGTTGGAGAACAAGCTGTCCGATAAAAGCTCAATAGAAGAGAAAACGGTGTCAAAGAAAAAAGTCCCTTATGCCTGGCTGGCTTTAGCCTATGCTGTTCTAATTTTAATCTTCTCCTCCATCCCTGATCTTTCACCCCCCCAATTAGGTTTTGAGTATCAGGATAAACTTTATCATCTCATGGAGTATGGGGTATTTTCTGTCCTTTTATTTTTTGCCCTGCTCAATTCTAAAAAAGATTTCCTCAGGAAAAATGTTCTTTTTATTTCACTGCTTATAGGGGCGTCTTTCGGGATCTTAGATGAGCTGCATCAGAAATTCATTCCGGGAAGACAGGCTGACGTCTTGGATTTCACGGCTGATTTTGTGGGTGTGGCTTTAATCCAGTTATGTTTCTGGATTTATCATAGGAAAAGATTAGTTAAATCTGGTTGAGGGAGAATCCCCCCGCCTTGGGTCATTGCGAGTCCCGCTGAAGGCGGGACAAAGCAATCTGTTCCCGTTGGAGGGATTGCCTCGTCGTCCTACGGACTCCTCGCAATGACGTATGTATGACGCCCAGCTTTTCGTAGGGCAAATCTCAAGATCCATCTTGGACTTTTAGGTTTGCTTTTTTTTTCTCGTCGGGCATAAAGCCCGACGCTACGTTCCTTTGATCTTTTTGATCAACAATGCTGAAGTCTTCGCCTGGATCCTGTGGACAAGACCTTGACGGCATTGCCCTACGACAAACCCAACAGACAAGGATGTCTGTTTTACCAAGGGATAGACCAGGCAAACAGTTCTGGCTTTTTGTGTTGACTTTGCAACAAGGAGATATTATCATTTTTCGAGCTTTAAAAAGGAGTAAGATGAAATATACAGC
The DNA here is from genome assembly GCA_001775355.1 of candidate division Zixibacteria bacterium RBG_16_43_9. Lineage (GTDB taxonomy): Bacteria > Zixibacteria > MSB-5A5 > MSB-5A5 > RBG-16-43-9 > RBG-16-43-9. Next base: position 1,233 of record MEWM01000007.1, on the reverse strand, counting down.
TCTTCAGGGTACAAGAGATTTATTGCCGGAAGATGCTCCCAAATGGAGATATATAGAAGATAAGATTCGGGAGATCTTGTCTTTGTACAACTATAAAGAAATCAGAACTCCGGTTTTCGAGCAGACTGAGCTTTTCAAAAGGAGCATCGGCGATGATACGGATATCGTGCAGAAGGAGATGTACACTTTCCAGGATCAGGGGAAAAGAAGTCTGACTTTAAGGCCTGAAGGAACTGCCTCGATTGTCCGCTCTTATATCCAGCACAGCTTAGGTGAGAAATCACCTTTGGTAAAATATTTTTATTTCGGACCTATGTTCAGACAGGAAAGGCCACAGAAGGGAAGATTGAGGGAGTTCAATCAATATGGGGTGGAGGTTATCGGGTCTTTGGACCCTCTGGTGGATGCTGAGGTTATTGAGTTGGGCGTTCGGATAAATAAAGCTTTTGGATTGGAGGGTCTGAAACTATACCTAAACAGCATCGGGTGCAAAGACTGTCGCCCGGCTCACCGGGATGCCTTTAATCAATTCGTCAAGGATAAAATCGAAAAGTTCTGCCAGGATTGTCAATTAAGGCTTTTGCGAAACCCTTTGAGGATCTTCGACTGCAAAAACGAAAAATGCATTGAGGCGTTGAAGGATGCACCGATGATTTTAGATTTTCTGGATGCCAAGTGTAAGGAGCACTTCAAGAAAGTCAGAGAATACTTGGACCAGATGGGAATTGAATATATACTGGATGGCAGGCTGGTCAGAGGTTTGGATTATTATACCCGGACGACATTTGAGATTAAATCTGAAGCCTTAGGTGCACAGGATACCTTGATCGGTGGCGGAAGATATGACCTTCTGGTTTCCGAATTAGGCGGAAAAGATACTCCTGCCATAGGTTTTGCCGCAGGGATTGAGCGGCTTTTTTTGGTTTTAGAGATGCAAAAGAAGTTCCCTCCTGAAGATGAAAAATTAGATTTATTCATAGCTCCTTTAGGAGACGAAGCAAAGAGCTTAGGATTAAAACTCCTTAAAGACTTGAGGGAAAAAGGTCTCAGATGTGATGTCGACTTTCTCGGCAGAAGTTTAAAGTCACAGTTGAAAGAGGCTGACAGACAGAAGGCTAAAAAAGTTTTAATTATCGGAGAAAATGAGCTGAAAAAAGGGAAAGGAACTTTAAGGGATATGGAGACCAAGGAACAAAAGGAAATAGAGTTTGGGAAATTAGTGCAGGAGTTGAT
>MEWM01000006.1:33358-33469 GCA_001775355.1 candidate division Zixibacteria bacterium RBG_16_43_9 | reverse complement strand
AGATAAAAAACTACGTCAGTTATCTTCACGGGAAAGGGCAAAAAGGGATAGATTTTCAGGCATCTGCCCAAGCCGTTACCGAGGGGACTCTGCTCTCATCCTATCATCTGG
>MEWM01000006.1:31898-33270 GCA_001775355.1 candidate division Zixibacteria bacterium RBG_16_43_9 | reverse complement strand
CGAGAAGGGGATAAAAACGGGCGAGATTGACTCCTGGGGGACAAATCTGGCAAGGGATATGGTCAACCATCCTAGCAATTTTATGACCCCGACCAAGATGGCTGAAATAGCAATGAATCTTTCCAAAGAATATAAGTTTAGATGCGAGATTCTCTCTCCGCCCGATTTGGAGAAACTGAAGATGGGTGCGCTTATGGCAGTTGCCCAGGGAAGCAAGCAGCCGGCTAAATTCATCGTTATGGAACATATGCCGGAGAAGAAAAGAAGAGGGACAGTGGTGCTGGTCGGCAAGGCGATAACTTTTGACTCAGGCGGAATCTCGATCAAGCCCTCTGAGGGTATGTGGGTGATGAAAGGGGATATGGCAGGCGGTGCAGCAGTGATTGCAACCATGGCTTCTGCAGCCAGAGAGGGGATTCCAGTTCACCTGGTAGGATTAGTTCCGGCGACTGAAAATCTTCCTTCTGGCACAGCTTATAAACCAGGGGATATAATCAAGTCTTACTCTGGTAAAACAATCGAGATTATGTCAACTGATGCAGAAGGGCGACTGATCTTGGCAGATGCTTTAGGTTATGCTCAGAAATACGAGCCGAAGGCTCTCCTGGATATTGCCACTCTGACAGGAGCCTGTGTGATTGCTTTGGGGAATGTGGTGGCAGGACTTATGGGGAGTGACCAGCAGCTTTTGAATAAAGTCAAAAAAGCTGGCGAGAAAACCGGTGAAAGGGTCTGGGAATTGCCCCTTTATAAAGAGTATGATGAGCAGATAAAGAGCGATTTAGCAGATATGAAAAATTCAGGGGGCAGGCCTGCAGGGACTATAACCGCAGCCGCATTCCTCAAGAAATTCGTCGGAAAAGCCCCCTGGGCGCATTTAGATATAGCTGGAATGGACTGGGAGGAAAAAGGCAAACCTTATATCCCTAAAGGACCTATGGGGTTCGGTGTGCGCCTATTTTTGCAGTTTTTAAGAGAGTGGGATAGAAGGTAAGTTAATGTGCATATTAAAGTTATACAGCTTTTCTTGATGTCTTAACTTGTTGAATGAGACAAAAAACAACTAATTAAGTCCTTTTTAGCTTGTGAAAAAAATAACAAAATTTTGAAGATTTTTCTTGACATAAAAAATGGAGGTGTTATTTTAAAGATGTAGAAGATTATTAAAATCTTTTTGACCTCAAAAGGAGGTTATTATGGAATTAACCAAAGCAGGTGATTACGGATTTTTGGGCATTTTATATTTAGCCAGACAGCCAGCAAAAAAGGTGGTTCGTCTATCAGAGATCTCTGAGAATGAGGATCTCCCTGAGAAATTTTTAGCTAAGATCTTTCAGAGCTACACCAGATCAGGGCTGGTGAAGTCACACCG
>MEWM01000006.1:25421-31881 GCA_001775355.1 candidate division Zixibacteria bacterium RBG_16_43_9 | reverse complement strand
TGGCTAACCCAGCCGATAAGATCACAGTTAAGGATATTCTGGAAAGCGTCCAGGGCCCAATCTATTTAACCAGATGCTTAAATGACTTGGAATCCTGCGAGAGGAAAGATAGCTGTGCCTTGAGGAAGATCTGGGTTAAAGCCCAGGATCATCTGACGAATCTCTTAGAGAAGAAAACCTTAGCAGACCTGATTACTTCCTGAGTTTTAGGACAAGTCTTTTTTTTAATTTACTCTTCTTGATAAAATTCAGAAACGAGAGGGTATTTTTATGCCTATTAAATCGGATAAGTGGATTCGACAGATGGCTTTAAAAAAAGAGATGATAAAACCTTTCTCAGAAGGTCAACTCAAAAAAGGAAAAATCTCTTATGGGTTATCTTCTTATGGTTACGATATCAGGGTGGCAAACGAATTTAAGGTCTTCACCAACGTGAACACCACAATTGTTGATCCAAAGAATTTTGACCCACGCTCTTTAGTAGACGTGAAAGGGAATTTTTGTATCATTCCTCCAAATTCATTTGTCCTAGCCCGAACTGTGGAATATTTCAAAATCCCCAGAAATATATTAACTATTTGCCTTGGAAAGTCTACCTACGCCCGCTGTGGCATAATTGTCAACGTCACTCCTTTTGAGCCGGAATGGGAAGGGTATGCTACTTTAGAGATCTCCAATACCACACCTCTGCCAGCTAAAATCTATGCGAATGAAGGGATTGCCCAGATAATCTTCTTAGAAGCGGACGAGGAGTGCGAGACCTCCTATAAGGATAAAAAGGGGAAGTATCAGGCGCAGAAAAAGATTACTTTGCCGAGGATGTAAAAAAAGCTCAAAAGCTTAAAGGCTCAAAGGCTTAAGGGTTCAAGGATTCAAGTGGTTGAGAAGATAAGGTTTTAAATTGCAGTAGGGGAAGCCCTGAGAAGAGAAGACAGTTCAAATAAAGCAAATTGAAGAGGATAAAAAGCGTATAAGTTTGATTGGTGAGTTTAAAGGAGAACTATGTTAAAAGAGATAAGGATTCATGGTAGAGGAGGTCAGGGCGTGGTTACTGCGGCTGAGCTTTTAGCTGTTGCCGCTTTTGAGGATGGTAAATATGCCCAGGCTTTCCCTACCTTTACCAGCGAGAGGATGGGCGCACCGGTTCAATCTTTCGTTCGCATTGCAGACCATAAGGTCAGAGCCAGGAACCAGATCTACGAGCCGGACTTTCTGATTATTCAGGATTATACCCTGATTGGTGCTGTCGATTTATTGAAAGGTTTAAAACCAGATGGATTGGTGCTCGTAGATACCGAAAAAAGTCCGGAAGAGGTCGGCTTGAAAACCAAAGCCAGAATTTTAACCATTCCTGCATCCAGAATCGCTATGGAGATCTTAGGCAGGCCTATTCAGAACACGACCTTAATGGGAGCTTTTGCCGGTGCGACCGGGCTTATCTCCCTGGAAGCTATTAAAAGGAGTGTAATGGAGCGATTTCCAGGAGAGTTAGGGAAGAAGAATGTGGCGGCAGTAGAGAAAGCCTACGAGCTATTAAAAGGAGCTAAGAATGACTAAACCAGAAGGAACTGTTTCAAAACCAGGCTCCAGCAAGGAGTATAAGACCGGCGCCTGGAGGACAAAAAGACCTATCTTTAAGCTTTTAAAATGTAACGACTGCCGGATCTGTGTGGCAGTTTGTCCGGATGGAGTTGTCTTCGGCACCAATAAGAAATACTGGGCGGACTTAGATTACTGCAAAGGGTGTGGGATCTGTGCTGAAGAATGCCCGATGAAAGATATCGAGATGATCGTGGAGGTTAAATAAAAAATGAAAAAAGTTATCGAAGGGTCTATGGCAGTAGCAGAGGCGGTTAAAGTCTGCCGTCCGCACGTGATCTCCGCTTACCCTATCACTCCCCAGACCCATATCGTAGAAAACCTTTCTCAATTTGTAGCAGATGAGGAGCTGAAAGCAGAGTTTGTGAATGTGGAGAGCGAATTTGGAGCAGCCTCAGTGGTCTTAGGTGCCTCGGCCACAGGTGCCAGGGCTTATTCAGCCACAACTGCTCAGGGGCTACTTTTGATGGTTGAGGTTTTGTTTAACATAGCGGGGTTGAGATTGCCGGTGGTTATTACCTGCACTAATCGAGCAGTTTCCGCTCCGATAAATATCTGGAATGACCAGCAGGATGCAATGACCATCAGAGATTCAGGCTGGATTATGCTTTTTGCTGAGGATAACCAGGAAGCCGCAGATATGCATCTGCAGGCTTTCAAAATCGGAGAGCATCCGGAGATAATGCTTCCGGTGATGGTCAATATGGATGGGTTTATCCTGACGCATGCTTTTGAGCCGATCGAGCTTTTAGACCAGAAGGTGGCAGATGAGTTCTTGCCGCCTTATAAACCCGAATTATACCTGACCACAAAAAATCCCCTAACCTTTGGAATTTTAGCTGAGCCGGATTGGTATATGGAGACCAGATACAGACTGCAGAAGGCGATTGAGGCTTCATCAGATATGATCGAAGAGGTTGCAGACCAGTTCAAAAAGACGTTTGGAAGGTATCAGGGCGGTCTGGTCGAGAAATATAGATTAGATGGGGCAGAGACTGTAATTGTGTCCATGGGCTCAGTTGTCGGAACGATAAAGGAAGTGGCAGATGAGTTGAGAGACAAAGGCAAAAAAATCGGAGTGCTAAAGATAAGGGCATTCAGGCCCTTCCCCAAAGAAGCAATCTATGACGCCCTTAAAAATGTCAAAAACGTGATCGTTATGGAAAAAGCCATCTCCTTAGGAGCGACCGGGATTTTGTATGATGAGATAAAGGCGGCTTTATACGGCAGACCAAATCAGCCAAAAGTCTCAGGATTCATTGCTGGGTTGGGTGGAAGGGATATTCCTAAGGAGTCTATTGTTAAGGTAATAAAGAAGGGTGAAACTTCTGAGGTGGATAATCTCTTCGTGGATCTGAAAGAGCATTTAATTGGAGGTAAATAAGATGGCAAAAGATGAACTTACTGTTGAAAAAAAGATAAAGGAAAAAGAAGAGATTGTGGAAAGTCTGCTTACGCCAGGGCACAAGGCTTGTTCCGGCTGTGGATTAGCCTTAGCTGCCAGGACAGTGATGAATACCGCAGGAAAAGATATAATTGTAACTGCAGCTACCGGGTGTCTAGAGGTTTTCTCTACCTCCTATCCACATTCAGCCTGGAAGATGCCCTGGATACATTCTTTATTTGAGAACTCAGCTGCAGTGGCAGCAGGGATAGAGGTAGCTTTAAAAGCTCTGGGTCGAGAAAAAGAAGCTAAAATCATCGCCCAGGGTGGAGATGGAGCAACCGCGGATATAGGGATAGGATGCCTTTCCGGGATGTTTGAGAGAGGACATAATATCCTGTACGTGTGCTACGATAACGAAGCTTATATGAATACTGGAGTGCAGAGAAGCAGCTTGACACCTTTTGAAGCCTGGACCTCTACCAGCCCCTCTGGAAAAGTCTCCTGGGGAAACCCTACTGAAAAGAAGAATATGCCGGCTATAGCCGCAGCTCACGGGATACCTTATGTGGCGACTGCATCAGTTGCCTATTTGAAGGACTTAGAGAAGAAGGTCAAAAAGGCTTTAGATATAGTTGGTCCCAAATATCTACAGATTCATGCGCCTTGCCCTCTGGGCTGGGCACATGAGCCTTATGATACCATAAAAGTGGCTAAACTTGCAGTTCAAACCGGACTTATTCCTCTTTACGAGATGGAAAATGGTGTAATCACCTCGGTTCGCAAAATAGCCAAGAAAGCGCCGGTTGAGGAGTATCTGAAACTTCAGGGTAGATTCAGGCATCTTTTCAAAAAGCCCGGATTCGAGAAGGAGTTGGAGAGAATTCAGGCGATGGCAGATGCGACTATAAAGAAATTCAATCTGATGTAAGGAGAACGATTTTCCTTGAAAACCGATAGCACAGGTTTGAAAAAGCCTGTGCTATTATTTTATCTGGAAAAAGAGAAAAGATTTCATATATTCATTGGAGTGTAAACCTTGCTCTTCGTTGGTGTCCTCACCAACGAAGAATTATCGTCCAGTAGACGATAAGCAAATTATCAGTAAAGCTAAAGCTTTACACTCCAGTAAGAAGGAAAGGAGATTTCAAATCTATGTTAACTAAAGAGCAAAGAATAGCCAGTGCTGAGAAACCGGGTAAAGATGCTTTAAGATTGCACCCTTTTTATAAAGGGAAAATCGAGATAGCGCCGAAATGTATTATCCGGGATTTTAACGATTTTGCAATCTGGTATACTCCAGGGGTTGCCCAACCCTGTAAAGAAATCGCCAAAGACCCTAACAAGGTTTATGAACATACCAATAAAGGGAATGCAGTAGCAGTGGTTTCAGACGGGACCAGGGTTTTAGGGTTAGGTGACATCGGACCTGAAGCCGGACTTCCGGTAATGGAAGGAAAAGCTTTATTATTCAAATATCTCGGCGGTGTGGATGCTTATCCTATCTGCGTTGAGACCAAAGACCCGGATGAGCTGATCAAAGTGGTCAAACTTATCCAGCCCTCTTTTGGCGGGGTGAATTTAGAGGACATCGCGCAGCCGAAATGCTTCTATATCCTGGACAAGCTCAGACAAGAAGCTCACATTCCGGTATGGCATGATGACCAGCAGGGGACAGCAGCAGTCAACCTGGCTGGCTTGATCAATTCCCTGAAGATCGTGGGGAAGAAACTGAATGAGGTCAAAATCGCTATGGTAGGAGCTGGAGCAGCTAATACCGCTACTTTAAGACTCTTCCTGGCTGCAGGGGTCGATGCAGGCAAAGTGATTATGACGGATTTGAACGGGATTCTTCATTCTGACAGGAAGGATTTTGAAAAAAGCGATCCCAGGTACAGGTTCTGCCAGATAACCAATAAGGATAAAAGAAAGGGTGGTATTGCCGAGGCGATGAAAGGGGCAGATGTGGTCATTGCCCTTTCTGCACCTGGTCCGGGGGTTATCAAAAAAGAGTGGATAGCAGATATGGGTAAAGACCCCATAGTCTTCGTCTGTGCCAATCCAGTGCCAGAGATCTGGCCCTGGGAGGCAAAAGAGGCTGGTGCCAGAATAGTCGCCACAGGCAGGTCTGATTTCCATAACCAGATAAATAACTCCTTAGGTTTTCCAGGAATTTTCAGGGGGACCTTGGACGTGAGAGCCAAGACTATCACTGACGAGATGGTGATAGCTGCCGCTCATGAGCTGGCTCAAACCGCACAGGATAAGGGGATAAATGAGGAGTATATCATCCCCACGATGGAGGATCCGGAGGTTTATACCCGGGAGGCAGTGGCAGTCGGGTTAAAAGCGATTGAGCAAGGGCTGGCAAGAATAAAGCCTTCGAGGACTGAGCTTATCGAACAGGCAAACAGGATGATAAGAAGAGCCAGGGAACAGGCTAATATCTTGATGAGCTCGCATTTGATTCCAGCACCGCCAGAAGAATAAAAAGGGAAGAAATAAGACGTGAGACGTAAGATGAAGAGGCTAAAGTCTAAAGGCTATAGTCTTGAGTCAAAAACCAAATAGAGGGAAAAATGTAGCGTCGGGTTTTATGCCCGGCGAATAAGAAACGCATGTAAATTGGCGTAGAGACGCATAGCATGCGTCTCTGTAGTAGATACAGAAATGGTAGGGGCACGACATGTCGTGCCCCTACAAAAAACAATTTCAGGGTGTAAAGATGAGCAAGAAAAAATCAATCAAAGATCAGAAAAACCTGGTGATGGTTTTCACCGGGAATGGCAAAGGGAAAACCACCTCTGCCTTAGGGATGGCTATGCGCGCAGCAGGGCAGAAAAAAAAGGTACTGATGGTTCAATTCATCAAGGATTTCCTGGATTATGGTGAGATAAAGTTCTCCAAGAGATTTCCGCGAGATATCGAGATTTACTCGATGGGTAAAGGTTATGTGGGAATCTTAGGAGATAAACTTCCTTTGTCCGAGCACAAAAAAGCAGCCAGACGAGCTTTAGAATTTGCCAGAAAACGCGGATCCTCAGGCAAGTATTTTATGATAATCTTAGATGAGATCAATGTGGCTCTGAATCTGAGATTGCTCAAGATGGACGAGTTAATCAAGTTCATAAAAAAGTTGCAGAATAAAGTCCATCTGGTTTTGACTGGCAGAGATGCTCCTAAAAAATTAATTCAGGTTGCGGATTTGGTTACTGAGATGAAGGAGATTAAACATCCTTTCAGAAAAGGGATACTGGCTCAGGAAGGGATTGAATTCTGAAAAAAAGGTCATAGGTTGTAGGTAATAGGAAATAGATGAATTGTAGCGTCGGGCTTTATGCCCGACGTGAATTTAACTTTGCTGGTGAGGACACCAACAAAGAGCGAATGTGCTTCTTGCTGGTCTCCCGACCAACGACCCCAGCAAATGTAGCGGAAGGCCGTCAAGGTTTTGAGACTTCAGCCTTCCATATTTTT
>MEWM01000006.1:24841-25380 GCA_001775355.1 candidate division Zixibacteria bacterium RBG_16_43_9 | reverse complement strand
TCCAGATACTTCAATGCCATAGTCGCGGAGATGGCACCCTCTGCTACTGCGGTAACTATCTGCTTGACGTCTTTCATTCTCACGTCACCTGCTGCAAAAACTCCCGGGACTGAGGTGCAGGAGTTCTCGTTACAGATGACATAGCAGTAAGGATCGCAGTCTACCTTTCCTCTCAGGAATTCAGTTTTTGGCACTAATCCTACGTAGAAAAAGACGCCCTGAGCGGGGATCACCATTTTCTCCTTGGTCTTCAGATTAATGGCAGTTACAGATTCCACTTTATCCTTACCGTCAATGGAGACCAGCTCATGCTCATAATAAAATTTCATCCTGGGCTCTCTCAATGCCCTCTCCATCAGGATTTTTTCCGCATTGTGACATTTAAGGCGTTCCACATAGGTGATGCTCTTTACAAACCGCAGAAGATAAAGCCCTTCCTGAACCCCGGAATTTCCGCATCCCACTATCACTATATCCTTATCTTTGAAAAATGGACCGTCACAAGTGGCGCAATAAGATACACCCCTGCCTTTAAATTT
>MEWM01000006.1:24427-24690 GCA_001775355.1 candidate division Zixibacteria bacterium RBG_16_43_9 | reverse complement strand
AATTTCCTGGCGTGGTCCTCAAATTTTTTTGCCAGCTCCAGTCCGGTTATCCCTTCCGGGAAGCCGGGATAGTTTTCCACCCAATCGGTAATCGAGATCTGTCCTCCGGGCAGATTTTTTTCTATCAAAAGGGTATCCAGCCTGGCTCGACCAGCGTAAAGCGCTGCAGATAGTCCTGCAGGGCCCCCGCCCAGGATTATCAAATCATAAATCTTACCTTTTTCCTCCGGATGTTTACTTTCCATAGGAGTTTTGAAGAATAA
>MEWM01000006.1:20703-24291 GCA_001775355.1 candidate division Zixibacteria bacterium RBG_16_43_9 | reverse complement strand
AAGCATAGTTAACGTTGGGCATAAAACCGGACGCTACGGACTTATAAAGATTATTACGGATTACGAATGACGAATGACGGATAAAGACAAAGAACCGTGAGCGTGGAGAAAGAAACTGTAGGGGCGAGATTTCCTCGCCCAAAGCTCTCAGTTGGTGTCCTCACCAACTGAGCCTCATCGAGCAGAGCACCAAAGGAACCTTGTTGGTTCGGAGACCAACAAGGAGCAAAAGAATTGGTCGTTGGTCAGGAGACCAACGAGAAGCATAGTTAACGTCGGGCATAAAGCCCGACGCTACGAACTGTCATTGCGAGGAGCCCGTAGGGCGACGAAGCAATCTTTATAGAGTAAACAGATTGCTTCGTTCCGATAAATCGGGACTCGCAATTACAAAAAAATATGAAAATCAAAAGAGAAAGACTTCCTCTCTGGCTAAAGGTCAAACCTCCGTTAGGGGAAAATTATAGAAAGGTCAAGTCTCTTTTATCCTCGCTTGATCTGCATACGGTCTGTCAGGAGGCGAACTGTCCGAATATCGGGACCTGCTTTGAGGAAAAGACCGAAACCTTCCTGATCTTAGGCAGAATTTGCACCCGTGGATGTAGTTTCTGTGATGTGGATAGAGGAGTCCCGTTATCTTTAGATGTCTCAGAACCTCTGCATATCGCTGAAGCTGTAAAAATATTAGGTTTAGAATATGTAGTCATCACCTCAGTAACCAGGGATGATTTGGAAGATGGAGGAGCTTCGCACTTTGCTGAAGTGATAAAAAAGATAAGAGAATCAAATCTGGAATGTAAAGTAGAGGTTCTGGTCCCGGATTTCAAGGGTGACTTTGAATCATTGAAGATCGTTCTCAGGGAAAAACCTTTCGTTTTGAATCATAACCTGGAGACGGTGAAAAGACTTTATCCCATAGTCAGAAAAGGCGCGGATTATCAAAGGTCTTTGAATCTGCTTGGAGCTTCAAAGGATTATGACAGTTCCATCCTGACCAAGTCCGGAATTATCATCGGTATGGGGGAGAAATGGGAGGAGATAATCGAGCTGATGCAAGACCTAAAAGACATCAAGTGTGACCTGCTCACTATAGGACAGTATCTTTCTCCTTCGGATAAACATCTGCAAGTGAAAAAATATTATCCGCCTGAGGATTTTTACGAATTGAAAAGGATTGGTGAGAAAATGGGTTTTACGAAGGTGGAATCCGGACCATTGGTGAGAAGCTCGTATCATGCGAGAGAACAGGTAAAAGGCTAAAGTCTTAAGGCTATAGGCTAAAGGCAAGGAGAAAGCACTGCTCTCCGTTGGTGTCCTCACCAATCCGCCAGAGGCGGATTGGTCGGGAGACTAACAAGGAGCCGGGCAGGAAGTGTTATTTTGTCATTCTGAGCCCGCAGGGCGAAGAATCTGTCGAATTTGACCTTGAGGTAGATTCTTCGGTCGTTCCGCCTTCGGCGGAGACTCCCTCAGAATGACAGGTGAGAAAAAAATCGTGGTGGAAACTAAAGAGCAAAAAGTTTTAGACCTGACTTCAGGAGATATCACCAGGAATATCCTTCATCTTGCCTGGCCTGCGGTTACCTCGATGTTCCTAGAGACTTTCTTCTCAATTGCCAATGCTTTCTGGGTAGGAAAATTAGGAGCAACCTTCTTAGCCGCGGTGATCTCCTCGGTCTTTGTCATCTGGATCATATATTCCTTAGCCGCAATTATCTCTATCGGAGTGGTGGCATTAGTCTCAAGGTCTATCGGAGCGAAAGACCCGAATCAGGCATCCTACATCTCAGAACAGGCTTTCCTTTTAGCGATAATAAGCTCGTCTCTTTTGGCCATTGCGGGGATAATCCTGACTCCTCAGTTTTTCTATCTGATGGGAACTGAAAAGGAGGTTACCTTAATAGGAACAAAATATCTCCGCATAATCTTTTTAGGTGCTCCACTTTTTTTCCTGATAGATATCTTAAGCGGTGTCTTCAGAGCCTCAGGAGATACCAAGACCCCTTTAAAGGTGGCCCTGATAGCAGTGAGCTTTAATATCTTATTAGATCCGGTCTTGATCTTCGGTTTGGGTCCTTTTCCTAAGATGGGAGCATCCGGGGCAGCAATAGCTACAGTTATTTCCCAATTCTTAGCTGTGATGCTTTTTAAAAGTTACATAGTTAAAGGAAAACTTCCTTTCAGGTTAAGTTTAAAACATCAGCCAAAACTTGAGCTTAAAACGATCTACCGGATTGTCAAAATTGGAGCACCGACCTCAATTGCTGGAATAGTCTTCAGCCTGGTCTATTTATTTCTAAATAAGATAACTGCTCATTTTGGAACTGATGCTATTGCGGCTTTAGGCATAGGAAACAGGTCTGAATCTTTATCCTACCTTACCTGTTTTGGCTTTTCTATGGCGGCGGCTGCCTTAGTTGGCCAGAACTTAGGTGCGAAAAAACCGGAAAGGGCTGAGAAATCAGCCTGGAGAACAGTCTTTATTGTGGTCTTGATTACCGGGTTTATCTCAATAATGTTTATTTCTTTTCCTAAATATATTTCGGCGTTCTTCATATCAGATGAGAAGGTTATTAAAATTGGAATTAATTACCTGCGAATTATGGCTCTATCTCAAATCTTTATGGCAATAGAGATAGTTCTGGAGGGAGCTTTTTCCGGGGCAGGTAATACCTTTCCACCGATGATAGTCTCAGTGCCTGGCTCTATTTTGAGGATTCCCTTAGCTTACCTGTTAGCCATAAAACTAAATTTAGGTGTAGCTGGAGTCTGGTGGGCGATAACCTTGACCTCCATTGCCAAGGGGGCAGTTTTAGCTTTCTGGTTTAAGTTGGGAAAGTGGAAGACTAAGAGAATATAATAAAAAAAGGTTCAAAGGTGGTCTGCTCCCTGTTGGTGTCCCCACCAACAGGGAAGAGCATTGTTGGTCTGGAGAAGAGGAATTTAAGAATTGGTCGTTGGTCAAGAGACCAACGACAAGCAGAACTGTGCTCTCCATTGGTGTCCCCACCAATCCGCCAGAGGCGGATTGTCTATAGACACATTGAGCCTTGTTGGTCAGGAGACCAACAAGGAGCAAGACGATGCTCTCGGTTGGTGTCCTCACCAACCGAGGGGTAGAATTATATGAAACAACAAGTAAAAGATTTTGAAAAAGAGCATCTTTTCTTTGTCACTTCTACCATTATTAAATGGGTTCCTATTTTTCAAGATGTTATCTATGCTGATATAATCTTAGATAGTCTGAATTTTATTACCAGGAATGAATGGGGTAATATTTATGCATTTGTTTTAATGCCGGACCACCTTCATCTTATTCTAAAAATCTTAGGCGAGAATAGAATGGAAAAAGTAAACCAGAATTTCCATAAATTTACTGCCAACCGGATAATTAAGGTTATGAAAGAAGCAGATCCTCATTTATTGAGTAAATTTATGGTGAAAAAGAAAGATAGATTATATCAAATCTGGGAGAGGGACACTAACTTTCAGAATATCTATTCAGCTAAATTCCTATTACAGAAAGCTGAATATATTCATAATAATCCGATTCAACCTGAATGGAGATTAGTTGATTATCCAGAGGAC
>MEWM01000006.1:16123-20687 GCA_001775355.1 candidate division Zixibacteria bacterium RBG_16_43_9 | reverse complement strand
ATCCGAGAAACCTTTTAAGTTCTTTAAATTGACCGATCTTAGAGACCTTGTATAATTGGTCGTTGATCAGGAGACCAACGACCAGCATTCCCTCGCTTTCCGTTGGTGTCCCCACCAACGGAGCCTCGTTAATCAAAGCACCAAAGGAACCTTGTTGGTCTGGAGACCAACAAGGAGCAGATGCAGAACTTACTTGACTTCTCTTTTCTGAAAAGTTTAATTATGCTTGATGATCAGGCTTAAGGTTGAAAGAGTAAAATAGAGCAACAGTTGAAAAGAAGATGCCAATTACTGGCTTAATATATCACCCCGATTATCTGAAACATGAGACCGGAATAGGTCATCCGGAAAACCCTTCCCGGCTTTCCTTTCTGATGGACCACCTGGAGAAGAAAAAGTACCTTCCGGAGATGGAGCATATTGAGCCGCATAATCCCTCTTTGGAGTGGGTAAAGAAGATTCACCTACGGGAATATATCCAGATGGTAGAAGAGTTCTCCAGACATGCTCCCAGCCATCTGGATGCGGATACGGTTATCACCTCAGAAACTTACCGGGTCGCTCTTTTAGCTGTGGGAGGGGTTTTAGCAGGAGTAGATGGTGTGTTACAGGGAAAAGTCAAAAACGCCTTCTGCGCGGTCCGTCCTCCGGGTCACCATGCTGAGCCAAACAGGGGGATGGGATTCTGCATTTTCAACAATGTGGCCGTGGGAGCAAGATATGTGCAGGAAAGACATGGCTTGAAAAAAGTGCTGATTGTGGACTGGGATGCGCATCACGGAAACGGCACTCAAAAAGCTTTCTATTCTGACCCCTCAGTATATTATTTCAGCATTCACCAGTATCCTTTCTATCCCGGCACCGGAAAAGAAGGCGAAAAGGGGCAGGGGGAAGGTCTGGGTTATACCTTGAACATTCCTATGTTTGCCGGGAGCGGGGATTTAGAGTATATAGAGGTTTTTGAGACCATACTTTATCCGGCGGCTTTGAAATTCGTCCCGGATTTTATTTTCATCTCCGCAGGTTTTGACGGGCATAAGGATGATCCGCTGACCAATCTCAATCTGACAGAAAAAGGGTTTAAAAGAATAACCCAGGTGGTAAAAAGATTAGCAGAGGAAACCTGTCAGGGAAAGATAGTCTCAGTCCTGGAGGGCGGGTATAATCTCAAAGCCTTAGCTTCTTCAGTTGAAGCTCATCTTCAGGTCTTAATGGACAAGGATCAAAATGAAAATAAAAAATCGGAATGATTTTTCGAGCGTTCCTCAAAGGATGAGATGAACGGAAAATTTAAACCGATTAAGTTGTTCCTGTTAATTTTTCTCTTTACGGTTTTCCCTTCTCAAATCCGGGCAGACTACATCCCAATAGCTTCTTACAAGATCGACGTCCGGTTGGATGTTAAAAAGAAGTTAATCTCCGGGCAGGAGAAAATCTCCTTTTTGAATACCTCCACCAAAGACCTTGATACCCTGTATCTCCACCTTTTTCCGAATGCTTTTTCCTCAGACTCGACCATTTTTGTCAAAGAAAGCGGATATCTCAAAGAACTGATGAAGAAGGAAGAATACCAGGGGTATTTAAAGATAAAAACAGTCGAGGATGAAAGAGGGGAAATCAGCTATAAGTTGAATGAAACGTTGATGAGCATATCCCTGCCTGAGCCTCTGAAACCGGGCAAAAAAATCGAGCTGTCTTGCGAATTTGAGCTGAAGTTACCGAAGATCAGCTTCCGCCTGGGGTATGATGAGGATAACTTTCTTCTGTGCGAGTGGTTCCCCAAAATGGCTGTGCTGGAGCAAGATGGCACCTGGAGAAATTTCCCCAATCATTATATGACCGAGTTCTTCTCGGATTTCGGGACCTATGATGTCTCCATCACTCTTCCTCTAAAATATGTCATCGACGGAACAGGTTATGTCACCGCTGAAAAGAATAATCCTGATTCCACAAAGACGGTTAGTTTTCACGCTGAGAAAGTGCATGATTTCGCCTGGGCTGCCTCTCCCGACTTTAAGGTCAGGAAAGTAAACATAGATGGGGTTGAGGTGGTTTTCCTCTTTCTGCCAGGAGATTTATATAGATTCCCCAGATGGGTAAAAGGGGTTGAGGCGGTTCTCAAATATTGTAATTCACACTTTGGAAAATACCCATATAAGAAATTAGTTGTAGCAAATAGTAGCATAGGTTTAGGCGGAGCTATGGAATCCCCGATGTTTATAACCATGCCTCCGGATTTGCCTTTTACTCCAGAAAACGTAAGGCTGGATGAGTGGATTATTATCCACGAACTGGCGCACCAGTGGTGGTACGGGATAGTGGCTTCAAATGAAGCTGAGGAAGCCTGGCTGGACGAGGGGATGACCACTTACACTACTCGAAAAATCATGGAAAACGAATATGGGATAATGGGAAATATCATTGACCTGTGGGGAGTGAAAATTTCTGATGAAAATCTGACTAAGCTGGTATATTCTACTTCGGCTAAAGTGGATCCCATAGTCAAGCCCTCCTGGGAGTTCTTAAGTGTGGCCTCCTATGGGGTCAACGTCTATTATAAAACTTCGCTGGTGCTGGACCTTCTGGAGAATCTCGTCGGGAAGGAAAAAATGGATAGTTTTCTTAAAGAATATTATAATCAATTCCAATTCAAACATCCAAAAACAGATGATTTCATTAAATTGGCTGAAAAAGTGACAGACCAAAACTTAGATGGTTTCTTTAGAGATTGGTTTTACGATACAAAGACCTGCGATTACGAGGTAAGAAAGATAAAAAGCGAAGAAAAGGGAAATTCCAAAAAAGACAAGCTCTACCAGACGACTGTGGAATTGAGGAGAAATGGTGATATAATTATGCCAGTAGATGTTTTGATTGAATTAGAAAATGGAGAGAAGATCAGGCAGACCTGGGACGGAAAGGAAAAATGGTATAAATTTAAAATTGATACTAAAGCAAAGATCAAATCAGCGATTGTGGATCCGGAGAACAAAATAGTTCTGGATTTGAATGTCAATAACAATGCACTTTCTGTTAAACCTCACCGCTGGCCGGTTTTTAAGTTTTTGTCGGATTATCTTTTCTGGATGGAAAGCTGTATTCAGTGGATAGTGGATTTTTTCTAAAAAAAGGTGGTAGGTTGTAGGTAATAGATGATAGGTAGTAGGTAAAAGATGGTTATGTGGGAAGCGTTCAGGAATGGCATTGCCAGAGTTTGGGAGAATAAAATCTTGGCTCTGATCTTGTTTTTATTCAAGGTGTTTTTTGCATTTTGTCTTTTGATCCCTGCCTATTACATGTTCGCCAGAACTTTCTCCTTGTCTCCTTTGGCTAATAATTTTCTTAAGGGGTATGATTTTTCTCTGCTGGTGGATTTCTTTACTTACTGGAACAAGAGCATAGGCTTATACCGGGTTTTATTTCTTTTTATCATTTTAATCTCTATACTCGGTTATATATTCCTCTCCGGAGGTTTGTGGGGAGCACTCTTCCAAAATCTAAGAGAAGGCAAACAGAGATTCAAAGGTGAAAAATTCTTCGGAGACTGCGGTAAATATTTCTGGAGCTTTTTTAAGATTTTCATTTTCATTTGTGTAATTTACATACTGGCTTTCATCCTGGGGATGTTGATCTTTTCTTTAATTCAGGCAATAGCAGGGAAGGAGCTTTCAGTAACGGGTCACGTTTTAGTTCTCATCACCGGGCTGGTCATCTTTGCGCTGTTATTTATGCTGGTGGATATGTGGGGCGACTACCTGAGGATTTACCGGGTTACTTCTGAGGAGAAGAAACTCAGAGTGATTCTGAAACCGAGCTTAAGGTTTATCTTCAGGAATTTTGGAAGGACGGTTTTACTTTATTATCTTTTGAGCCTGATTCTTTTAGGAACTTTGATTGCTTATCTCGGGCTGAGCAAAATTTTGCATTTTATACCAGCGGATAAATTGCTGATATTATCTTTATTTCTCGTGCAGCAAGCTTACAGCTTGTTCAGGTCATTTTACCGGCTGGTTTATTATTCGTCGCAACTGGTTTTATTTGATAAGCTTTATGATTTGAGGTGAAACAAAAGGTATAAAGAGGTTTTGAAAACTCAGATTAGCATGGTTGTTACTCATACTGTTGCATGATAGCGTAGACTTTGAAGACCCCTCCCTTGATGGGAGGGGTAAGGGGAGGGTGACCCCTCACCCTCTCCCACAAGGGGAGAAGGAACTTGATAAAAGCAAAAAGTTGCGTAGGGGTGGAGCTTGTCTCCACCCCATGGCGGAGTTAAACTCCGCCCCTACGCGGATTAAAGCAGGAGTTTTTTAAACAAGAAAGGAGGTTTTATGCCAAAGATGTTAAAACTCTTAAAGGTATGTTTGTGGATACTTTCTTTAACCTTGATTTTCAATCCAGCTCAAGCTCAAAAAACTAAAGGGAAGGGAGTAAAAATGGAAAACAAAGAGGTTACTATTAGATGGTTCGGGCATTCCTGTTTTATGCTTTCAGATTCAGTTAAAATCGTGACTGACCCGTTTGACAAAAGCGTGGGTTACCCTGTGCCCAATGTAAGCGCGGA
>MEWM01000006.1:11372-16096 GCA_001775355.1 candidate division Zixibacteria bacterium RBG_16_43_9 | reverse complement strand
CACGATCATTTCGATCACAATAACGTCTCTGCCATAAGCGGAAAACCTGAAGTCATAAGAGATGGTCAGACCAAGACTGCAAAAGGGATTACTTTCAAAGCTGTCAAAGCCTCTCATGGCGATGGCAGGGGGGATGATTACATTCGGGTGTGGGAATTTGAGGGGATAAGGTTTGCTCACTTTGGCGATTTAGGGGTAGATCTGACTGATTCCCAGTACAAAGAAATCGGTCCGGTGGATGCGGTTTTTATACCGGTTGGCGGTTATTTTACCATCGATGCTGAGCAGGCAACTAAGCTCGTCAACAAGTTAAATCCTAAAGTTGTCTTTCCTATGCACTACAAAACCCCGGTTATGGGGTCTGGATTTCCGATAGCGACTCTTGAACCGTTCTTGAAAGGAAAAAAGAATGTGGAGAAAGTAGGGAAAAATTCTATCACTCTTAAAAAGGATTCTCTGCCTGAAGAGATGACGATTTATGTTCTGGAATATAAATAAAGGTCATAGGTGGTAGGTAATAGGTGATAGGGAAATCCCAAAAAGAATGGCATTTTTTTCCCTACTACCTATAACCTATCACCTACAACCTAAAACCTAAACTGAGGAGTCAAAAATGGTTTACCGACTCGAAGATCTGAACTGGATGGAATTTCAAAAGTTGGTTCCGAAAAAAATTGACACCATTATCCTGCCAGTAGGCACGATTGAGGCTCACGGTGTCATTACTTTAGGAACGGACGTGCAGATACCTCAAAAGATAGCGGAGATGATTGCAGAGGATTTAAAGGCAATTATTGCGCCTCCGGTCTATTATGGTGTCACGCGAAGCCTTTATCATTATCCCGGCTCTTTGACTGTTACCTCCCAGACTTTTGAAAATTACCTTTATGAGATCATCGATTCGATGGCTGAAAAAGGTTTTTCAAAGATTGTTGTAATCAACGGGCACGGAGGACATCTGAACGAGTTGAAAAATGCGGCTTTTAAGGTTCATAAAGCCAGAAAGGCAAAAATTGCTGTCGTGCATTGGTGGATTTTGTGTGAAGATATAACCAAGCAAGTCTATGGCGTTGCCGGGGGACATGGAGCTGTGGATGAAACTGCCGGAATTCTGGAGATTGACAAGAGCCTGGTCAGGAAAGAACTGTATAAGAAAGGAATGGCGTATAAATTTGACGAAGCTCTCAGCGTAGTGCCTGTCCCATCCTCCATCATCCTGTATAAGGAAAATGAAGGGTATCCGGATTTTGACGAGGAAAAGGCGAAAATCTATATGCAAAAAGTGGCGGAAAAAATCAAGAAGATGATTTTGGAAGTGTTCAGGAAATGGGATGCGTTAAAGTTGTAAACTCGTAGCGTCCGACGTTTCTGTCGGACGTTATCGAAGGGGGAAAGAATGACTCCACTAAAAGAGGATTTGTAATCTAAAAAAGGAGTCGAGGATTTAAGGGTTCAAGTGCAAACCGTAGGGGCAGGGTGACCCCGCCCCTGCAAAATGACTGTAGAGACGCATTGCTATGCGTCTCTACTCCTCCCCCTACAAAAATTGAAACAGTCGGTAGACGGTCCAAGTATAAAAAGAGCATTTAGAAATATGAAAAAAAAAGTTGGTGATGCCCTTGACAAAGTAATAGTTTTGGTTAAATTGTGGACTATATTTTGCAGGAATAGTGAAACTTCTATTTCCTGCTGGCAAGGATGAAATTTTATCGGATGGAAGGCTAAAGCCTTCCTCTACATCTACGTCAAAATAACAAATCGAACCTATAACAATTAACCATTTACAGGAGGTAAGGTTTTATGTTTAAGAAGAGGTGTTTTGCTCTGAGCCTGGTTTTAGTTTCGCTCCTATTTTCATTCTCCTACGGACAATCCGGGAGCGGATCCGTAGGAAAGGGTAAACCCCTGGATTCCTTTAAAGGGATGGAAAAAGACATAACCGAGTACACCCTTCCCAATGGGTTAAAATTTATCATCTTAGAAAGGCACGAGGCTCCAGTGGTCTCTTTCTGCACTTACGCCAACGTTGGCTCGAACAACGAGGTTACCGGGATAACCGGGATATCTCACATCTTTGAACACATGGCTTTCAAAGGAACCACTGATATCGGTACAAAAGACTATGAAAAAGAAAAAATAATTATGGCAAAGGAGGATTCCTTTTTCAATGAGATTTTAATGGAGAGGGATAAAGGAGACAGGGCAGACCAGGGTCGGCTGAAAAAATTGCAGGATGAGTTCTCCAAAACCCAGGACGAGGCGGGAAAATACCTGGTGACCAATCAATTCGGAGCAATAGTGGAGGAAGCAGGTGGAGTGGGACTGAACGCTTTTACCTCCGATGACCAGACCTGCTACATATATAGCTTTCCCTCCAACAAGTTAGAGCTATGGATGGCATTAGAGTCAGACCGATTCATGCATCCGGTTTTGCGTGAGTTCTATAAGGAAAAAGATGTGATAATGGAGGAGCGAAGACTGGGAATAGAAAGCAGTCCGTTCGGAAAACTGTTTGAGGAGTTTATGGCTGCAGCTTATAAGGCTCATCCTTACCATCACGAAGTGGTCGGACATATGTCTGATTTGCAGTCGATCTCCCGTCATCAGGCGCTGGATTATTACAAAAAATATTACATCCCGAACAACCTCACCATCGGAATTGTGGGAGACGTTAATCCAAAAGAAGTAATAGCCTTTGCCCAGGAGTATTTCGGAAGCATTCCCAGGGGGGAATATCCTTCACCAGTGCGGACAGTAGAGCCGCCGCAGTTAGGGGAGAAAAGGATAGAAGTCGAGGATAAATCCCAGCCGATCCTGCTCATTGGTTATCACCGCCCCAACGTCACCAATTCCGAAGATCCGGCTTTCTCAGCAATAGCTGATTACCTGGGTGGCGGACGGACTTCCCGGCTTTACAAAATCCTGGTCAAGGAGAAAAAGATTGCGGTGCAGGTAGGGTCAATCCCGGCTTTTCCGGCGGAGAAATATCCTACCCTTATCGCCTTCTATGCGGTTCCAGCTAAGGACCATTCAAATCAAGAATGCGAGGATATAATCTACCAGGAAATAGAAAAGATAAAGACCGATCCTATTTCCACTGAGGATTTGAATGCTATCAAGACTAGGGCAAAAGCAAACTTCATAAGACAGCTTAGGTCCAATATGGGAATGGGGATTCAGCTTACCTCTTATCAGGTGATATCTGGAGACTGGAGAAACCTGTTCAAAGAACTGGATCGGATAAACAGTCTCACCCCTTCGGATATTCAGAAAGCGGCAAATGAATATCTCAAGAAAACCAACCGGACAGTGGGGGAGATAGTTACTACAAAATAAAAAAAAGTTCAAAGGTTTAAGGGTGCAAGAGTTCAAGGGAAAAAAATAAGAAAAGAACAATGAATTCACAAAACAATACAATGAATCTTAACAGAAGGAGAAAAGAGATGTTCAGGAGTATAAAAAACTTTAAGTTCATTTTTCTGCTGATTTTTTTGATTTTGTTTATCGCATCTAATGGATGGGCGCAGAAAAGTTATAAAGACTTAAAATATCCTCCCTTGGGCGAGCTGAAGATCCCGGAGGTGAAAAGGGAGGTTCTTCCTAACGGGATGATAGTTTTTTTAGCAGAAGACCATCAGCTTCCCATAGTCGGGCTTTCTGCCAAGGTCAGAACCGGCTCGGTATTTGAGCCAGCAGACAAAATAGGTCTTGCCAGTATCACCGGGATGGTTATGAGAACCGGGGGTGCTGGGAACAGGACCGGAGACCAGATAGACGAGGAACTGGAAAAGTTAGGCGCATCAGTGGAGACCTATATCGGAGGAACAGAGGGGGGTGCCTCCATGTCAGTTCTAAAAGAGGATGTGGATAAGGGGCTCTCCATTTTAGCTGACCTCCTGATGGACCCGAAATTCGACCAGGACAAGATCGATCTGGCAAAGGTCCAGCAGAAAAGCGGCATCTCCCGCCGGAACGACCAGGTAGGAGGAATCGCTGCCCGTGAATTCGAAAAGCTTATTTATGGAGCTCAAAGCCCGTATGCGCGTGTTCCAGAATACGCCACCATCGACAACATCAAACAAGAGGACCTGGTTGAGTTTCACAAGACATATTTTCATCCCAATTATACGATCATAGGGGTGTGGGGAGATTTCAATGCCAAGGAGATGCTCCAGAAGATAAAAAAAGCTTTTGCCAACTGGAAGCCGGAAAAGGTCGAAGGGCTGGAATTTCCAAAGGTGGATTACAAATATCACTCCTCAGTCAACTTAGTAAAAAAAGATGATGTCAACCAGGCAAATATCTATCTGGGGCATATCGGCGGGATGATGAATGATCCGGACTACTTTGCCATAACGGTGATGAATAATATCTTTGGCGGCAGCTTTGCCTCGCGGCTTTTCACAAAGGTTCGCTCCGAGGAAGGCCTGGCTTATCACGTGGGTGGTGCCTATAGTTTCGATTTTGCCTATCCGGATGCATTTTACGTTCTCTGTCAAACCAAATCCGAGTCAACAGTGAAAGCCATAAATTTAATGATCGATGAGATCAGGAGGCTCACTCAGGAAGAGGTCACAGACGAGGAGTTGAATAGAGCCAAGGAGTATTATCTTAATTCCTTTGCCTTCAGGTTCGATACCAAGGATAAGGTGGTCAACCGTCTTATGACGTATGAATACTACGGGTTCCCTTTAGATTTCACCCAGAAGACCAGAGCCCAGATA
>MEWM01000006.1:9410-11276 GCA_001775355.1 candidate division Zixibacteria bacterium RBG_16_43_9 | reverse complement strand
TTGACCAGCCTATTTCAGTCCTGGGTAAAGTTGATACTATAGATATAACTATACCTGAAGCCGCTCCCCAGGCAAAGGAGAAGACTCCAGAAGCGACCCCAGCCTCTTTAGCTAAAGGAAAGGAGATTTTCGATAAAGTAATTGCCGCCTGCGGTGGGAAAAAGAACTTCTCAGTCATCAAGAGCGCTGTGATAAAGACAGAGACCAGTGTATCAACTCCCCAGGGTGATATTCAGCTTTCAGTTACTTCCAGCCAGATCTTCCCGAATAAGGTAGTGCAGGAGATGAACACGCCAGGTGGGGTTTTCACCGTGGTTTTCGATGGGGAGAAAGGCTGGTTTGTGGGTCCTCAGGGCTCGCAGGATTTACCGGAGTCTCAGGTGAAAGAAACCAAGGGTGAACTTTTTCGCTCTTTCACCAATCTTTTTCAGGCAGAGAATTTAAAGATTCAGGATTTAGGTGAGGAGGAATCAGAAGGGAAAAAACTGAACCTTCTTTTGATCTCCGACCCTTTTGGAAATGAATTGAAAATGTATGTAGACCCAGCATCTTATCTTCCGGTCAAGATCTCCTACCGGGGACAGGGGATGATGGGTCCATCCAACTTCGAGGAAGTCCTGTCTGATTTCAGGGAGGTCTCAGGAGTGAAACTTCCATTTGACCAAGTGATCAACGTTGAGGGGAAGAAATATGCGGAGACCAAGGTTTTGGAGATGAACCTGAATGCGAAGGTGGATCCGAATTTGTTTATCAAGAAATAGACTCAAGAGATGACGAATGCCGGATAACGGATGACGGACAAAAGATATGCATGAGAAAACAGTAGGGACGTTTAACTGAGCGTCCCTATTTGTTTCTTCAAAAAAACGTTACCCGTGACCGTTGTTCGTGAGCATACTACAACACACGTAGGGGCGTCCAATTGGACGCCCAATGGATGAGGGTGGAGGCCCACGCCTTTGGGCGGGATTTCGCAAAGCTCAACAAGCTCCACCCCTACGCGACTTATTAAGTCGTTATAACACAATAATTCTCAGCTTTGGCTGAACTTAGGAATTCCTTTCTTTACGCTCACGAGGAACGAGTCACGCTCACGGTTTTTATGCTACTTGGGAGGAGCACATGAATGTCTTTGATGCAATTAAAACCAGAAGAAGCATCCGCAGCTTTTTAGACAAGCCTGTAGAGGAAGAAAAATTATTAAGAGTCTTAGAGGCAGGTAGATTAGCCCCTTCAGCCAAAAATCTGCAGGAATGGAGATTTGTAGTCGTCAGGGATAAGGAATTAAGGAAGAAGGTTGCCTCCGCTGCTAATAATCAGCACTTTTTAGCGGAGGCACCGGTGATAATCGTGGGGTGCGCCACTGTGGTAGATTATATTATGACCTGCGGGCAGTACGCCTATCCCATCGATTTGACAATTGCAATGGACCACATGACTCTACAGGCAGTTGAAGAAGGCTTAGGGACCTGCTGGATTGGTGCTTTCAAGGAGGATGAGGTCAAAAAAATCCTGCAGATTCCGGAAAATGTCAGGATAGTTCAGATTTTCCCACTGGGTTATCCCAAAACGATACCTCCTGCAAGACACAGGAAAAAATTAGAGGAAATAGTATGTTATGATAGATGGAGCTGATGCACAAAAAAGTTTTGCCTCTGAATGATTTTTGTGCAAGAAGATGATTTCAGATTTTCTTTAAAAGATAAACCTTCAAATATCTGCGTATAAATCAGCCACTTACAGAACCCCCCAATTCTTATTTTTCAGGCATAAGGATTGCTTTTTTAATTGTATTTGATAGAGGGGTCTTTGAAAAAGTATCCAGCAGAGGTCGGGCAAGGGTGCCCGACCTACGAGTTGAACGTG
>MEWM01000006.1:7322-9368 GCA_001775355.1 candidate division Zixibacteria bacterium RBG_16_43_9 | reverse complement strand
TTCTTCGTTGGAGAGGACACCAATCCTATGGATCCCCGATTTTGGGTCTTGATGACAAATTCGGACGAAGAGCAAAGGGTGATGAGTAAAGCTAAAGTCTCAAGACCTTGAGGCTTTACACTCCAATGGAGAAGATTTTATTTGACTTGAAACCTTTCTGGGATTAAGTTGGAACTTGAAGGTAAACCTAAAACTGGAGGAGAAGATGAAAAAAGTTGTCTTTATCACAGTTTTATCCTTATTTCTATCGCAGGGTTTGGCTTTTTCTCAGAAAGTGGAACAGGGGAAGGTGACCCGGATAAAGGAGTGGGGGAGTATCCAGCCTCGTAAACTAATCGACACTCCAACAGCCGGGCTTTTGCCCAGAGGTAGTTTTGACTTTGATATAAAAATCTACCCTGGAGGAGGGGTAATAAATACTATCAACATTGGACTTATGAAAAGGTTTATGTTAGGGATTTCTTACGGTGGGGCAAAGCTCATAAGTCAGGAAAAACCTGTCTGGAATCCGAGGCCCGAGATTGCCGCCAAGATCAGGCTGATTAATGAAAGCTACCTGTTGCCAGCTTTTTCCTTAGGGTATGATGGGCAAGGAATAGGTGAGTATGACGATTCCCTGAAGAGATACCAGTTTAAATCCAGAGGTTTTTACGGGGTGGTCAGCAAGAACTATCTGGTCTATGACATACTGATGGGGTTTCACTTCGGGGCTAATTATAGCCTGGAAAATGATGATAAGGATAAAAATCTTAATCTCTTTATGGGAACTGACATAAGGTTCAATGAGAGCATAGGAGGTATCTTAGAATATGACCTCGGAACTAATGACGACAACAACAGCGCTTTCGGCAAAGGAAGAGGCTATCTTAACTTGGGGATTCAATGGATTTTTTCAGAACGGCTTTCTCTGGAGCTGGATTTAAGAAATGTCCTTCAGAATACAAAAAATATCTCTCAGATCGGGAGAGAATTCCGGATAATCTATGTAGAGTTCTTTTAAAGGCAAAAGGCTATAGTCTAAAGGCTGAAGAAAAAAAATGTAGGGAAAGATCGTAGGTCAAGCATCTCCGCCCTGCGAGATACTCAGGGTGGTGAGCAAAGGCGAACCACAGGAGTGCTTGACAAAAAATAAAGTATCGGTCAATTATGGCTGGTCGTTGGTCTCCTGACCAACGACCCCAGTCTTCGTTGGTGAGGACACCAACGAAGAGCAAACATAAGTATGTTACACAAAAAACTGATGTCAGATGGGCAAAAGATTTATCATCACAGAGTAAAAGGATTAAACGAATCCAGTAGCAGAAGTGTCTAATTTTACGTAGTTATAGTGAGTGAGATAGTCGGTCTTTCTAATTTGTTTTGATTTGTCATGTTTTATCTGTCATCTGAAATTGTCTGGCGGATTGTGGAGTGCGAACCTTTCCTACCCGCCTCAGGCGGGCTTCGCGGATA
Organism: candidate division Zixibacteria bacterium RBG_16_43_9; assembly: GCA_001775355.1. Classification (GTDB taxonomy): domain Bacteria; phylum Zixibacteria; class MSB-5A5; order MSB-5A5; family RBG-16-43-9; genus RBG-16-43-9. The sequence goes on along the minus strand of MEWM01000006.1, from coordinate 7,916 downwards.
GGTTTGCCAGATGGTAAAGCTTTCCGCCGCAGGCAGATACACTCCAGCAAAAATTTGGAGGTGAGAAAAATGAGGAATAGGTGGGTTTTGATAGGTTTGCTTTTGACTATCACTGCAATTTTCGTGGTAGGCTGTTACACTGTTTTATCTCATCCCGGGGTCAAGGGAGAAGAGGAACAAGCCTATTCAGGCAGTTATTACCGGGAACACTGCACTGACTGCCATGCGGATTATCACCAGTATCCTTACGGGTATTACTATGGCTATAGCCCTGGTTGGTACTGGAATTATCCCAACTATGGACATTATTATATGTATCCCTGGTGGTGGGACTGGTACTATGGGCAACCGAGCGGGGGTGGCACTGCTGTTCCAAGTGAGAGGTTAGAGAAAAGTAGGAGAAGTTTGCAGCCTCCTTATGTCCCCGGAGGCCAGGGGATAAATCCTCCGGCTTTAACTGCGCCCAATACCAATCAGGGCCAAATCCCCGGAGCGGTTGAGGGACAAAAGAGTCAGCAGCCACAGCAGAAGGAGGAAAAGAAAGAGGAAAGACAACAGGAGAAAATACCCAAGAGGACAAGATAAAAATGCTTC
>MEWM01000006.1:4764-7282 GCA_001775355.1 candidate division Zixibacteria bacterium RBG_16_43_9 | reverse complement strand
CTTTTTTGATTTTATTCCTTACGTCTGCGATTTTCAGCCAGGAGATCGACAGAAACTATCTGCAAGTAGAAGAGGCTTCTGCCGGAAACTTCTTCGGGGTAGGTGCCAGGGCAATGGGGATGGGAGGTGCGCAGATCGCAACTGCCAACGATGCCTCAGGTCTGGTTTATAATCCTGCACGCCTGGCAAAGGTGAAAAGGATAGAATTTTCAGGCGGGATGACCCATCAGAGGCTTAACAATGAAACAGGGTTCATAGGAAACGTGCAACCTCTGAGTTCGTATTACCAGAACCAGAGCATTACCCAGAGCAACACCCGTTTCAGTTCTGCCAATATCGTGCTTCCGGTTCCGACTTACCGAGGGGGTCTGGTTTTTGCCTTAGGGTTTAACCGGATGAAAAGCTTTGACCATGCATTTCATTCAACTTTTATAGACCCGACAACTGGAGCGATCGGTTTGGATGCTTTAGCTCTTGAGACCGGGGGGATAAATATGTGGTCTTTTGGAGGAGCAATTGACCTTTCTCCTAACATCTCCGTAGGAGGGGCAGTTAATTACTGGAAGGGCCAGGATGATTACCTTCAGGAGTATTATCTACAAACTTTATTGGTAAGGGAGAGAAACCGGTATCTGTATGACTATTCTGGCTGGAACGCTAAATTAGGATTTTCAGTGGATGCCTCGAAGTTCTTAAGTGTGGGAGCGACCATAGATTTCCCTACTAAATTCTCGATTGATCAGGATTTCTCCTTTAATTATGATACCGCAGGTAGTGTGCGGGAGTATGAGGAATTAGGTCACTATGATTTAACCCATCCTTACTCTTTTGGAGCTGGGGCAGCTCTGAACTTCAAGTATGTCACCCTGGCAGGAGATGTCTATTTCACGGACTGGTCCCAGCTTAAGCCTCAGGCAAGGGCAGGAGTTGATGACAGATTATATAAGGAAATCTACCAGGAAGTTACCCGCTGGCACGTGGGGGCAGAGTTTAATATGCCGGAGCTTGCTACAAAAATAAGAATAGGGTTTTACGAGGACCCGATTCCGTTTAAATCGGTTTATTTGAAAACTGACCGCAGGTATTTCACTCTGGGAGCAGGTTTTCTTATAGACCAGGTGATGACATTAGACGTTGCCTGGAATCACGGGGTTAACGAGTTCAGAGATAACCGAATTGACATGGTCAAGGAGTCTTATTCCACAGATAAGTTTTTCGTGAGTCTGGCGTATAGGCTATAAAAAGGGTTCAAGGATTCAAGGGTTTAAGGGTTCAAGGGAAAAAGATAAAGATACAATTAGGTAGTTTTGTAGGGACAGGGCTTGTTGAGAGAAGCGAAATCCCGCTTTGGCGGGGTCCCTGTCCGAAAGCTTGGTAGGTCAGACATTCCTGTCTGACCATTGGGGAACAGACAAGTCCAAGAAATGGATCCGTAGGAAATGTCTGTTCTACCAATGAAAATAGGTAGGGCATCCGCCTGTGGCGGACGGTGCCCTTACGTCTCAAGAAAAGAAATGTATGTCAGTCTAATATTTATCCTTATCTCTGCCTTCTGGCTCCTCTCAGAAATTATCCTGGCAAAGACCAGGCGTTCCTCATCAAAAGACTCACCCAAACTGGATAAATCATCTATAAGGTTTTTGTGGATTGCTATCTTTCTTTCTGTTTTCATTGGAGTTTTTCTTGGTGTAAAGGGGGTTGGTTTCATACCAATCAGGCATCACCTCCTTTCAATCTGTGGAATTATCCTGATGGTCCTTGGACTGGTCATCAGGTGGACTGCCATTCTTACCCTGAGAAAATATTTTACAGTGAATGTGAGTATCTTGCCTGGTCACCAGATAGTTAAAAAGGGACTCTACAAATATATCCGCCACCCGTCTTATGCGGGCAGTCTGGTTTCATTTCTTGGCTTGGGTCTGGCTTTTTCGAACTGGCTGAGCAGTATCGTGATAGTTGTACCTATTTTGACGGCATACATTTACAGAATGCAGGTTGAGGAAAAAGCCTTAATTCAAGCCTTTGGAGACGAGTATCTGGACTATTCCAAAACCACCAGGCGTTTGATCCCGAAGATTTATTGACGATTTTAGCAACAGATGTCAGACAAGCGCTCCCTCGTAAATTACCCCTGAGAAAAGTCTATTCATTTTACGGACTTTAATGTATATTCCCTGAGTACAAAATGGCAGGGGCATGCTGCAGCGTGCCGTGGTCCTTATTTGTCATTGCGAGAAACGTTTGGAAAGATGATATCGCGTAGGGGTGGAGCTTGTCTCCACCCTTGTTCCCTCTTGAGGATATAAGACCGTATGATACCTATTCTAAAGATCTTTATCGTTTTCGTTTTTTTAGTCATTTTAATCAAGAAGAAAGTTCAGGTGGGGTATACTCTCCTTTTGGGAGCAATCTTCTTGGGGATTTTGTTTTCTCTGCCCCTGCTGGAACTTATAAAAAACGTCTTCAAAGCCACGATCGAATGGGATACCCTGCATCTGCTATTCATCGTAATTCTGGT
>MEWM01000006.1:781-4663 GCA_001775355.1 candidate division Zixibacteria bacterium RBG_16_43_9 | reverse complement strand
TTCCAGCCTTAATCGGAATACTCCCTATGCCCGGTGGTGCGATGATGTCCGCACCTATGATAGAAGAAGTGGGTTCAAGGAAAAATCTCTCACCGGAGATAAAAGCATCTTTTAACCACTGGTTCAGGCATATAATGGAATTCGTTTTTCCTCTATATCAGGGGGTAATTATCGCCTCGGTCATATTACAGGTGCCTTTGAGCAAGATAATTCTTGCCCAGGTTCCGATGAGTCTGACTATGTTAGGTGCGGGGATATTTTTCCTCTGGAGAAAAGTCAAACTCGAAAAAGAGGAAAGCAAGAGCCAGAAAGATACTGTTGAAAATCTGCTTTTATTTCTGAAAAGCATCTGGGGGATTCTTTTGGCTGTGGTTTTGAATCTTTTCTCCGGAATAGACCTTTTATGGGCGCTGCTTTTGAGCGTTGTTTTGTTTGCCATCGTAAACCTGGTCAGGCCTGCTTCACTTCTCAAAATAATCAGGGAGAACGTAACCTTGGAAATCATCATGCTGATTCTGGGGATAATGATTTTCAAAAAGATAATCGAAGTGTCTGGAGCAGTGACGGTAATTCCTCAGACCTTGTCTGCCTGGGGGATCTCACCGGTTCTGGTAATTTGTCTGGTTCCCTTCACAGTCGGGGCTTTGACTGGCGTGACCACAGCCTTTATAGGCATATCTTATCCAATACTATTGAGCTTTTTAAAACCAAATGGGGTGAACTACGGATATGCTATGTTAGCTTATGCGGCAGGATTTACCGGGGTGATGCTCTCACCAGTGCATTTATGCTTAGTCCTGACCAAAGATTATTTCAAAGCATCGTTTTCTAAAATTTACAGATTGATAATTCCGCCTTCGATTGTTTTGATGATAGTGGCGCTGATTTTGGTACTGTTAGGGTATCCCTGGGGGAAAATCGGATAGGAAGGATTCAAGGATTCAAGGAGTCGGGGGTTCAAGGGAAAATAAAAAAACCGAGACCGTTTACCGTTTTTCGTGACCGAAAAAAAGAGTGTAGAGACGCATTGCATGCGTCTCTAAGTTTTTTTGGCGACCCTGAAAGGGTCGCACTACGAAAGAAGAAAGGGCAGAGCATGCCGTGCCCCTCCTTTTCGTCGGGCATAAAGCCCGACGCTACAATCTATGTGACTCGTTGGAAAAAAGAAATCGGTAGGGGCAATTCATGAATTGCCCCTACGTAATGTTTTATGGTGTTTTCAAATAGGCGTCAATGGCCCTGGCGGCTCTTTTGCCGGCCCCTGCGGCTAAGATTACGGTTGCTCCGCCGGTGACGATATCACCACCTGCGAAAACTCCCCTACGGGAGGTCTGGCCGGTCTCAGGGTCAGCGGTTATATTCCCCCATTTATTGATGTCTAATCCGGGAGTGGTTTTCGGGACCAATGGATTGGAACTATTCCCAATGGCAACTATCACGGTATCCACATCCATTATGTAATTAGAGCCTTCAACTGGAACTGGTCTTCTTCGCCCGGATTCGTCCGGCTCCCCTAATTTCATCCGGATACATTCCATACCTTTTAACCAGCCATCTTCAGTCCCGTGGAATTTAATTGGAGCAGTCAAGAAGTCGAACTTAACACCTTCTTGCTCTGCATGGTGAATCTCGTCTTTTCTGGCTGGCATCTCGGTTCTGGATCGTCGATAGACTATATAGGCATTATCTGCGCCTAATCTTAAAGCAGTTCTTACAGAATCCATAGCCGTATTTCCGCCACCTAAGACGGCAACATTTTTTCCGGAGAAGATGGGAGTATCATTTTCCGGAAAACTGTAAGCTTTCATCAAATTCGAACGGGTCAAGTATTCATTGGCAGAATAAATGCCATTAAGATTTTCTCCCGGGATTCTCATAAAATTGGGAAGCCCTGCTCCGGTCCCTATAAAGATCGCATGATACCCGGAAGCGAATAGGTCATCAATGGTCTCCAGCATCCCAATTACATTGCTGGTCTTAAACTCAACGCCTAATTTTGCCAGATAATCGACCTCAGACTGAACAATGGCTTTGGGTAGTCTGAACTCCGGGATTCCATAGACTAAAACTCCTCCAGCTTTATGTAAAGCTTCAAATACTGTTACCTGATGTCCCATTTTTATCAGATCACCAGCCACAGTCAGCCCTGCAGGACCTGAGCCAACTATCGCAACTTTTTTGCCAGTCGATTTCTCGATTTTAGGTATTTCTATTTCACCTGTTTCCCTTTCATAATCCGCGGCAAACCTCTCTAAGTTACCAATGGCTACAGGTTCATATTTTTTACTTAAAATGCAGACTTTTTCGCACTGGTCCTCCTGCGGACAGACTCTTCCGCAAACCGCAGGCAGACTATTGGTCTCTTTCAGCTTTTTTGCCGCCCCGATATAATCCCCTTCAGCAATCAATTTAATGAATCCAGGTATATCGATTTCTACCGGACAGCCAGCAATACATTGAGGCTTCTTGCAGAATAAACATCGCTGGGCTTCTATTTTTGCTAATTCCTCTGTGTATCCGAAAGGGACTTCTTTGAAGTTTTTGACTCTTTGTTCCGGCGCCTGCTCCGGCATTTTCTGCCTGGGGATACTGGTCTTTTTTGGAGTGCTCAATTTTGATTCCTTTTTAGGATGGTTTGTGGCTTTGGTGGTGATGTGCGGACTGATCCATTCTGGAGATAAAATTATCCATAGCAACCTTTTCTTCTTTTAGATACATTCGCTGTCTTTTAAGCAGTTCCTCAAAATCTACTAAATGCGCATCGAAGTCCGGTCCATCCACACAGGCGAACTTTGTCTGGTTCCCAACAGTTACCCTGCAGGCACCGCACATTCCGGTTCCATCAACCATTATAGGATTCAAACTGATGATTGTCCTGACTTTGTAAGGTAATGTGACTCTGGCAAGTGCCCTCATCATCAAAACCGGTCCAACTGAAAAGATGAAATCCACTTTCTCGCCTTTCTCTAAAATTCCGGCTAAGACCTGGGTTACAAATCCATGAAAACCGTAACTTCCATCATCTGTCGATATAATCAGATTGTCGCAGGCGGCTCTTGATTCATCCTCCATTATCAGAAGCTCTTTATTCCTGGCGCCGATTATAGAGGTTACCTGATTCCCCACCTCTTTTAAAGCTTTTGCCACAGGATGAATCGGGGCAATCCCTATGCCTCCTCCCACACACACGCAGTTGCCGTACTTCTCAATGTGGGTGGGTGTTCCCAGAGGACCCACCACATCAGCAAGAGAATCACCCTCTACAAGCGTGCCCAACTTAGCAGTCGATTTTCCCACCTCCTGAAAAACGATAGCCAATATCCCGTTTTTTTTATCTAAATCTGCAATCGACATCGGGATTCTTTCTCCCGGCTCATCTATCCTTAAAATCACGAACTGGCCGGGTTTGGCTTTTTCTACTAAAAGGGGGAGATGAAATCTAATCCTGTGGATATTCGGAGCTAATTTGCTTTTTTCGATGATTTTTTCCAGAGATAACTCCTTTCTTAGTCAGTTTCTTTGGTTTGAGTTGGTATCTCCAGCACAGCTAAGACGATCTCGATGACAGAACCGATGATAAACATAAGGTTTTTCCCCGTCGGGCGTAAAGCCCGACGCTACGTGTTCTCTCTATTTCTCACCTCGCTTATCTTTTTCAATCTCTTCTACGAAATAGGTTTTGAAAAAATCAACCACCTCCTGGGAGGTAAAAACATTGATAGCTTCGTTATCTTTCATCTGTTCATATCTTTGCTTGAAATTTTCATCCACCGCAAGAAGAGAGTCGAGCCCTTTGACAACTACAGCATAATTCTTAGAGTCGAACTCAGCTCTGAGGTTCTGTGGCAGAATGCTGCGAAAATTGTCTAACCTTTGCTGTAA
>MEWM01000006.1:0-730 GCA_001775355.1 candidate division Zixibacteria bacterium RBG_16_43_9 | reverse complement strand
TATAAGAAACAGAATAAGAACATATTTATACACCTTTGGACATCTCCTTCAGGAACTTATCCACGTCAATCACTTTCTGAGTTTCCTGGGCTATAACTAACTCCTCATTGGTCGGAATCGCCAGGACCTTAACCCTGGTTTTGTCCTTGCTGATCAAAGCCTCCATCCCCACAGCCTCTTCGTTTCTATCCTCGTCGATCTCGATTCCCAAGAACTCCAACCTTTCGCAGCATTTTGCTCTAATCAGAGGAGAATTCTCACCCACTCCGGCAGTGAAAACTAAAACATCCAGACCCCCCATAGCTGAGGCATAGGCACCGATATATTTTTTTATGCGGTAGCAATAAATGTCCAGAGCTAATTTTGAATTGGCGTGCCCTTCTTTAGCTTCCTGGATAATGTCCTGCATATCGCTTGAATGACCGGAGATTCCCTGCATTCCGCTGTGCTTGTTCAAAAGGGTATTGGCTTCCTGAAGGGAAAGCTCTTCTCGAGCCATTATGTGTAAAATTACAGCCGGATCTAAATCCCCGCACCTGGTTCCCATAAGGAGCCCTTCCAAGGGTGTGAATCCCATACTGGTGTCTACAGATATCCCTCCATCTACTGCTGCCATACTGGCTCCATTACCTAAGTGACAGGTTATTATCTTAAGCTCCTTGAGCGGTTTTTTCATAAGCTCTGATGCACGCTTGGATACGTAAAAATGAGAAGTTCCGTGAAAACCGTA
>MEWM01000005.1:22750-22878 GCA_001775355.1 candidate division Zixibacteria bacterium RBG_16_43_9 | reverse complement strand
AGTTATCGAGTGTCTCTAAAAGTAAAACTCTAAAGATATTCACAGCAAGAGGAGGATATGCAAAAAACTAGAATATTTATTCAACTGGTCACCTTGGGATTGTTTTCCTTAAACCTGACAACAAATTC
>MEWM01000005.1:20276-22647 GCA_001775355.1 candidate division Zixibacteria bacterium RBG_16_43_9 | reverse complement strand
TTCGTTACTAAAGATAATAAAGCTGAAGAACAAAAAACCAAGAGGGATGCCCTGGAGACTCTGATCACTGACAAGTTAGTAGAGCAAAAAGCCAAGAAACTGGACTTAAGCCAGGATTCGGTCTGGAAAATGAATGAAAGAAAACATTCCCTGGAATTTTTGACAGACCTGCTCTATAAAAAAGAGGTGGCAGAAAAAGCCCCCGTAGGGGACAGCGAGATTATCGCATACTACAATGAAAACCTGGATAAAATCTTCACCAAACCAGAGCAGTTCAAAGTCAACCATATATTGATCAAAGTAGAAGAAGATACCCTGGTGAAAAAATCAGAGAAGAAGAAGGACCGAGATAGGGAAGCCCGGGGAAAGATTGAATCGATCTATCAGCGGGCTAAGAATGGCGAGGATTTTTCAGCCTTAGCCCAGGAGTTTTCCGAAGAGGATGGCTCCAGGGAGAAAGGCGGAGAGCTGGGGTATCTCCCCCGGGGTAGAATGTTAAAAGAATTCGAGGAGCAAGTATCCGCTCTTCAGCCGGATGAGATCTCCAAGCCTTTCAGAACTAAATTCGGTTATCATATCTTGAAATACACGGATAAAAAGCCCCCTGAGGTGATGGAATTAAACGATGACCTGAAAGAAAAGATTAAGTATAATCTGGCAAGAGATAATCAGAAGAAAAAAGCAGAGGAATATTTAAAGGATTTGCAGGGTCGGACCAAATACCTGTTTAATGAAGAGGTATTGAACCAGAACCCTGATTCAGTCAAAGACGACCCTTGGGTTCTTATAATAGAGAATCAGGATACCACAAAATTCTCACAGTACAGAGGGGACATAGGTCGTTATAAATCTTATTTGAAAAAAAACACCCTCACCTTAGAGGACAAAAAGAAACTGCTTATGGATTACACTTCACTTTTTAACCTTTTAGTCTTTGAGGGAAAAAGAGCAGGGTATGACAAACTTCCCGAATATGTTCAAGAGATGGATGCCTTTAGAATGGATGAAGCCAAAAGCAGGATAATAAACCAGGGGATTCTACAGGGATATGTCCCTTCGGATTCGGAAGCCTACGACTATTATCTTTCCCATCGGGACGAGTTCCCTCCGGATAGCTCCCTTCACGTTTATCACATAATCTTCAGCGATTCCCTTAAAGCAGAGGAGGTATTGAAAAAGATCAATGACGGGGCAGATTTTGTGGAGATGGCTAAGGAATATTATCCTGGAGAAAAGGAGATCCGTGACGTAGCCTACGATTTAGGTTACATCTCCGACAAAGAGATCTCCCCGGAGTTTTATAAAGCAGCCGCTCGGTTACAGGTAGGCGAGGTCAGTCCCCCGCTGAAGACCGAGTGGGGGTATCATCTTATTAAATTGGTAGAGAGAAAAAGCGACTCTCCGATGGAATTGAATAAGAGCAAGATTAAGAATTTAGTATTTAATGAGAAAACCAGTAAACTTAAAGCAGATTGGGAAAGGAAATTAAGAGAAGGGGAACAGATCTGGATTAATGAGAAGTTAGTAAAGAAGTTTAAGCTTTAACCTGTAAACAAGAAAAAACTTTAGCAGTGTAGCGGAGGTCTTTAGACCTCCAAGTATAGAAGTATACCACTACTTTAAAAAATAGAGTGTAGGGACAGGGCTTGTCCCTGTCCGAACAGTAATGCGGACAGCCACACGGTTCGACGATTCGACAAACTCATCGTGCTGAGCCTTGCCGAAGCACAGGCTCACCGTCCTGACTGTTCGATTACACTCACAGTCCCTGAGCGAAGTCGAAGGGAGCAAAGTCGAAGGAAGGGCTGCCCCTACATTAACTGTTCCTTGCTGTCAGACAAGGATGTCTGACCTACCAGAATAACTGGCAATAAATTTTCTTGAGAAATCCTTGGAAATATCTCTTTATAACGAGTTCAAAAGAAAAGGTATTCATCTATTCGCTTTAGCCATTCCGATAGGATATTATCTTCTTCCCAAGAAGATAGCTCTTTTCATTCTAGTCCCTTTCGCCCTTGGTTCGATCCTGGTTGATGTAATCAGGCTATGGAAGTTTCCCTTAGCGAATTTTTTTAACTGGTTTTTAGGTCCCATTTTAAGAGAGCATGAAAGCTACTCCCTGACCGGCTCAAGTCACATACTTTCCGCTTCTGCTTTATCTATACTTTTCTTTGACAAAAAAGTTGCCATAGCTGCTATTGTCTATGTAATTCTGGGTGACATTGCCGCGGCACTGATAGGGAGGGTTTATGGCAGGACCAAAATAGAGAAAAAAAGCTTAGAAGGAAGTCTGGCTTTCTTATCGGTCTGCCTTCTGATTGCCCTGTTGCTTCCGGGTTTGCCTTTCTGGATCGGAGCCATTGGGGCATTG
>MEWM01000005.1:19896-20173 GCA_001775355.1 candidate division Zixibacteria bacterium RBG_16_43_9 | reverse complement strand
GATGCAAATTCTCCTTCTACTATAGCCTTCCTGTAGCGGAAACCTTCAGGTTTCCAAGAGAAAATACATGGCAGAACAGGCATCCTTGCCTGTTACTTACATCGTAGGCGGGGTTCCCAGCCCCGGAATACAGGTTTCTAAATGGTAGGCTGATAAATTCCTGATATAATCTTTCTAACAAATATTAAAAAAATAACTTGCAAAGCTCTGGTGGAGGATTAAATTAAAGGCAGTCATTCATCTGGGGAAAGTCGATTTGAGAAAAACATTAGTTCAA
>MEWM01000005.1:3975-19843 GCA_001775355.1 candidate division Zixibacteria bacterium RBG_16_43_9 | reverse complement strand
GTAATCCTGTCTTGCCCTAAAGGCGGGTCAAAAATTTGAAAGGAGGGAAGGATGAACTGGATTGATTACGTTTTAATCGCTTTGCTTTTGGTAGCGATCTTCATCGGCTCCAAGCGAGGACTCTTCAGCGGGATTATGGGAACCATCGGCCTTTTCCTTGGGGTGATTGTGTCCATCAACTATGTGGATAAAGTAACCTTAAGAGTTTTGTCCAATATGAAGGTCTCGCCAGTGGTGGTTTCCCTTTTCAGCCTGATCTTCCTTTTCGCCTTGGTTTATCTGGTAGTTAAACTCTTAGCCTTTTTGTTCTATAAGGCGGCTTCTCTAAATCCGCTGGGGAAGATAGACAAGTTCGGTGGCATAATTTTTGGTTTCTTTCAGGGATGGATAGTTTTAGGATTTGTTCTGATCCTCTTAATCTTTCCGCCTCTGCCTCTGAGCCTGACCAATAAAATCGACACCTCTACACTGGGTCCGATAATCCGGGGCTCGATTCCCCTGATCTATCAGGAGTCTGTTTTTCTCCATCCGCAGAGCACCTCTTTTGTGGACAAGCTCAAGGTGGCTCTAAAACAGGAGTCGCCAGAAGGGGTCAAAAGCCCCTGGGAATCTCTGGGCAGAACCCCTCCCAAGAAAACGAATCGAGCAGAGATAATTGCCCAGGACCTGGACGAATATTTCGGAAAAGGAAATAGATAGAAAAGCAGTCAAAACAAGTTTAGGAGTTTAAAAGTTTAAGAGTTTATCCTTATAAAGCTGGATTCAACCCTTTAACCCTTTCCGCCGAAGGCGGATTTAACCTTTGAGCCTTCTTTGGACGAACATACTCTCAGAGTTTTAGAATTTGACAAGATAAAAAAGATTTTAGACTCGAAGTGCTTATCGGAATTAGGTAAGAAAAAAGTAGCTTCTCTTTTTCCAATCACGGAACAGGAGCTTATCTCAAAATGGCAGAAGGATACAACCGAGTTAAAAGAGATCTTGCAGTTCGAAGAGAAGTTCCCTCTTTATTCAATCCCAGACCTTTCCGGTTCTTTTAAAAAAGCTGAAAGGATCGGAGGATATTTGGAGCCGAGAGAGTTTCTGAAGATCGAGGAGATGCTCAAACTCTGCAGGCTGCTCCTCAAATTCATCCAGGAAAAAGAAAAAAAGTATCCACAGATGACCTCTCTGATTTCCAAGCTCAAACGATTCGACGAGCTGTCCAAAGCTATAAATAAGGCTATAGATTCCTCAGGCGAGATAAAAGATAATGCCACCTCCGCTCTTTTTTCGATCAGACAAGGGAAAAATACTAATCGAAATAAAATTCTAGAGAAACTCAATAGTCTTCTAAAAACGAAGAAAAAAGAGGCTCAAGAGGAGATCGTTACTTTAAGGGAGGGGAGGTATGTGGTCTCCCTTCCAGCAGAGGAATTTCACAAAAGCAAAGGGATTGTGCACGACCGCTCCAGTTCTGGGGCTACTCTTTTTGTCGAGCCTTTGCCAGTGGTGGAGTTGAACAACAAACAAAGGGAATTGGAGCTTGAGGAGAAAAATGAGATAGAGAAGATTTTAAAGGAATTGACTTCCCTGATCAGAAAAGATATTGAGGACCTTCAGATTTCTTTAGAGGTAATAGCGGAGCTGGATTTCATATATTCCAAAGCGCTTTTGTCCTTAGAGTGCAAGGGGAACGAGCCAAAATTTAATGCTGAGGGTTATCTTAATCTTAAAGATGCCCGTCATCCTATTTTATCTCTTTCCGGTATGTTATCCAAGGAAGAGATTGTTCCCCTTTCTTTAGATTTGGGTAAAAAATTCAGCGTTTTGATCATCACCGGGCCTAATACCGGTGGAAAGACCGTAGCTTTAAAGACTATAGGTATCGCATCCCTGATGGCTCAGGCCGGACTTCATATCCCTGCAGAATTCGGCTCCACCCTTCCGATTTTCAAACAGGTCTTTGCAGATATAGGAGATGAGCAGTCCATAGAGATGTCTTTATCCACATTTTCCTCTCATATGGGTCAGATAATCAAAGCTTTAAAAGAAGCAGATGAAAGCAGCTTGGTCCTCTTAGATGAATTAGGTTCAGGCACTGATCCAAAAGAAGGAGTGGCTTTGGGAGAAGCAATCATTGCAGACCTGATTCAGAAAAAAGTAAGAACGGTGATAACTACTCATCAGGGGGTTTTAAAAACCTTAGCTCAGATCTACCCAGAAGTAGAAAATGCTTCCTTAGAATTTGATAAGGAAAGCCTCAAACCAACTTATAGGTTTCAGGTCGGTTACCCGGGGGGAAGTTATGGAATAGAAATCGCCAGAAGGTTGGGTATGCCAGAGAACATAATCCAGAAATCTTTTGAGCTTTTAGGCTCAAAGGAAAAGGATCTGGGTCTGCTTTTAGAGGAACTGGAAAGAAATCTAAAAGTGGTAAGGGAGAATAGAAAAGCAATAGAGGAGCAAAAAAAAGTCTCAGATGAGCTTTTGAATCTTTATCAGGATAGATTAAAAAAGTTTGAGTCAAGTCAAAAGGAGCTTAAGACCAAAGCACTCAGGGAATCAAGAGAGCTGGTGGAAAAGACGAGAGTGGAGATCGAACACCTTATCTCCGAATTGAAAAGCACCAAGGCTCAAAAGGAAATCATAAAGCAGGCTCACACGTATCTGCAGCAAACGAAAAAGAACTTAGAGGAAGACTTGGAAAATCTAGAGGGAAAGACTCCTTCCCTTAAGGAGTCCATAAAGCCCGGCGATTTGGTCTGGATCGAGTCTTTAAAGATGGAAGGAGAGGTTCTATCTGAACCGGACAAAGCTGGCAAAGTAAAACTAAAGATCGGCAACTTTACGTATACTGTGGAACAGGGCGAGCTGTCTAAGGTCAAGGAAAAAAAGAAAGAGGAGCCTTTATCCTCGACTAAATATGAGTTATATTCAGTCAAGGATATTTCGCCAGAAATAGATTTAAGAGGCTTGACCTCAGATGAGGCAATCGATAAGGTGGATAAATATTTAGACGATGCCTATCTGGCTGGCTTATCTGAGGTGGTTTTAATTCACGGCAAAGGAACCGGAGCCTTGAGGGAAAAGATAGGGAAGTTTCTCACTGGACATCATCGGGTAAAAGAGACCAGGATGGGTACGTTAGAGGAAGGGGGAGCAGGAGTGACGATTGTAAAATTGAAAGAATAGGTAAGACGTAAGATGAGAGACGATTGTAGCGTCCCGCCTCTGGCGGGACGTAAGTGGCTTTGGAGTGTAAACCTTCAGGTTTACCAGAACTTAAAAGAAGGGGAAAATTAAAAAATGGTCAAGCTGATAACAAGTCCTATCCTGGGGATGGTTCTTTTAATCTGCATTTTATGTCCGGTGATTGTTTTCCTGGTTTTGAGGAAAGTATCTGAGATTAAAACTCTACCCATCAAGATCTGGTTTTTCTCTTACTGGGTAGGGTCTATTTTCTTTCCCCTGTTTATCTTTCGTAAGCACTGGGAAGTCCAGATGGTTTTCTGGAAAAATAATTTCTGGTTTGTTACCTTCGTGGTGCAGATGGATAACAATTTCTGGGAAGAATTAGCCAAGCTCCTGGTCATTTTTATCACCGTCTGGGTTTTTCGAGATCAGATAAAAAGATTTTTTCAGAAAAGCTCCAGTGCTTTAGCTTTTGGATACTGGGTGGGACTGGGTTATGGTGTGGGTGAGGCTTTTACTCTGATGCTTTGTATGTTATTTCCCAAAATAGGGAAGCTCTTCGGTTTGAACCTTTTCTTCGCTTTTGTCACCTGGATGGGGGTTTATGAGAGGTTCTTAGCTATTCAGATACATGCGATTATGGGGGGCTTAGTTGGAGTGGGGGTATATTTCTGGTATAAAGATAAAAGCTGGATAAAACTTGCTTTGTTTTTTGTCATTGCCATACTCTATCATGAGCTGGTGGATGGAACGGTTTTATTCATTATGTATTTTCAAAGATTAAAATTAGCTCAATTTCTCCTGAAATATATGATGTTTGGGGTTTTGCCTGTATATGTCATCCTCGGATATCTGATTTTAATTTTTTTACTGATAACATTAAAAAAGAGGCTGGAGTTGAAAACAGAGAATATAACAGAGCCATTAGTTTCAAATTAAACCTTTAATGAGAGGAGTGTGAGAAATGAGGAAAAAGATAATCTTAAGTTTACTTTTGATTTTTGTCTTTTTCAGCATTAGTTCAAGTCAGCTCTTGATAAAGAATCCCAACTGGAAAAATGGAGAAAAGTTTTCCTATGAGATCAGGTATAAAGATGAGTTGGTGGGGAGTCAAGATTATCTGATTACTGATACCCTTATTGAAAAGACCAAAGCCTATCAAATAAAGGTGGCGACCCTGACAGGTTATCAGAGTCAGAACACCTTTGACAGCGTGAGCCTGATAATCAATCAGGGGAATCTTAAACCCCTGATTTTAGAACGGATGATAATGACTCCCCAGATGTTTATCAAAGTTCAAGCCATCTATCTTGCGGATAAGGTAAAAGTCAAGCTGGAGACTCCTCAGGGAAATAAAGAGACAGACATAGATTTCCCGAAGGATGGATACGATAACGAGGAGATAGTTTTGCTCCTGAGAGCTTTAACTCTTAAAGAGAGGACTAAGTTTACGTTCAAAGATGTGTCTCCCATATCCGCAACCAGTTTTCCAGTAGAGATCGAGGTGCTGAAACCTGAAAAAGTTAAAGTCCCTTCAGGAGAGTTCCTCTGTAACAAGGTCAAGATGAAAGTTGCCGGTAAGGAGGTTGAGCTTTTTTATCAGAAAAATAAACCAAATCTTATGGTGAAATATTTAGATAATGCAGGTGGGACAGTGATGACGTTGAAGGAATATAAATAAAAATGACGAATTACGAATATCCAATAAAAGAAAATGTAGGGCAAGGCTTTAGCCCTGCATAAAGGGCTGGATAAAAGAAAAGACAGAACCTCTCCCTACCCTCTCCCTGGGAAAGAGAGGGGAAAAGATTGTAGCGTCGGGCTTTATGCCCGACGTTAAAATGCTTTCATACAAACAAAAAAAAACAAAATTATAAGCGAAAAATATGCCTAATTTTACACCGGATGAGCTGATTAATCAGGTCAGGGAAGCAAACGACATTGTTGAGGTCATCTCCGAATACCTGCCTCTCAAGAAAAAAGGAAAAAGCTATACGGCTTTGTGCCCCTTTCACCCGGAGAAGACGCCTTCTTTTTCAGTCAGCCAGGAGAGGCAGATCTATCACTGCTTTGGATGCGGAAAGGGAGGGAACGTCTATACTTTCCTGATGGAGCATGAGAAACTAAGCTTCTTTGAAGCTCTGAAACTACTGGCTAAGCGGGCTAATATCTCTCTTCCCAAAAAGACTTCAGACCAGAAGGCTACAGAAACTTTGGACCAGCTTTTTTATGCCAATCAGGTGGCTAACGAGTATTTTCGAGATTCTCTAACTCGCAGCAAAAAAGCAAAGGATTATCTTCAAAGCCGTGGATTTACCTCAGAGACGATAGAGGTTTTCTCCTTAGGTTATGCTCCTGCGGAATGGGAGGGGCTGATCAGGTTCTCGAATGAGAAGGGTTTGAAGCCAGAAATCCTTTTGTCTGCTGGTCTGGTGGTGGAAAAAGACAAAAAAGCCGGGTGGTATGACCGGTTCAGGGACCGGGTAACCTTCCCTATATTTAACTTAAGCCAGAAGATAGTGGGATTTGGAGGAAGAATCATCCAGGAGAAGGATGAGCCGAAATACTTAAATTCGCCTGAATCTCCCATATATCACAAAGGGAAAATCCTCTATGGCCTTAATATTTCAAAGGATCTGATCCGGGACAAAAAAGCAGCGGTGCTGGTAGAGGGGTATATCGATTTAATCAGTCTATATCAATCCGGGATAAAGAATGTGGTCGCTCCTCTGGGAACCTCTTTTACGCAGGACCAAGCCCGGCTTCTTTCGCGTTATGCGGAGAAAGTCTACCTCCTGTTTGATTCAGACCGGGCAGGAGAGTCTGCCGTATTCCGCAGCGCGGACCTTCTTTTTGACTCAGAAATGGAGATGATGATAGTGGTCTTACCCTCAGGGGAAGATCCGGATAGTTTTGTGAGGAAGTATGGTCTAAAAGGCATGGCTCAGAAGTTGAGAGAGGCCAAGAGCTTTATCGATTATAAAAAGGACTCTTTGCCTGCGGAATTCAATTCGCTTCCAATGAAGGAGCAGGAGGGAATAATCAAGGAATTAGCCGAAACTGCCAGCCGGATAAAAAACCAGCTCTGGAAAGACCTTTTCATAAATAAAGCTGCTCAAGCTTTCAAGGTAAACGAAAAAATCATCCTGGATGCAATCAAAGGTATAGGCAGAAAAGAGGAGCGCTCCAAAGTTTTACCAGAAGAGAAGCTTAAAGGGCCGCATAAATTAGAAAGGGAGCTTTTAAAAATCTTAATAGATGAGAATAGATTAATTCCCCTGACCAGGGACAGGCTAAGCAAGGAGGATTTCTATTTTCCTGAAAATGCAGAATTATTTGAGATGATCCTGAATCTTTTTGAAGCAGCCGGAAAAGTCTCGCCCTCAGCCCTGATCGATAAAACCCAAGCTCAAAAGTTGAAAGAGCTTATATCGGAGATATCCACCCTGGACTTAGGGCTGGCTGAGCCGGAGCTTATGCTGGGGGATTATATCAAAAGGATAGAGCAGAAAAAGAAATCTGACCAGATCAGGAGATTAAAGGAAGAGGTCAAAATTGCCTGGGGCAAAGGTGAAAAGGAAAAAGCAGAGGAGCTGACAGTCATACTTCATAAACTGGTGAGGAAGTGAGCCTCAGGCTCAAAAAAGGCTTCTTCCAGGACGTATGAATAGTGCAAAAGCCAAAAAGAGATCAGGGAATAAATCGAAAAAAATCTTGACTAATGAGGTTTGCAAGTAATATATTCTTTTTAGATGTTTTGGAGGGCCCATAGCTCAGTTGGTTAGAGCAACTGACTCATAATCAGTGGGTCCCAGGTTCAAGTCCTGGTGGGCCCAGATAAGAGTGATAAAGTGACTGAGTGATGGAGTGATTAGTTAATCACTTTATCACTAATCACTCCGTCACTGTATTATGTGGGCGATTAGCTCAGTTGGTTAGAGCGTTCGGTTCACATCCGAAAGGTCATCCGTTCAAGTCGGATATTGCCCACCATAAAGGCAGTTAGTAGTTAATAGTTCATGGTTCATAGACAAGGGAAAATGGATGAAAGTTTTTCAGAGGGAAGAGACCATCGACGGTTTTTTAAAGGTTTCAAGAAGAGGGCCAATTTAAAAGAGAAGTGCACGATGAAAAGTGCACTTTTCTTTTTAAGTAAAATAAACTAAGGAGTCTTAGTAATGCAAAACGATTTAGAGATGCTCTTGAAACTTCAGAACATCGACTATGACTTAGAGGAGCTGGACCGTTCCAGGGAATATCTCCCGGATATGATCAATAATTTGAAGAAGGAGATGGAGGAGGTTTCCAGAACCTTAAAAGAATCAGAGGAAAGATTGACCCAGCAGGTTCTCCAGCGTAAAAAACTAGAGCTGGATATTGAAGAGATAAACTCCGAATTGACAAAATTTCAGAAACAGATGCGGGATATCAAAACCAACCGGGAATATGACGCCCTGGTCACTGAGATAGCCAATCGCAAGACAAAGATCTCAGAATCCGAAGAGGAGCTTTTAAAGATCCTGACGGAGATAGACGAGCTTCAAGACAAGGTCAAAGAGTACAAGGAAAGAGTGGTTGAGGTAGACAAGAACAACCGGGTTCAGCTGGAGAGTCTGGGCAAGGAGATGGACTCCATTGGCATTAAGATCAAGCAGAAACAGGATGAGAGAAAAAATAACTCGGTCCGGATAAATAAACTGATGTTAGCGACGTATGAAAGGGTCAAGAAAGTTAAGGGAGGGGCAGCAGTCGTTTCGGTGAAAAAAAGGGCTTGCAGCGGCTGTTACAAGTCGCTTCCTCCTCAGAAAATTCAGGAGATAAAAAAAGGAGAAAGTCTGATTACCTGTGATAGCTGTGGCAGGATCTTAATCTGGACAGATGAGGAGTAAAATGAAGAAAAGCGTTGAGAAAACAGGGTTGACTTTTGACGATGTGCTTTTGATCCCGCAGAAATCCGAGGTTTTGCCAAAAGAGGTTAATGTTAAAACTTCAGTTACCAGAGGGATTGAGCTTAATATTCCCATCTTGAGTGCGGCAATGGACACGGTGACAGAATCCAGGCTGGCAATAGCTTTAGCCCGGGAGGGTGGAATGGGGGTCGTTCATAAGAATATGCCGGTAAAGATGCAGGCGCTGGAGGTGGATAAGGTGAAGCGCTCTGAAAGCGGGATGATAGTTGAGCCGGTTACTCTCCCTCCTGACCGAACCATTGGAGAAGCTCTGGGGGTGATGAAAAGATTTTCCATATCCGGGATACCCGTAACCCAGAAAGGGAAATTGGTCGGTATCATTACCAACCGGGATTTGAGATTCGAAAAAAGGCTGCATAAGAAAATCTCCGAGGTAATGACAAAAGATAAGCTGATTACGGTTCCCGAAGGAACCGATTTAGAGAAAGCCAAGGAGATTTTGCACGAGAAAAGGATTGAAAAGCTTCCGATCGTAGACAAGCGGGGTTACTTAAAAGGATTGATAACTGTCAAGGATATAATGAAGAATATTCAATACCCTAACGCCTGTAAGGATGCAAGAGGCAGGCTCAGAGTGGGAGCGGCTTTAGGAGTTTCCAAGGACCTGCTCGAAAGGGCAGAAGCATTAATTGCCGCAGGCGTAGATATCCTGGTCATCGATTCCTCGCATGGCCATTCCCGAGGGGTGCTGGCAAGCTTAGAGAAGGTGAAAAACGGCTTTCCCGGGGTACCTCTTATGGCAGGGAATGTGGCTACCACTCAAGGAACAAAAGATTTGATCGAGGCCGGAGCTGATTGCGTAAAAGTGGGGATTGGTCCAGGGTCGATCTGCACCACCAGGGTTGTTACCGGAGCAGGCGTTCCTCAGATAACTGCGATTATGGATTGTGCAGAGGAGGCTGAAAAATACAAGATCCCAATCATAGCCGACGGCGGCATAAAATATTCCGGAGATATAGCCAAAGCTTTAGCCGCAGGAGCAAATGCGGTGATGATAGGCTCTCTTTTTGCCGGAACCGAGGAAAGTCCTGGTGAGACAGTCCTGTTTGAAGGGCGCAGTTATAAAATCTACCGCGGCATGGGTTCTCTTGAAGCGATGAAATCAGGTAGCGGGGACAGGTATTTTCAAGAAGAAGAGGATATAAAGAAGATGGTTCCAGAGGGCATAGAGGGCAGGGTGCCGCATAGAGGGTCTCTTTCCGAGTCAGTGTATCAACTAATCGGAGGTCTGAGGTCCGGGATGGGTATTTGCGGAGCTAAAAATATTGCTGAATTGCAGAAGAAAGCTCAATTTATTCAGATAACTATTGCTGGCTTGCGAGAAAGTCATCCCCATGGAGTTATCATCACTAAAGAAGCTCCTAATTACAGAACCAACTGAGCTTGACAACTTTTTCCAAAACCTTTATATTGATTGTTACAGTAGAGTTCTTTAAGTCTCAAAAAGTTTGATCCTCTGAGCTCGTAGTCGGAGCACCTTGCTCCGCCATAGAAGAAAAATCAACGGGGCTGGGAGCCCCGCCTACGAGAGGATAAATAAGGTATATAAGTTCAGAAGTTGAAGAGTTTATAAGAGAAGTGAATTTTTGCTCTTTGACCAAAACAGACCAGACGATCGTCCCCCGCCGACGGCGGGGGAAGGAAAGTCCGAGCTCTCCAAGGCAGAGTGCCTCGTAACCCGAGGGTCTCCTACAGGGGAACGGAAAGTGTCACAGAAACTATACCGCCCCCGCCCCGATACATCGGGGCAGGAGCAAGGGTGAAATGGTGGTGTAAGAGACTACCGTCCCGGTAGTGATACCGGGAGCAGGACAAACCCCACTTGAGAGCAAGACCAAATAGGGGAGGAGAAGTCGCCTGCTTCGTTTTTACTCCCGGGTAGGTCGCTTGAGTCCAGGTGCAAACCTGGTCCCAGATAAATGATCGTCATATCCAGATGGATAACAGAACTCGGCTTATGGTCTGTTTTGGTCTTTATTGAAAAATGTAGCGAGGTTTTCAGACCTCCACAGATAAAGGATGAAAAGAATTCTGGAAGGCTGAAGTCTTCGCCAGGATCCTGTGGACAAGACCTTGAGGCCTTCCGCTACAAGTGCTTGCTGGAACAATGTAGCGGAGGTCTTCAGACCTCCATTTACTGAGGAAGTAGGTCAGACATTCCTGTCTGACCACAAGTACACTGTCACGAGAACAGACAAGAATGTCTGTTCTACCAAATTGAGAAAGGAAAAGTCTTCATGGAATTGAAATGGGAATTTCCCCAGAAATTAGATGAGAACAAGTGCAAAGAACTCTCATCCGAATTAGGGCTGCCTCCAGTAATAGGAAAAATTCTGATCAATCGGGGGTATTCAGAACCGGAAGAAGCCAGGAACTTCTTAAACCCCAGCCTGAGCGATCTTTCTGACCCCTTCATGCTTAAGGATATGGAAAGGGGAGTGGATAGGGTTATATCAGCGCTCACAGATAAAGAGAAGATAATGATCTTCGGGGACTATGATGTGGATGGGATCACCTCAGCTTCTCTTATGTATCTGGTTTTGACCAAATTAGGAGCCCAGGTCTCATATTATCTGCCTAACCGACTGGTCGAAGGTTATGGACTTTCTGAGGAGGGGATTTTAGAGGCGGAAAGAAGGGGAGCAAAACTAATTATCTCAGTCGATTGTGGTATCAATGCAGTAAAAGAGGTTGATTTTGCTCAAAAGAAAGGAATAGATTGTATCATTACTGATCATCATGAGCCAGCTGAGGTATTGCCTGATGCCTGGGCGATTATCAATCCCAAGCAGGAAGGAGAAACCTATAAGGGAAAAGAACTTTCCGGAGTGGGGGTGGCTTTTAAATTAGCTCAAGCTCTTTACAGAAAATTAGGGCAGGATGAAAAAGAGTTAGAGGACCATCTTGACTTAGTAGCCCTGGGAACTGCCGCGGATATTGTTCCCCTCCTGGGTGAGAACAGGATTTTGACCAGATACGGGCTTTTACAGGTTGCTAAAACCTCCAAACCAGGGCTTAAATCTCTAATCTTCATCTCAGGGCTGATGGGAAGGGAGATCGGAACAGGACAGGTTGTGTTCATCCTGGCACCGCGGATAAATGCTGTAGGAAGATTAGGAGATGCGGAAAGGGCAATCAAGCTCTTGACCACCAGAGATGAGAAATTAGCTTCGGAGATCTCGCGGGTTTTGGATGAGGAAAATCGAAAGAGAAAAAATATCGATGAGGGAACCCTGGAACAGGCTTTAGAGCTGATCCAGGAAGAGGTTAACCTGAAAAATGACAAGGCGATTATATTAGCATCTGCTGGATGGCATCAGGGGGTTATAGGAATCGTTGCCTCAAGAGTTGCCGAAAGATTCTACAGGCCAACCGTGATGATTTCCATCGATGGTGAAGAGGGGAAGGGTTCAGCCCGGAGTATCCCAGGGTTTCACCTGTTCGAGGCTCTAAAAGAATGCGAGGATTGTCTCTTGAAATACGGGGGTCACAAGTATGCGGCCGGTCTTTCTATTTCCTCTAAAAAGATCGAATCCTTCAAAGAGAAATTTAAACTGGTTTCAGCCAGGATAATTAAAGATGAGGATTTAATTCCCAGGCTAACTGTGGATGCGGAGCTGGAATTAGAGGAGATACAGGATGGGCTTATATCAGCCCTGGAACTTTTTGCTCCTTTCGGCCCCGGCAATTTAAAACCGGTCTTCGTGACCAGAGGTCTGGAATTAGCGGATGACGCCTACGTGGTAGGAAAGAATCATCTGAGGTTAAGAGTGAAGAAAAACGGGATAATTATGGATGCTATTGGGTTTAATTTAGGAGATTTTGCCAAACCTCTGGCAATGCGGGGCACAAAAATAGATTTAGCTTACGTGCTGGAGCTCAACGTCTGGAACGGAAACTCCAAAATCCAGATGCGTCTTAAAGACCTGCAGATGAGATAAAAAGAAAGATATGTCTTTATTAGATAGATTCCTTCAAAAAGACGAGGTGGCACTTTCCAGGCTTATCTCCTATGTGGAAAATCAAGCCCCTGATTATCGCAAGATCTTATCCTCTCTATACTCCAGAACCGGGAAAGCTTACCGGGTAGGGATAACCGGTCCGCCAGGGGCTGGGAAGAGCACCCTGGTGGACAAATTAAGCTGTGACCTGATTCAAAACGGAAATGAAGTGGGGATAATCGCGGTCGACCCATCCAGCCCCTTTACCGGGGGTGCTCTTTTAGGAGACCGGATAAGGATGCAGGATTTGACCACCAAAAAAGGTATCTTCATTCGCAGCATGGCAACCCGAGGTTCCTTAGGTGGTCTGGCCTTTGCCACCAAAGAGGTGTCTTTGCTTTTAGATGCTTTTGGTAAGGATTTTATTTTAATTGAAACCGTAGGCGTAGGCCAGATAGAATTGGACATAGTTGATGCCTGCGACACTACCCTGGTAGTTTTTGTTCCGGAATCAGGTGACAGCATCCAGGCGATGAAGGCCGGTCTGATGGAGATAGCAGACATATTCGTGGTGAATAAAGCTGATAGAGAAGGAGCAAACAGGATAGTTTCGGAGTTAGATATGATTCTGGACGTGCGGAGAAAAAAGGGGGAATGGAATTACCCGGTCGTTTCTACGGAAGCGGTCAATAATAAAGGCATAGATGATTTGTTAAAGAAAATTAAGGAGCACAGAAAGTACATCACCGAAAACCATCTTCTGGAAAAACATCGTAAAGAACAGATTAAATCGGAATTGAAAAAAATAATGGAGCTAAAGCTAAAAGAGCTGATCGAAAAGAACTTAAACGATGCCAATCTGGACCAGCTGGCAGAAAAGGTCTATTCCGGTCAGGAAGATCCTTATTCTGCCGGAGAGAAGATTCTGGAGAATTTGAATTTGTAAATTAGCCTGAAGGTGAGGTCTTATGTTTGATAAAGATAAGCTTAAAAAAATCGAAGAAGAAAAAAGAAAATGGGAGGAGGTTTATAAAACCTGCAAGGCTCCCAATCGAAGGTGCATAACCGTTTCAGGGGAGGAGGTCAACCCTCTTTATAGTCCTCCAGATATAGCGAAGATCGATTTCAGCAAAGACATCGCATTCCCCGGGGAGTTTCCCTATACCCGGGGGATCAGGACGAATATGTATCGGGGAAGATTATGGACTATGCGTCAGTTCTCTGGAATGGGGACGCCCAGACAGACCAACGAAAGGTACCATTTTCTCTTGCAAAGAGGGCAAACCGGTCTTTCAGTTGCTTTTGACCTGCCGACTTTGATGGGTTATGATTCAGACCATCCACGTTCTTTGGGTGAGGTTGGGGTATGTGGGGTAGCTGTGGACTCCTTGAAAGATATGGAGATAATCTTCGATGGAATAAGCCTGGATAAAATCTCTACCTCGATGACCATCAATGCCCCGGCTTCTATACTTTTCGCGATGTACATTGCAGTCGGGGAAAAACAGGGGATTTCCTCGGAAAAGTTAACAGGAACAATTCAAAATGATATTTTGAAGGAATATATCGCTCAAAAGGAATGGATCTTCCCTCCTTTGCCTCATATGAGATTGATCACTGATGTAATGGCTTTTTCCTCTCAGCACGTTCCCAAATGGAATACTATCTCTATTTCTGGATATCACATCAGGGAAGCAGGAGCTACCGCGGTGCAGGAGCTGGCTTTTACCCTGGCAGATGGGTTCGCCTATGTGGAGGCAGGGATTAAGGCGGGTTTGGATGTCGATGACTTCGCTCCGAGGTTATCCTTTTTCTTTAACTCACATCTGGATTTCTTTGAGGAGATCGCCAAATACCGGGCCGCGCGCAGGATCTGGGCAAGGCATATGAGAGAGAGGTATAAAGCTAAAAAAGAAGAGTCCTGGCTCTTAAGGTTTCATACCCAGACTGCAGGATGTAGTCTGACCGCACAGCAGCCGGAGAATAATATCGCGCGCACGGCTTTTGAGGCATTAGCTGCAGTTTTAGGAGGAACTCAGAGTTTGCACACTAACTCTATGGATGAGACCTGGGCTTTGCCATCTGAAAAAGCAGTGCAAATAGCCTTGAGGACGCAGCAGCTCATCGCTTTTGAGACCGGTGTGGCGAATACGATTGACCCATTAGCTGGCTCATATTATGTCGAATCGCTGACCAATAAGATGGAGGAAGAGGCAGATAAATATTTTGCGGAGATAGAGAGAAGAGGCGGGGTTCTAAAAGGCATTGAGGAAGGATACTTTCAGAGGGAGATAGCAGAAGCGGCTTACCGTTACCAGAAAGAGATCGAGAGCAAAGATAGGATCGTAGTAGGGATTAATGATTTTTTGATCCAGGATGAAAAAATAGAAATACCTATTTTGAAGATAGATCCCGAGGTGGAGAGAGAACAGGTCCAGGCAGTCAAAAAAGTCAAGGCTGAAAGGGATAACGATAAGGTAAAAAGAAGTCTGGAGCATTTGAAAAAAGTGGTTCAGGGAACTAGTAACACTATGCCTGCTATCCTGGAATGCATCCGTTGTTATGCGACTGAGGGAGAAATTGTAGAGGTAATGAAGAGTGTTTTTGGTGAATATGTGGAACCTCCCCTAATATAAAGAAATGGAAGAAGGAAGATGAGAAAAATAAATGACGGATGACGGATGATGAATGGCGGATAAAAACTCGTAGGCGGAGCACCTTGCTCCGCCAGTGCTGGGCTGGGAGCCCCACCTACGGATGAATATAGGTAATTTGAGGAGACAAAAATCACAGCTTGAAAGAATAGATGGATTATGCCTAAGCTTAAAAGGATTATCTTAGAGAATTATTGTTATTTTGTGACTACGAATACTTATGAGAAGGAAAATATTTTCAAAGGTCGAGAAATTATTCAAGTCCTTATTGAAGATTTAGAATTTTATCGAAAGAAATTCGATTTTCAATTACATGCTTTTGTAATAATGCCCAATCATATACACCTGCTCATAACTCCCTCAGAAAAAGGTGATATTTCCAAGATTATGCATGATTTTAAAAGCCATACTTCGCAGGTGCTCAACAGGCTCTTGAAGAGAAATGAACCTTTATGGCAAGAAGGATTTTATGAGCATGTTGTAAGGGATGAATTTGATTTCAAGAGGAAGATTGACTATATTCATAAAAACCCATTAGTGGCAGGCATAGTAAAAGAGCTTATGAATTACCAGTTTTCAAGTTTTAGAAATTATTATATAGAGGATGAAAACTTAATAAAAGTTGACAGGATTGTATTTTAGATGCGGGGCTGGGAGCCCCGCCTACGGGGTTGATGTTTTTTTATTCACCGTAGGCGGAGCACCTTGCTCCGCCATAACGGGTGAGACGAAAGAAACAAAGAGGGAAATTTATGCGGAAAAAATATCGAATACTCTTAGCCAAACCGGGTCTGGATGGACATGACCGGGGTATCAAGGTAGTGGCTGCCGCGCTCAGGGATGCAGGATTTGAGGTCATCTATACCGGATTAAGGCAGACCGCGGAGATGATCGCGGAGGCAGCCATCCAGGAAGACGTAGATGCCATCGGAATGAGCATCCTTTCAGGTGCGCATATGACCCTGTTTCCTGCGGTTCTGGATTTGCTCAAGAAAAGGAAGTGCGAACATATCCTCGTTTTCGGTGGAGGGATTATCCCGGATGAGGATATCTCCAAGTTGGAGAAAAAGGGAGTGGGAAAGCTTTTTACTCCCGGTGCTACAACCGGTGAGATAATCGAATATTTGAA
>MEWM01000005.1:270-3921 GCA_001775355.1 candidate division Zixibacteria bacterium RBG_16_43_9 | reverse complement strand
AATGTCGAATGAAAATTGTAGGGGCGAGGTTCCCTCGCCCACGAAAATAATAAGAGAATAACATTCAATCTAAGCTCGTAGGCGGAGCACCTTGCTCCGCCACTGCGGGGCTGGGAGCCCCGCCTACGAGGTTAAAAAAGAGGAAAATCGGTAACCCCACGTTGCCCACAACGTGGGTGGATGTTCAAATGAAAAAAAGATTTGAAAAATTAACATCTAAATACAGGAGGTAGGATGACTTTTAATTTAGACGAGAAACAGCAGACGGTAAGAGACCTGGTTAAGGAGTTCGGCGAGAAATATATCGCGCCGGTGGCTGTGGAGATGGATAGAAAACCGCCAGAGTTTCCCAGGGAGCTTTTCAAAAAGATGGCTGAAAAAGGGCTTATGGCTTTTCCGGTGAAGAAAGAATATGGAGGCTTGGGCAAGAGCAGGCTCGAATATGTTACCTTGATCGAAGAGATCGCCTGGTTCGATGCCTCCACTGCCATAATTATGGCAGTAAATAACCTGGCAGGTTACCCGATTGAGGCTTTTGGCTCTGAGGAGCAGAAGAAAAAATATCTGCCGAAGATGTGCTCTGGCGAGATGGTAGGTGCCTTTGCTTTGACCGAGCCGAACGCTGGTTCTGATGCCGGCAACCAGCAGACCACAGCCAAACTGGAGGGGGATTCCTATGTGCTCAACGGCGAGAAGATCTTCATCACCAGCGGAAACGTGGCAGATATAACTGTGATCATTGCCAAAACTGAGGATAAAGTTTCAGCTTTCTTAGTGGAGGGAAAAACTCCCGGACTTACTTCAGAGGTTCTAAAATGGAAGATGGGCCTCAGGGCATCGACCACTGCACGTTTAAAGTTGAATAACGTAAAAATTCCAAAAGAAAATCTTTTGGGAGAGACAGGAAAAGGTTTCAGGATTGCCCTGGTAACTCTGGATGGTGCCAGGATAGGCGTGGCGGCTCAGGCTCTGGGAATTGCCCAGAGGGCTTTTGACGAATCGATAAAATACTCCAAGACCAGAGTGCAGTTCGGAGCGCCAATTGCCAAATTGCAAGCTATCCAGTGGATGATCGCGGATATGAGCACCCGTTTAGAGGCTGCACGAATGCTGACTTACAAGGCTGCGATGATGGATGATAAAGGAGAGAAGATATCCAGGGAGGCTGCCCAGGCCAAGCTGTATGCCTCTGAGGCTTCCAATTTCATCGTGGACCGGGCAATGCAGATTCACGGTGGATACGGCTATATCGGCGAATTCTCCGAGATCGAGAAGCTCTACCGGGATCAGAGGATCACAGAGATCTATGAGGGAACTTCAGAAGTGCAGAGGCTGGTGATTTCGAGCGCTTACTTGAGATAAAAGCGTCATTCAACAGTCATTGCGAGCCCATAGGGCGAAGCAATCCGTTGAATCAGAAAATGGAAAAAGGAAGATGAATGATGAATGACGAATGTCGAATGATGGATGAAAAATCTCGTAGGCGGAGCACCCTGCTCCGCCACAGGAATGAAACCCATAACGCCCGGCCAGCATGTCGGGCGTTATCATTTGTAGGAACAGAACATTATTCTGTCCCCTTTGTCTTTTCGGGCTCGTACAGTCCCCGCAACTTCTAAACTTTCCCTTGACTTGGGTCTTAAAAAGATTAAATTTTGCGGTGAATGACCACAAAGATAAAGAGTTTAAGGGATCAAGGGTTAAAGAGGAAATGAAACTCATGCTCAAACTTGGTGATAAAGAGGTCTATTCCATCGTAGAGAACTCTTTTAAAATAGATGGTGGAGCGATGTTCGGAGTGGTTCCCAGGGTCATCTGGGAAAGGTTGATGGTCCCGGATGAGCGGAATATGATTACCCTGGATTTGAATCTCTTACTGGTTAAATCAAATGGCAAGAATATCCTGATCGATACTGGTATGGGGAATACCTTGAATGAAAAACAAAAGAAGATGTACGGGGTCGAAAAGGAATCCAATTTAGAAAAAAGCCTTTCCGATATCGGGTTGACAACTGAGAGCATCGACTTTGTAATCCTTTCACATCTGCATTTCGATCATGCTGGTGGGATTGTCGGACTAAACTCAAGAGGTGAAAAAGTTCCTCGATTTCCTGAAGCAAAGTATATAATTCAGTCAGAGGAATGGAAATATGCGCTTCAACCGGATGAGAGAACCAAAGCCACTTATCTGGTGGAAAATTTTAGGGCACTGGAGGAATCTGGGCAAATAGAGCTGGTGAATGGAAATAAGGAGATAATGCCGGGGATAAAAGTCAGATTGACTGGAGGGCATACCAAAGGACAACAGATCGTTTTTATCCAGGGGGGTGGAGAGACGATAGTTTATCCCAGCGACATAATTCCGACTGTCTCGCATCTAAGAGTGCCTTATGTTGCAGGCGTCGATATTTACCCTCTGGAAGTTATGGAAGTGAAAAGAAAACTGGTAAATGACTGTTTGGAGAATAACTGGATGATCGCATTCGACCATGAGATCGATCCTAAACTATGTCGTCTTGAAAAAAAAGATGATAAAATAGAAGTCAGGAAGGTTCCAATTTAGAAAAAAGGTGGTTTATGTCCTTAGAGAAAAAAATCGAGGAGTTAAAAAAGAAAAGAGCGGAAGCTAAATTAGGCGGTGGTCCCAAAAGGATAGAGGAACAGCATAAAAAGGGGAAACTCACAGCCCGTGAAAGGCTGGACATTCTCTTGGATGAGGGAAGCTTTGAGGAATTCGATATGTTCGTTATGCACCGCTGCCGGGATTTTGGTTTGGATAAACAGAGGATTTTCGGGGATGCGGTGGTAACCGGATACGGGACTATCGAGGGCAGGCTGGTTTTCGTTTTCTCTCAGGATTTTACTACCTTCGGCGGGTCTTTGTCTGAAGCCCATTCAGAGAAAATCTGCAAGATAATGGACCTGGCAATGAAAGTAGGTGCACCGGTGATAGGCTTGAACGACTCAGGTGGTGCCAGGATTCAGGAAGGAGTAGTGAGTTTAGGCGCTTATGCCAATATTTTTTTGAGAAACACTTTAGCCTCAGGAGTCATCCCACAGATTTCGGTGATCTTAGGTCCCTGTGCTGGAGGTGCGGTCTATTCTCCTGCGATTACCGATTTCATCCTGATGGTAAAGGGGACAAGTTATATGTTCGTCACCGGCCCTTCTGTCGTGAAGACAGTCACGCACGAAGAGGTGAGCTATGACGAGTTAGGTGGTGCTCTTGTTCACTCTACCAGGAGCGGAGTGTCTCATTTTGCCTGTGAAAACGAGGCCGAAACGCTCCTCCAGACCAGGAAGCTTTTCAGCTTTATCCCGCTTAACAATATGGAAGACCCTCCGGATAAGGAATGTACTGACCCGATTGACCGGATGGACGAGGAGTTGAATTTCATCGTTCCAGAGGAGCCGACTAAACCTTATGATATAAAGGATATCATAAAAAGAGTGGTGGATGATGGAGATTTTCTTGAAGTTCATAAAGATTATGCCCAGAATATAGTAGTGGGTTTTGCACGCTTAGGTGGTAAATCTGTCGGCATCATAGCCAACCAGCCTGCGGTATTAGCTGGGGTTCTGGATATAGACTCAGCCATCAAAGGTGCAAGGTTCGTAAGATTCTGCGATGCTTTCAACATTCCACTAGTG
>MEWM01000005.1:0-257 GCA_001775355.1 candidate division Zixibacteria bacterium RBG_16_43_9 | reverse complement strand
TGCCCGGGTTTTTACCGGGGACTGCTCAGGAGTTTGGAGGAATCATCAAGCACGGTGCAAAACTTCTGTATGCTTTCAGCGAGGCAACTGTGCCGAGATTGACTGTTATCACTCGCAAAGCTTACGGAGGGGCTTATGATGTTATGAACTCCAAGCACATAAGAGGGGATATCAATTATGGCTGGCCTACTGCTGAAATTGCGGTGATGGGTCCCAAAGGCGCGGTGGAAATCATTTTCAAGAAAGAAATAGCAGAA
>MEWM01000004.1:13115-13806 GCA_001775355.1 candidate division Zixibacteria bacterium RBG_16_43_9 | reverse complement strand
CGTTTTTCTGAAGCTGAAAGAGTTCAATCCCTTTTTATGGCTGCAGTCTGTGGAGAAACCAGACTTGGCCATTCTTTTAATTGACCCTCTCATTTTTCTCAGGGATTATAAACCAGAGATACCGAAGAAGGAGCTCGAGGATATAGAGATTCTGGATTTGAAAAAAGCTGAAATCTACGTTACGGTTACTCCGTCCGGTAAACTAAAACAATCCTCACTTAACCTCTTAGCTCCTATTATAATTAATCCAGCGAAAAAGTTAGGGAAACAGGTCGTGCTGAAAAAGAGCGATTATAAGATTCAACATTCTATCTTCTGTGAATTAGAGAAAAAAAAGTTTAAAAAAAACCGTAAAAATTCTTGGAATAAAGAATAACGAGAGACTCAAATTTTACAGTGCAGCTGCTGTAGAAGGTAGTCGCCCACGTGGGCGTATAAGTGGTTGTGGATGAATCATTCGCAGACTAAAGTCTGCGGCTACCATCTATTCTATAAGCAAAAACAGTTCCTTGTGATATTTTAAGGGCGTATAGCAATACGCCCCTACCATTCGTGGGGAAATTAAATTTAAGTTTTAAAGATTAAAGACGATAATCATAATAGAGGTAAAAGAAGATGAAAATCCAAAAAGTTGGCCTGAATTTCAAGATCGCTTCGAACAGAGTTAAAGATATCTCAAGCTCAAAAGTTG
>MEWM01000004.1:11074-13057 GCA_001775355.1 candidate division Zixibacteria bacterium RBG_16_43_9 | reverse complement strand
ATCAGATATAAATCAGGTTTATGCTCAAACCGGATTCAAAGTCAATTCACCCAGGATAAATCTTCTAAACTCCGTTTATTCCAGGCAGGAAATTCAGGGTAAAAAGATTGATAACTTAAAGAAATCGACTCTCCAGGAACTGACAACGCCTGATAAGAATAGAATTATCTCTTCTACTGCTGATGTTCGTCAGGAAAAGATTATAGAGGTAAAAAAGAAGTTAGCTCAGGGATATTATTCCCGGATCGAGGTTTATTCTAAAGTTGCCGATAAAATTCTGGATATTTTGATTTAGCAAGCTCGCCCCTTTTTTATTTAAAGCCCCCTTAGACAATTCAAAAGATGAAAGAATCCTTTTCTACACAAAAGGAAGGCCAATCTGCTTTTGACAAAACTGAGGAGAACCTGCCCACTCCTAATCTGGTTTTCCAGGAAATCATTCATTTGATCACTGATCCTTATAGCTCTATATACGAGATCGTTTCGCTTATTTCAGAAGATCCGGCATTATCATTTAAAACTTTAAGACTGGTTAATCGTTCTGAGAGTCAAAAAGGAGAAAACCCGATCAGTGTTAAGCAGGCTTTGTCCGTTCTGAGTAGAGAGGAAATCAAAACTCTGGTCTTGTCCACTTACGTGACCTCCATTGAACCGGAATACCAGGAGGTTTTATTTCGTCATTCTTTAGCCTGTGCCTGTGCTTCCAGAATGATCGGACGCTATCTTTATCCGCATAAACCTTTGAAGTTAGATATTCTGTTCACTCTGGGTCTTTTACATGATCTGGGTAAACTAGTTATTTTTTCCTCTCAGCAGACCTCAGCTAACAATCAGAAGAATCATTTAGAGAATAATGTGCAGGTTCCGGAGAAAGCAAAAAAAAGCTCAAATCTTACAGAGATAGATCATGCAGAGATAGGTGCTAAATTCATCGCTAAAAGTCATCTTTCAGGGGTGCTTTATCAAGTAGTTCGATTTCACCATCTGCCCAAGCAAGCTTCATCTCACAAGGAATCAGTGATGATAATTCATCTGGCGGATTATTTAGCCAATCTACTTAATGAGGATCCGAAATACAGCAGTCTTAGCCCGACAGATGAGGATTGCTGGACAATACTCGGACTGGAAAAAACAAAAATCCTCGATTACCTTTCTCAACTAAAAAATGAGTTTCAGAAATCTGAGGTCTTTTTAAGGCTTTCTGAAGCACAAAGCTGAGTCAATAAATTCGCTATTCTGACTTTTTCTCCCCATACAGTTAAGCGTCGCTTTTTTCAGGCAATTAAGTCCAAATCCGGTTATAATCTTTTTTCAGATGTAAGGCAGGATAAAACTATTAGGTTAAATATAAATTCTCACGGGTTAGCGAAAGATTCAAACAGATTTCGATTATTCCGATATAAGATAAGTAAGTTTATTTTCACTTGACAGGAGATGAGCATAAATTTATATTAACTTGCCGTGAAATATTTTGAGTTGTTTTGCTGAATTTCAGATAAATCAAAGATAAAGGTTGAAGGGATAAAGGGATAAAGGGATAAAGGGTTGAAGAGTTTAAGAGGTCGACACTTTTGAACTCCTAAACTCTAAAACTATAAACTGTATTATCGGGCGATTAGCTCAGATGGTTAGAGTGCTTGCTTGACATGCAAGAGGTCACTGGTTCGATCCCAGTATCGCCCACCAGGAAAAAACGGTTAATGGTTCATAGTTCGTAGCAAGATAGGATTTAAGGGAGAACTGAACCCCTGAGCTGGGGTAATTTTTTATAAGCTTTCTGGATGGAGCAAATGAAGAAAAATCCTAAATGGGATGATTTTGTGGAGTGGTCGGCTCGCGCCGAATGCAAGGAAAACCCGGATAACTATCTGATAGCCAGGCTCAATGGTGAGCTGAAAGACTTGTCTGCTGTTGTTGTCTCAGAACCGAAGTATGGGGTGAAGCTTTTGACCTTTGAGGATCCAGAGGGCAGAACTGCATACT
>MEWM01000004.1:6282-10933 GCA_001775355.1 candidate division Zixibacteria bacterium RBG_16_43_9 | reverse complement strand
AAATCGAAAAAAGAATGGCTGAGATTATCAAGGAAGACCTTCCCTTTGAAAGAGAAGAACTCTCTAAATACGAGGCTTCAAATCTTTTTAGAGAAAAAGGTGAAAAATATAAATTAGAGTTGATTGCTGAGTTTGACAGTGAAAAAGTCAGTATCTACAAGCAAGGCGATTTTGTGGACCTCTGCCGCGGTCCTCACCTTTTCTCAGCCGGAAAGGTGAAGGCTTTTAAGCTGTTGCAAGTGGCGGGTGCTTACTGGCGAGGGAATGAAAAAAATCCGATGCTTCAAAGGATTTATGGAATCTCTTTTCCCAGCCAGCAGGAGTTAGACGATTTTCTCAAAAAACTGGAAGAAGCAAAGAAAAGAGATCACAGGAAATTAGGGCGGGAGTTAGACCTTTTTGACATTTACGATGAAGCGGGAGGCGGACTGGTTTTCTGGCATCCTAAAGGTGCCCTGATTCGCAGACTGATTGAGGATTTCTGGGTAAAGGAACATTATAAGGCAGGTTATGAGCTTCTGAATACGCCCCATATAGCAAAATTGGACCTCTGGAAAAAGAGCGGTCATACAGATTTCTACACCGAATATATGTACTCTCCAATGAAGATCGAGGAGGAGGAGTATGAGATCAAGCCGATGAACTGCCCTTTTCATATACTGGTATATAAATCGAAGTTAAGGAGCTATAAGGAGCTTCCCATTAAATGGGCAGAGTTGGGCACGGTTTACAGATACGAGCGCTCCGGGGTCCTGCACGGGCTTTTAAGGGTTAGAGGATTTACTCAGGATGATGCACATATATTCTGTCAATTGGAGCAGTTAGAGGAAGAGATCATTAAACTGCTGGATTTCACCCTGTTTTTCCTCAGGTCTTTCGGTTTTCAAGAGTATGAGGTGTACTTAGCTACCCGTCCGGGAAAATATATTGGAGATCCTGCCACCTGGGAGAAAGCTACTGAAGCTTTGAAGCAAGCCCTGATTAAACATAATTTACCCTTTAAAGTGGATGAGGGGGGTGGTGCTTTTTACGGTCCGAAAATCGACTTAAAGGTGAAAGACCTTTTAGGCAGAGCCTGGCAATGCACTACCCTGCAGTTTGATTTCAACCTGCCTGAGAGGTTTGATTTGCATTTCGTGGGAAAAGATGGAGCCTTTCAAAGGCCCATAATGATTCACCGGGCACTTTTAGGATCGCTGGAGCGTTTTTTCGGACTTCTGATCGAGCACTATGCCGGTGCATTTCCTTTGTGGCTTTCGCCGGTTCAAATAGCCCTTCTGCCGATAACAGAAGATCAACATACCTATGCTCAGGCGATAAAGGAGAGTTTAGTTCAGAAAGGGTTAAGGGTAAAGTTGGATGATAGAAATGAGAAGATAAATTATAAGATCAGGGAGGCAGAGGTAGAGAAAATTCCTTATATGTTTATTCTGGGTAAAAAGGAAGCGGGAAAAAGAACCGTCTCCGTACGCAGACATGGATCCGGAGACCTGGGAGAATTCAGCTTAGAAGATATAATGGTAAGAATCGAACAGGAGATTATCTCTAAACAATAAAAACCGCAAAGGAGGTGAGAAATATAGCAGATAAATATATCAGGATTAACGAAAGGATAAGGGTCCCTCAGGTCAGGTTGATCGATACCACCGGCGAGCAGATAGGGATAGTTCCCACCCGCGAAGCATTAAGGATGGCTTTAGAAAAAGGATTTGACCTGGTAGAGATCTCACCCACTGCCAAGCCGCCGGTGTGCAAGATTATGGATTATGGAAAATATAAATACGAGTTAAACAAGAAGGCAAAAAGTGCCAAGAAAAAACAGCATATCATCCAGATGAAGGAGATGAGGCTGAGACCCAAGATCGAGGAACACGACTACCAGTTCAAGCTCAAGCACATCCAGGAGTTTTTAGAAGAAGGGAACAAGGTAAAAGTATTTGTGGAGTTTCGCGGCAGGGAGATGGCCCATCAGGAATTAGGTCATAAGATCATCCAGAGGCTTGAGGAGGACTTGAAGGACCTGGGAATAATCGAGCAGAAAGCCAAGATGGAAGGCAGAAATCTTTCACTGACTTTCATGCCCAAAGGATAAACTATAAAAAAGAGACATTTAAAATGCCAAAAATCAAATCATCCAGAAGCGCCAGAAAGAGGTTCAAATTTACTGGCACGGGCAAGATCAAAAGGAACAAAGCCTTCAGGCGCCATATCCTCAGCAGCAAGACCACTAAACGGAAGAGAAAATTAAGAAAAAGGGTCCTGGTCAGCAAGGGAGATCATTCGAGGATAAAGAAACTTATAACTGCCTGAAAAGGTCAGTATGCTTGAGAATAGGATAAAAAGGAGGAGAAATGCCCAGAGCTACCCACAGGGTCGCCACCAGAAGAAGAAAAAAGAAGATACTTAAAGCAGCCAAGGGTTATTACGGAGGCCGCAGAAAGCTGCTCCGCACTGCGAAGGAGACGGTTGTCAGAGCACGGGTCTATGCTTACCGGGACCGGAGAAACAAAAAGAGGGATTTTCGCAAACTCTGGATCACCAGGATAAATGCGGCAGCCAGACTATTCGGCTTAACCTATGCGGCTTTTATCTCAGGTTTGAAAAAAGCTGGAGTGATGCTTGACCGGAAAATGCTTTCGGAGATAGCAGTTAAAGACCTCAACACTTTTGAAAGCCTGGTAAAACTCGCCAAATCAAATACAGGTGTGTCATAAACTCTAAATTAATTTAGGATGACTTTTTCAGAAAGATTAGAGGAGCTCGAAAAGGCGGTAATCGATAGATTAGAATTGTCCTCAACTCTGGGAGAACTTGAAGAGCTTAAAGCTGAATATCTCAGCCGAAAAGGCAAGTTCTCTCTTTTGCTCAGGGAGCTAAAGGAGCTACCTGCAGAGGAAAAACCCAAGGCAGGCGAAAGCGCAAATTCTCTCAAGAAAAAGTTGGATGAGCTTCTGCAGTCAAGACTCCTGGCATTTAAGGAAAAGGGGCAGAAAACTCCAGAGGAGTTTTTTGATTTCACGCTCCCCGGGCACAGAAGCTGGGAAGGAAAACATCATCCACTCACGCAAGTCCTGGACCGGATAATAGAGATATTCTACGGGATGGGTTTTGAGGTGGCACAGGGTCCGGACATAGAAACCAATTATTATAACTTCGACTCCCTGAATTTTCCCCAGGACCACCCAGCCAGGGATATGCAGGACACTTTTTATCTGGCAAATGATTTGATTCTCCGCACCCATACCTCGCCAGTTCAGGTTCGGGTTTTTGAGAAAAAAAATCCGCCAGTCAAAATCCTTGCTCCAGGAAGAGTTTACCGACATGAAGCAATCAATGCCAGGAGCTACTGCCTTTTTTATCAGGTGGAAGGTTTCTATGTGGATGAGGGTGTGACCTTCGCTGATCTAAAAGGGGTTCTGGTTGCCTTCGTAAAGGAGTTTTTCGGTAAAGAGGTGGAACTAAGATTTCGGGCAAGTTTCTTCCCTTTTACCGAGCCTTCGGCTGAGGTGGACATCAGGTGCATTATCTGTAAGGGAAAAGGATGCAGTGTCTGTAAATATAGAGGCTGGCTGGAGATTTTGGGAGCTGGGATGATCGATCCGGAGGTCTTCAAAGCTGTGGGTTATGATCCAGAGAAATATACCGGCTATGCCTTCGGGCTGGGAGTGGATCGGATTGCCATGCTAAAATACCGGATCGACGATATCCGACTGTTCTATGAGAATGACCTGAGATTCTTAAGACAGTTCTGAAACGGTTTTTTTTCAGAGGCTGTTGTTTCATTAAATTATAATCCTTATAAAAGTAAGCTTGAAATCAGATGAGAGTAAGTTATAAGTGGCTTAAGGAGTTGGTAGATTTCAACTGGTCAGCCGAAGAGCTGGCGGATAAGCTGACTTTTGCCGGTCTGGAGGTTGAGTCAATCGAGCCCTGGGGCACGAGTCTCGATAAAGTTATTGTGGGGCAGATCAAAGAGATTGAAAAACATCCGGATGCAGAAAGGCTTTCCGTCTGTCAGGTTGATGCTGGAAGAGAGGTTTTGCAGGTAATATGCGGGGCAAAAAACGTAAAAGCAGGGATGAAAATTCCTTTGGCTTTAATCGGGGCAAAACTTCCTGCAGGTTTGCAGATTGAAAAGGCGATTTTAAAAGGGATTGAGTCTTCCGGGATGCTCTGCTCTGAAAAAGAACTGGGAATTGGTGAGGAATCAGAGGGGATAATGATTTTAGAGCCGGATATGAAAATCGGTGAACCTTTAAGCACTGTTTTAGATTTAGAGGATTTCGTTCTGGATATAGATATTACTCCAAATCGTCCGGATGCTTTATCTATGATTGGAATAGCCAGGGATGTGTCCGCACTCTCCGGGGGTAAGCTCAAAAAACCTGAATTTCAACTGAAAGAAATAGAGGAGCTTGCGTCACAATGGATCGAGGTTGTAATCGACGACCCCTCAGGTTGTCCGCGATATGCTGCCAGGGTAATAAAAAACGTTAAAATCGTTAAATCTCCTCTCTGGCTTAGAAGAAGATTAGAATGCTGCGGAATGAGAGCGATCAATAACGTGGTAGATGCGACCAATTATGTTTTGCTCGAAACCGGGCATCCGCTGCATGCTTTTGATTACAATCTTCTTTCCGCAGTCTCCGGG
>MEWM01000004.1:5947-6223 GCA_001775355.1 candidate division Zixibacteria bacterium RBG_16_43_9 | reverse complement strand
GACGGAGTAGAGAGAACTTTAAATCCTGAGGTTCTTCTCATAACCGATGGAAGCAAGTCTGTGGCTATTGCCGGAATTATGGGCGGGATGGAGAGCGAAGTCACGGAAAAGACTAAGGATGTTCTTCTGGAAAGCGCCTATTTCGATCCCAGGGTCATTCGCAGGGGAAGGATTTCCTTAGGGCTTATTACCGAAGCTTCGTACAGGTTCGAGAGAGGGGCGGATCCGAATGTCATAATTAGAGCAGCTGACCGGGCTTCATATTTGATGCAGAAT
>MEWM01000004.1:825-5937 GCA_001775355.1 candidate division Zixibacteria bacterium RBG_16_43_9 | reverse complement strand
AAGGGGTTGTGGACAGCTATCCGAAGCCTCTATATCCTGTCAAGATACCTTTCAGACCTGAAAGATGCTCAAAGGTCCTGGGAATAGGCATAGGCGAAAAGGAAATTGAGAATATCCTCGGTAATCTTGAATTAAAGATCAGCGAGAAAAGTTCTTCGAGCTTATTAGTAGAGGTACCGACTTTCAGACCGGATTTGACCAGGGAAATAGATTTGATCGAGGAGGTTGCCCGGATTTATGGCTATGATAAAATTGAAAGCAGTTTCAGGGCTGGAGGGGAGCTTTTTACCGCGATTTCTGAAGAAGAAAGGCGGATAAGAAAAATAAAGAGCTTCTTAACAGGCAGAGGTCTGTTCGAGGTCATCTCCAACAACTTGGTTGATCCGGTGAAGATGTCCAGGATAAATCCTTCTAAAGAAGCGGTGAGAGTCCTCAATCCCTTAAATGAGGAGCTTTCCGTTTTGACAACGTCGTTAAGCTATAACTTACTTTCGATAATCTCCTGGAATCTGAACAGGAAAGAAAAGGACCTGAGGATTTTTGAATTAGGAAAAGTCTTCCGGTCGACTGAGAAAAAACAGCCAGAGGAGAGGCTTAAGTTGGAGATTGCCCTTTGCGGAAGAAAAACCCCAGTTTTCTGGGGAGAGGAAGAAAAACAAGTGGATTTTTATGACCTGAAAGGGGTTCTGGAAGATCTCCTTCGCGGGTTGAGAATAGAAAGATTCAACTTTTCGCCTAAAGTGTCGAATCTTTTCTCTGAGGGGATGAGTTTTAAACTTCATAGCCAGGAAAGGGTTTTGGGAAGTCTGGGGAAGGTATCAAAAGAAATGTTGAAACTTTTCGACCTTGAGCAGGAGATTTTCCTGGCGGATATAGATTTTCAAGCGCTTTCCGAACTAATTCCTCCAGCAGGCTTTTATACCCCTCTTCCCAAATTCCCCAGAGTGGAAAGGGATATCTCCATGCTGGTGGATGAAGATAAGTTATGCGCAGACCTGGAAAAGGCGATAATAGATATGGGGGGAAAGATGGTGGAGAAAGTCTACCTTTTTGACCTTTACAGGGGTTCACAGGTGCCTAAGGGTAAAAAGAGTTTAGCCTATGCTATCTGGTACCGTTCTGAGGAAAAGACCCTTACGGACGAGGAGGTCGAAGAGGTGCACAAAAGAATAATAGAGGGGCTTAAAACAGGTTTCGGAGCCGAGCTCAGGGAGTAAAAAAGGAGGTTTTCTATGCAATGGGAGAGCTTTGAGAAGTTAGAGCAGAAAATTAATCAGGTTCTGGAACAAGTCGATAAATTAAAAGAAGAGAATGAACAGGTAACTAATTCCTATAACAACCTGTCGTCTAAGTTCTTTGAGATTGAGGGGAAAAACAAAAGTCTGGCTCAGGAAAATAACCAGCTTAAAGCTCAAATAAAAGTAAGGGAGGAGAGTATAAAGAATAAGGAGGAGAAAGTTAAGAGGAAGATAGACAACCTCTTGGCTCGATTAGAGAGTATTAAATAAATTTTTTACTTGACAAGTTTAAATTAATACTTTATAATTTTTAGGTACAAACTTAATATAAATCAAGTTAAGTGGAAAAAGAAAGAATCTTTAAATAACTTAAGATGTCGCAAGAACTCCAAGAGGATAAGAAACAAAGTATTAAAGTGAATATTTACGGTCAGGAATATCCTATAAGGTCGGAAGCAGATGCAGCGTATGTTAAGCAGATAGCTGAATACGTTGACCGGAAGATGAAGGAGGTAGCTGAAAAAATGCCTGCCCGTATCCATAGTCAGCTTGCTGTTTTAGCCGCCTTACATATTGCAGATGAGCTTTTTAAGGAACGGGAAGATAAGGAGAAGAAACTATCAGAGGTTGAGGAAAAGACCCAGTCTCTGATAGAGTGGTTAGACGCTAAGCTGATACAAGAATAGTTTTTAAATCAGATTCAAACCCACTTAACTTGAGGCTTTTTCCCCTAGCGGGGAGGAGGTTTTCAGTAAAGTGGGTTTTTTGCTATAGAAGGAGGAGAAGATGAATATCATGCTGGTTGTTGCTGGAGTAGCGGTTGCGATACTGGTATTTTTTATGGGCTGGTTCATAAGCCGACGGATTGGTGAGGCTAAGCTGGCTAAAGCTGAAGAGCTGGCAAAGAAAATTGTCCTGGAGGCGGAAAAAGAAGCTGAATTCAAGAAGAAAGAAGCGATCTTAGAGGCAAAGGATGAATGGTATAAGACCAAGGTTAATTTCGAGAGGGAACTTGCTAACAAGAGGATGGAATATCAAAAAGTCGAGAAAAGGCTTCAGGAAAGGGAGGTCAATCTCGACCGTAAGGTAGACATACTTAATAAAAAAGACCGGGACATACAGAATAAGGAAAAAATCCTTTTTGCCAGGGAGAAGGCGATAAAAACCAGAGATGAGGAGTTAAACCGGTTAATTTCTGATCAGAACCGGCAACTGGAGAGGATTGCCCAGATGACCTCTGAGGAAGCCAAAAAGATATTGATGGCGAACTTAGAGAATCAAGCCCGGCAGGAAGCAGCTCAACTTATAAAGGAAATCAAAGAGAAAGCTGAAGAGACTGCGGAAAAAGAGGCGAAAAACATCATCATCTCTGCTATTCAGAGATGTGCGGCTGACCATACTGTGGAGTCCACAGTTTCAGTGGTAAGTCTTCCGAATGAGGAGATGAAGGGCAGGATTATCGGAAGAGAGGGAAGAAACATCAGGTCTTTTGAGACCGCAACTGGTATAGATGTCATAGTAGACGATACTCCTGAGGCGGTCATACTCTCCGGTTTTGACCCGATCCGCAGAGAGATCGCCAGGATGGCACTGGAGAAACTCATCTTAGACGGCAGAATTCATCCGGCGCGGATAGAGGAGATAGTGGCTAAAGCCCAGAAGGAGATGGATGTAATCATCAAAGAAACCGGTGAGCAAGCCTGTTTTGACGTGGGGATTCACGGGCTTCATCCTGAGCTTATCAAAATCTTGGGAAAACTTCAATACCGGACCAGCTATGGCCAGAACGTTCTTCAGCATTCAAGGGAAGTGGCATTTATAGCCGGGTTGATGGCGGCTGAACTGGATTTAGATGCAAATCTAGCCA
Organism: candidate division Zixibacteria bacterium RBG_16_43_9; assembly: GCA_001775355.1. Classification (GTDB taxonomy): domain Bacteria; phylum Zixibacteria; class MSB-5A5; order MSB-5A5; family RBG-16-43-9; genus RBG-16-43-9. The sequence continues at coordinate 2,832 of MEWM01000004.1, read as the reverse complement.
AAAGGGCTGGACTTTTGCATGACATCGGCAAAGCAGTGGACAAGGAGACAGAAGGAACTCATTCCCAGATAGGATATAATATCGCCCAGAAATATGGTGAGCATCCTTTTGTTTTAAATGCCATACTTTCGCATCATGAGGACGTGCCGATGGAATCACCCTATTCGATTTTAGTTCAATCTGCAGATGCCATTTCAGGAGCTCGTCCAGGTGCTCGTCGTGAAACCTTAGAGGGGTATATAAAGAGACTGGAGAAGTTAGAGGAATTAGCTGACTCCTTTAAGGGTGTTGCTAAGGCTTACGCTATCCAGGCTGGCAGAGAGGTAAGGATAATCGTGGAGCATGAGCAGATAGACGATAACTCAGCCGCCAATTTAGCTCAGGAGATTGCCAAGAAAATCGAAGCAGAGATGGAATATCCCGGACAGGTGAAAGTAACGGTCATAAGAGAGACACGAGCAGTAGAGTATGCGAAATAAAAACAAATAACGGATGACGGATTTCGAATGACGAATAACTAAAAAAGTTCAAAGGTTCAAGGTTAAGAACCGCGTAGGGGTGGAGCTTGTCTCCACCCCTTTTTTCGTAGGGGCAGACCTGCGTGTCTGCCCTTTCTATTTGGGATTACCCTATCACCCTCAAACAAGTTTGAGGGTGCCACCCGCCGTCGCACCATGTCGTCATTGCGAGGAGTCCATTTGGACGACGAAGCAATCTCCTAAGGTCACGGATTGCTTCGTTCCCCCGCCCCTGGCGGGGTCACTCGCAATGACATTTTTTAGTTAATCTCAATTTTTCCCTTGCTTAATTTTTCATTTTGCTTAAAATGATGAGAAGAATTTTTTATTACAGGGCGGAGGAGAAAATAATTACTTAAGCGGACTGTCAAACGGATTGCTTCGCTCTCCCGCCTCGGCGGAATCGCTCGCAAAGACGTATAAATCGCTACATTTGAACAAGGAGATATTTTGAAAGTACTTTTAATAGGTGATTTGATGGGAAAGCCAGGCAGGTGGGCTGTCTCGCAGATGTTGCCTGATTTGAAAAAAATAAACCAGATAGATTTCGTGATAGCTAACGTGGAGAATGCCGCAGGCGGGTTCGGGCTGACCAAGGAGATCGCGTCCAAGGTTTACAGCTATGGGGTGAACGTCCTTACCTCTGGAAACCATATCTGGGACCGCAAGGAGATCTATGAATACCTGAACAAAGAGCCGAACATCTTACGCCCGGCTAATTATCCAGCAGGAGATCCGGGAAAAGGGTCAGTAGTCTATCAATTGAAAGATGGCACCAAGATCGGGGTTTTGAATATCCAGGGAAGGGTTTATATGAAAGAGATCGACTGCCCTTTCCGCATTGCTGACCAGGAGATCGAAAAACTCAAACCAGAGACCAACCTGATCATAGTCGACGTGCACGCTGAAGCCACCTCTGAGAAGATGGCTCTGGGCTGGTATCTTGCCGGAAGGGTGTCTGCGGTCATCGGCACTCATACTCACGTTCAGACTGTGGATGAGACTATCCTGCCGGGAGGGACTGCATTTATAACAGACGTCGGTATGACTGGTGGACATAACTCGGTCATAGGGATTATAAAAGAAGATGCGGTTACCCGGTTTTTGACCCAGATTCCAAACAGGTTCAGGATAGCGAAAGACGACATCAAGTTCTGTGCGGTCTCAGTGGAGCTCGACCAGAATACGGGAAAAGCTTTAAAAATCGAAAGGATAAGAATCGATATGCCACCCATAAATGATGAGATGGAGGGAGATTAAAGATGTCCGCTGAATTAATTGATGGTAAAAAGATTTCTGAACAGATAAGAGCAGAGGTCAAAGCCTCTGTCCAAGACCTCAAGGCCAAAGGGATAGTGCCTGGCCTGGCTGCGGTTTTGGTTGGGGATAACCCGGCGTCTCAAATCTACGTGAGGAGCAAGGCAAAAGCCTGCGATGAGGCTGGGATTTATTCTGAGGTCTTAAAATATCCCATAGAGATGAAGGAGTC
>MEWM01000004.1:561-801 GCA_001775355.1 candidate division Zixibacteria bacterium RBG_16_43_9 | reverse complement strand
GCTGAATCATAAAGAACAAATCAGCGGAATCTTAGTCCAGCTTCCTCTGCCTGAGCAAATTTCCGAGGAGAAGATCATCAAGGCGATTTCGCCGGAAAAGGACGTGGACGGGTTTCATCCTTATAATTTAGGACTGATGCTCGCTGGCAAGCCGACTTTCTTGCCCTGCACTCCTTATGGGATTCAGGAGCTTTTATTACGAAGCGGGAACGACCCGGCAGGTAAGCATGTGGTTATTTT
>MEWM01000004.1:381-551 GCA_001775355.1 candidate division Zixibacteria bacterium RBG_16_43_9 | reverse complement strand
AGTCTGGTTGGCAGACCGCTTTCTGTCATTTTGTCTCACAAGTCAAGAGGTGCTAATTCGACTGTGACTCTGTGCCACACCGGAACAAAAGATATTCCCAAATATACCCGGCAGGCGGATATAATTGTTGCCGCTATGGGAAAGCCGAAATTCTTAACCAGAGATATGGT
>MEWM01000004.1:0-325 GCA_001775355.1 candidate division Zixibacteria bacterium RBG_16_43_9 | reverse complement strand
GTGAAAAGGGTTACAGGATTGTTGGGGATGTGGATTTTGATGAGGTAAAAGAAATAGCCAAAGCCATAACCCCCGTGCCGGGTGGCGTAGGCCCAATGACCGTGGCAATGCTTTTGTCAAATACATTAAAAGCGGCGACGAGGCAGAAAGGGGTATTATAAATAGTTGCGATAGGCTTTTACAAAACTGAAGGAAATTATGCTTTATGATGTCTTTATATGTCATGCTAGCGAAGATAAGGATAGCTTTGTCCGACCGCTTGCAGAAGAGTTAAGAAAATCTCATTTGGAAGTATGGTATGATGAGTTTTCTCTAACAATTGGCG
>MEWM01000003.1 GCA_001775355.1 candidate division Zixibacteria bacterium RBG_16_43_9 | reverse complement strand
CGATATGGGATTGATTTCCGGAAATGATAAAGTCAGGCAGAAGTGTAGTAGGACTGACATAATTCTCAATCGTAAAGGTGGAGTCAGTGTTATTTTGTATTTTGAGAACTTCTTTCTCACCTTTGTACGTCAGTAACCCTACAACTACAGGACTAAATGCTATATCAAAAGTGTCTGGATGCGGGTTATTATCGATCAGATTTACTAACTGATAGGGTATTCCTTCTGTTTGTTCTTGTCCCCAGATGGGGGAATTAAACATAGACAGGGCAAGAAGTAGTCCTAATATAATGATTGTAATTTTTTTCATTTTCCATCTCCATAAAAAAATTGTTGTTAAAAAACGAAAAAATGTCACTTAAGTTCTTAAAAGATGGAACCTATAGGCGGTCCCCGCAGTTGTGGAACAAGAAAGAATCTTTGAGAGAAAAGATGGCATTTCTTTACAAAATCCCATGTCAGCTCCGATATTGAAAACTCTATTTTGCGAGTTTTGAAGACCTTTGCGGCGTACTCAATGGCTTTGATTAAAAAAGAGTTCAGAAGAACTACAATAAAAGAGATAATCCCGAAACCGAATAAGGTTGCCAGTCTCAAAACAAAAGGAGTCGTAGGTGTAGAATGAGTAAGTAATCCGCTGGTGTAACCAAGTTTTATTAGTGCCAATTCAAAGAATACCCATAAACCGGATACAATTACAGGATTAAATCCAAAAAATTGCTTTGCAAGTCCTACTCCCCAGCCCCATAAGCCAAACAGAAGGGTGCCGCCTAAAATCTTAAAGATTGTCGAGATCGGAGCTAAGAAAAAGGCATCTAAGTTGCAGAATGTAAAGAAGGTAATGCCAAGCAGAAATCCCAAACGAAAAGCCCCTTTAGGGGAGGCACGGTTGATTTTCCACAAGAAAGGGAAAAGGGCAATAAAGGAGAAATACCAGTAACCGGGGAATAGATTGGCTACCAATAAGAAAAGGGCACTTGTTCCTGAATAGAAAAAATCCTCTGCTACACCGGAGAAGAACCTACTCGGAGATAAGGAGCCACAAGAGTAGCCATTCCCCTTGACACTTTTTTCCCGTGCCGACTCCATATTACTCTTTCTCCCAGAATTCTCTAAGGTAGATGGTCTAAGCAGAAGAGAGTAATGCCCTTAGAAAAAAAAAGCAAATAGATCTATTTGGCTTCGTAAACATTTTACATCCTATTGAAGAGTTTGTCAAGAAAAATCTTTGTTATTTTCGTATTTTTTGAGTGGATACTTGCAGAAATCCAATGAGAACCTGTTCGTGAGAGGGTGTGAGTGGGCAAATAGTTTAGATTGACCTGGCTAAGCGATTTGTTGTCAAAGGGTTAAAAAAATAGTGGATTCTAAAATTTTTACTTGACAGGATTAGTAAGTTATTATATTATAGTTGTTTAAAAAGAAATTATGATAACACAAATCCAACATTTAACGGGAGAATTGAAAGGGGGTTAGAGATGAGATGACCGTTGTTAAAATCCGAGAGGATGAGAGTTTCGAGAAAGCTCTGCGGCGTTTTACGAAATCCTGCGAAAGGTCCGGTATCTTAGCAGATATCAGAAAACATCAGCATTTCGAGAAACCGTCTGAAAAGCGGAAAAGAAAAATGGCTGCAGCCCGGAGAAAAAGCCGTCGCAGATTTTACGAGGAATCATTCTAAGACATAAAATGACCCTCAAGGAAAGAATCGATCAGGATATGAGACAGGCACAGAAGTCGGGTGAGAAATTGAAGTTGAGTCTCACCCGTCTTCTGAAATCGGACATTCGCTACAAGGAGATCGAAAAGGGCAAAGAGCTTTCAGACGAGGAAGTGCTCGAAGTTCTAACCTCCGCCGCAAAAAAACACCGGGATTCGATCGAGCAGTTCAGAAAAGGTGGGAGGGAAGATTTAGTAAAACAGGAGGAAGATGAGCTGAAGCTTATCCTGGAATATATGTCCGAATTTGGATCCATGGGACCGGAACAGCTTAATGCGGAGGAGTTAGGGAAATTAGTTGAGGAAGCAATAACTGAAGCAGGTGCAGAGGGTGAAAAAGACATAGGCAAGGTGATGAAGGTTCTGATGCCTAAAGTAAAAGGTAAAGCCGATGGTAAAGCGGTCAGCCTTCTGGTTTCCTTCAGGCTCAAATCCGCTCAAAGTGAATCTGCGTCCAATGAACCGAGATTGTGAAGAGCTTTCTTCATGTCTGGGATTTACTAAAACGTCATTCTTTAATTAGCGAAGAATGACGTTTTTCTTTTTGAAGAAAATTATTATATTGACCTGATCAGCGTAGGCGGGGCTCCAAGCCCCGCAAGACAAGACCATAGAAAAACACAGTGCGACTCTTCAGGGTCGCCAGAAAAGTAGCGTCCCACTTTATGCGGGACGAGGTATCTCGCTTGAGACAATGTAGCGGAGGTCTTTAGACCTCCATAGAAAAGAAGGTTTAATGGTTCAATCGTTCAAAAGTTCAAAGGAAAAAAACACGTAGCGTCCAGCTTTATGCGGGACGGGGGATGTTTAAGAACTGTAGATTTTTGGCAAGTCCGATAAAAAGAACTTGTAGCGTTGCCACTCCTGTGGCAACGGGAATCATTATAAGGAGAAAACGAGCAAATTCCCTCTCCCCTCCCATTGAGGGAAGGGTGATATGACCATCCTCACGGGAGTGAGGACGCAACAGGAGGAGCAAGATGGAACAAAGAAGATTCATAGACTTAAGGAGCGATACTGTCACCCGTCCCTCTAAGGAGATGAGAAAAGCCATAGCCGAGGCTGAGGTCGGGGATGACGTTTTCGGGGATGACCCAACTGTTATAAAATTGGAGGAGATGGTGGCTTTCCTTTTAGGAAAACAGAAAGCACTTTTCGTTCCTTCTGGCACTATGGGCAACCAGGTCTGCTTAAGGTCTTTGACTAATCCAGGGGATGAGGTCATCTTAGAGGTAAACTCGCATATCTACAATTATGAAGTAGGTGCACCTGCGGCTTTGTCCGGGCTTCAGCTTCATCCGATTAAAGGAGAAAAAGGGATTATGAAGGCTGAGCAGATTCTGGAAGAGATCAGACCGGACAATATTCATCATCCGCCAACTGCCCTCGTAGTCATCGAAAATACTCATAACCGTGCAGGAGGAACGATTTACTCTCTTGAAGTGATAGAAAAAATCTATGAGGTGGCTCGGAAATGTAACGTGAAGATGCATCTGGATGGTGCCAGGCTATGGAATGCCTCGGTTGCCACCGGGATTCCCCTGAATATGTATGCCAGCTATTTTGATTCGGTTTCCGTGTGCTTATCCAAGGGGTTAGGAGCGCCAATTGGCTCAGTTGTTGCAGGGAGTACAGAGTTCATCAAGAAGGCACGCAAGAACAGGAAGATGTTCGGAGGTGGTATGAGGCAGGTGGGGATTATCGCGGCTGCGGGGATTTATGCGATTGAGCATAATGTCAACCGTCTGGCCGAGGACCATAAGAATGCACGGCTCTTGGCTGAAGGGTTATCGAAGATTTCCGGGATTTATATCGATATGGAAACAGTGCAGACCAATATGGTGATTTTAGAGATTAAAGATAAAGAAAAAGATGCAGAGTGGTTAGTTGGAAGGTTAAAGGAAAATGGGATTCTTAGTATTCCTTTTGGGAAAAGAAAAATGAGACTGGTAACGCATCTGGATGTGAATACTGAGGATATCCATCAGACGATTGAGGTTTTTAAAAGGGTGTTTGAAGGATAATTCAGTTTTTTCCCCTCTTTGGGAAAGAATGATACACGCGGCTGAACAACCAGGAATAAAGTACAATTCCTATGCTGAGCTTGGAAAACAATTCAAGTCATTTTGTATAGCAAAGCCCAAAAAAATTTTACTTGCCAATACACCTGGTTCGGTATATACTTAAATCGACGAGGATTGTTATGGATCAAGAAATGAATTCGCCATTTAGATATGCAGGTGGCAAATTCTACGCACGAAAGCTGATTCTGGAGCATGTTCCCTACCACTCTTGCTACGTGGAACCATTTGCTGGTGGATCCTCTATTTTCTTTGCTAAGGTAAAGGCCGAGAGGAATTGGCTAAATGATATAGATGATGAATTGATAAATTGTCTTATGGTGATAAGAGATTATCCAGAGAAACTTATAGATAGGCTCAAGAGCGAAAAAGCTACAAAAGAAAGGCATAGCTATTACAAAAATATATTTAAACCGGAGACAGAGCTTGATTATGCTGTGAGGTGGTTCTATTTGAACCGAACATCTTATTCGGGGATAATGAATAGGCAAAATTGCTATTTTGGATACGGTGATAAATATAGTATGCGGCCAGAAAATTGGCCTCGGAACATCCTGCGGACTTCAGTAAAACTTCAAAATGTTAAACTTACTGCACTTGATTTCGAAGAAGTCATAGAGAACGTAGAAGATGGAGCTTTCCTTTTTGTTGACCCGCCTTACTTTAACGCTGACCAAGACAAATTTTATACACACTTTTTTAAAAAAGAAGATCATTTTAGACTTTGTGATGTTTTAAAGAGAAATAACAATAGAATAAAATTTTTGTTGACATATGACAACAGCCCTGAAATTAGAAAATTATACAAATGGGTACATAGTTTACACGAAAAAGAGTGGAATTATACACTTAACAGAACAGATGATCAAAAGAACGGGACAGATCGCAAAGGTACAAGATACAAAGGGAGGGAATTATTTATAGTTAACTATGATTCTGTCAAACAGGGATCACTCCCCTTACCATTATTTGCCCACAAAACCCTTAAAGATGTTTAGGGATTCTTCTATTGGCACCCAACCATTGGTTGGTTTATTTGTTTTCGCATCAAAGTAAATAATTGGATAATTTGGAACAAAACCACAATTTGTTTTGTTTTGACAGTTTCTTCTTGTACAAACAACTCCGCTATCATGCGTAACTGCAAGAGATTCAGTTCTAGCAATATATATATTGCGGAATGAAAAATCTTTTAAGTTATTCTTGTTGGAAGGATTAAGTTTTAATAAAAACTCTTGCTCAGACTTTGTTGGGTTCCATTCGAATATACCAGTTGTTTTATGAGTTCGATAAAAAGCGTTCCCGATTGAAGAAACGACTATATCAAAGTCACCAGGCAAATATTGGTCATTATGAATTGTCAGCATTTTTTTGCTGACACCCCATTTAGGCGCTAGCTCTTTAACCTTGGCAATTCCCAATGTTCGACTACGCATACACTTTACTCTTATTTCACTGTGCCCATCGGCGAATTTTTGATATCCACCCTTTTTTGCCAATTTGCACTCGATCAGTATATCTTTTTTTGTTTTCTTATGAGTGACCCGTACGTCAATATCATGAAAACCAGTCTGAGCATTCATACTTGGTTTGGTTACTTCCCACTCATCTTGATTGAGTACCTTCTGGAGAAGCATGAAGATGGTAAATTCAAAAGCTTTTCCACGAATCATGGGGACTACTTTCGGTTCGTACATTGTTTCTGCAAGATAAACGAGAGGGATGTTATATTTTTCGCAGTATTCTTGAACTTTTTCTTTCCAGTCTTTGTCCATATACTAAAAATCTTTAAAGAAGTCTCTGATTCTTAAATCCAGAGCTCTACATATTTTCTCTATGTTTCTGAGGGTTACGTTTTTCTCAGCTCTTTCGACCATACCAATATATGTCCTGTGGAGACCAGCCCTCGCACCAAGGTCTTCCTGCGAAAGGTTTTTCTTGAGACGCTCCAAGCGGACCTTTCTTCCGAATTTCACTAAAATGCTTTTTTCCATAACTTTAATGCTTTCCCACCAGTCTAAGCACTTTATTATAAACATCTCATCTATGCAAGTCTACATACTATAGTTAGCATGTCGAATTTTCCTTGACTTTTTAGCTCTAGAAGTATGATGTTATAAGCAGGTTCGTTTTCTTAAATATATAGAGTACCAACAGTGCTTAGTTTTTAGAAAAGAGGAGAAGATGAAACATAAATTTATCATAGTTTTGGTTTCGCTTATTTGCTGTTTGCCTGGCCTTACTGGGGCGACGAGTGCAGAACTTTCCTATCCTCCTGATGTTAAGGCGGCTCTTGATTCTGCAGGAAGTAATCGCGGGGAGCTGAAGGATGTTCTGTCGCATTATTCTTCTGCAAAGGATTCTCTTGAACTGCAGGCTGCATTTTTTCTGATTGGCAATATGGAAGGGCACAGCTACGTGACTTATGCTCTTCAGGATACCACTGGAAAAGAGATCAGCTTTAACGTTCTTGATTACAAAGACTATAATACCTTAAGGGCGGAATGGGATACGTTGGAGCAACGCCACGGTTCACTTGATTTCGAAAAGAAGGAGATTGTTTATGACTTAAAGACCATCACCGCAGATTTCCTGATCAAGCAGATCGATTATTCTTTCAAAGCCTGGCGTGAAAAGCCCTGGGCTAAGAATTTATCTTTTGAACAGCTTTGCGAATATGTGCTTCCTTATCGCGGGAGCAATGAACCTTTGGAGAACTGGCGGGAATTTTTCTGGGAGAAGTATAAAGATATCGAAAAAAAGATGACAGATCCTTCAGATGCGATTCAGGCGGCAAAGCTGATCAATGATGATGTCAAGTCGTGGTTTACATTTGACCCGCGCTATTATTATCATCCGACTGACCAGGGGCTTTCTGAGATGCTCAAGAATCATCTGGGAAGATGTGAGGATATGACCAACGTGACCATTTATGCTATGAGAGCGAATGGACTCGCTGTCACCTCTGACTATACTCCTTTCTGGGCAAATGCCGGGAACAATCATGCCTGGAATGCAATAGTTACTCCAGATGGTAAAGTGATTCCCTTTATGGGAGCTGAGGCAAATCCGGGAGAATATCATCTGTGGAACAAACTTGCCAAGGTCTATCGTAAGACTTTTGATAAGCAAAAAGACAATCTTGCCTTTCAGGAGAAAAAGCAAAAGGAAATGCCGGGCTGGCTTGCGGGTAAAAGTTATAAAGACGTCACCAGGGATTATGAAGAGGTTTGTAATGTAACGGTCAACTTCAATAAAGAAATTCCGGATTCGGTGGACATCGCATACCTCTGCGTCTTCAACGATGGCGAGTGGCAGCCTATTCACTGGGGTAGAATCGAGAACAAAAGTGCAGTCTTCACGGATATGGGGAAGGACATCGCTTACCTGCCGGCCTTATATCTGAATGGCAAGGTCGCTCCTTACGGCGAGCCGTTTATTCTTCTTTCTGACTGTAGTGTCCAGGGGATTCAGGGTGATGAGAAGAAAACTACGTCGTTAGCTCTAACTTCCACGATTGCCAGGAAACAAGAAGCGTCAACTGATGGGATAGCGAAAACATTCCTCACACAGGGAAAGGAATATGAGCTTTTTTACTGGAAGGATGGCTGGCAGAAATTGGGAAGTTCAGTTGCGGGCGATAAGCCTCTGGTTTTCGAAAAAGTCCCAACAGAATGTCTTTACTGGCTAGTGCCGAAAGATTCCAATAAAGAAGAAGAGCGGATTTTTACGATTGAGGATGGAAAGCAGGTTTGGTGGTAGATCTTTCTGCACCGCACCCCCCCAACGGTTTGGGGGTGCCACTCTCCCGTTCCAATTGGACCTCACCCTGACCCTCTCCTAAAAGGAGAGGGGAATACTTCGTGGCGTCCGGGTTTATCCCGGACGTTTTTATTTTCTAGTTCTGCATAAGGCGGGACGCTACTTATAAGCCCCCAATGAGTGGTAAAACAGACATTCCTGTCTGTTTTGACAGTCAGAGAGCTAAGCGGGCTGGCTCTTAACCACAAGGATGTCAGACCTACCAAGGGTTTGTAGAAGTAATTCATGAATTCCCCCTACAATTTGTAGTCGAATCAGATATTTTAGGCTAAGGAGGAAAATTCAAAATAAATTCCCGTTTTTATGACGACGGTCATAGCTTTTATATTCTGATGGTATATTTTGTTTTTTGTTAAACAGAAAAATATTTTTTATCTCCTGTTGTTGCTTCTTCCCCCCATCCTCGCTGAGGAAACCTTCGGCGGGGATTTTTTTATGATTTGCCTTAATCTGAATATGAGTAAGGGCACAGTTCCGCCTGCGGCGGGATGCCCCTACAATTTTTTTACACTTGACATAATGCGTAGCCAGGTTAAATTATCGTTAAACATATCGTAATATATGAAATGAGGTAATTATATATGCTGAAAAAATTAGCAATAGTCAGAAGGATTCCCTTTTTTTCAGATTTATCAGAAAATGAGCTTTTGGGGATTAGCCAGAAATTTTCCGAAAAGGAATTTAGAAAAGGGGAATACTTGTTCTGGGAAGGTGAGCCTGCTTCTTACTTGTATGTGATCAAATCCGGAAAGGTGAAGGTTCTGAAGCATTCAGCAGGTGGTAAAGAGATAGTATTAGAAGTCGTGACCCCAGGTGAAATCTGCGGAGGTGGAACGATATTCTCTGACATCCAGTATGCTTCAGCCAGGGCTGAGGGAAAGTCTAAAGTCTATTGCTTATCAAAAAAAGATTTGCTTTCCCTGCTCAAAACCCAGGAAGGCTTAGCCCAGGGAGTCATAAGTTTTCTGGGGAGAAAGCTGATGCAAGCCCATGAGATGATGATTGGGCTTATCTCTGGAAAAGTGGAGAAAAGACTGGCTGCGCTTCTGTTAGGACTTTCGGAAAAACACGGCACGCCGTTTCCGGGTGGGATAAAGATCAACCTTAAACTTACCCGGCAGGACATGGCAGACTCGGTGGGAACGACCGTGGAAACAGCCATCCGGGTGATGAGCCGGTTCAAAAAAGAGGGGATTTTAGGAGCAAGTTCAAAAGAAATCGTTATCAAAGATAAGGGAAAGCTCAGGGAATTAGTCAGGGAAGTTGAGAAGCGAAAAGTCATATCGCCCGTTTTTTTGGTAGCTGCGCCTTTTCTGCAAGGGCGACCCCCTCTTCGGCTCCGCTCAGAGCAGTGAGCCTGTCGAACTGCCGG
>MEWM01000002.1:3679-6466 GCA_001775355.1 candidate division Zixibacteria bacterium RBG_16_43_9 | reverse complement strand
CTGGCTTTAACCCCTCATCCAACCATTCCACTATATGCCCGGCAGGGAGTCTGGGCCTTAGCTTCCACATCTTGTAATCTGTAAGATCGTAGGAGGATAACAGTGTCCAATCATTAGGCATACCGGTATTGCTCATATATATATGGTACCCTTCGAAATCGTGTGCCCCGGTAAAAGGGTCTACCCCCTCCTCTGTCGATTTCCCATTCCACTTCACCTTTATATACCCTTTACCGTTGTCAAAGACTAACCTGGGTGGATTGGGTGGCGGAGGACCCTTGAAATCGGGTATACTGTCACCTTCGTAATAGAAAAGGCAGGTATCCCCTATAGGATCCTTAAAACATCTTCCCCTATAGCCATCTGAGTCTGTATCCACCCCAGGATTATCATATACCCAGCCAGCCCAGAGCGCATTGGTGGCAAAATCGCTGAAATCTAAATTCCGGTAATAAGCCATCGGGTTGTTCACGTCTATCGAATTCACCTTATAATGAAAGTTCTCACCTGCCACATAGTATACTGTCACCTTCGTAATAGAAAAGGCAGGTATCCCCTATAGGATCCTTAAAACATCTTCCCCTATAGCCATCTGAGTCTGTATCCACCCCAGGATTATCATATACCCAGCCAGCCCAGAGCGCATTGGTGGCAAAATCGCTGAAATCTAAATTCCGGTAATAAGCCATCGGGTTGTTCACGTCTATCGAATTCACCTTATAATGAAAGTTCTCACCTGCCACATATCCTACTGTCACCTTGGTCGAATCACCAGGATGAAGAACATCGATTGGACCAAAAGAGAAAAGATACCTGGTATCATAACCGTCTGCCAAATCGGTGCAGAAACCCGGAGGCGGCAGCCAGCCGCTGTTCGATTCGTCTGTGCAGGCAAAAATCTGATCATAATCGTGTTCCCCATTGGACATGGTGAAATATTTCGCCCGGTCTCCACAGGGTGTGCCTTTACCACCTTCGCACCAGCTTCCATAATTCTTAATCCAGAGATCCCAATTATCCTGCTTCTGAGGCCCCCAGTCTAAATTAACCGGATCGTTCCCTTCTGACATCCAGTAGTTAAAGGAGATGTTTTTAGTTGGTGCTCGAACAACCCTTACTCCCGTCACACTGGGCACACTGTTATCTCTAACAACCCCTCCCGAACCTAAATCACCATTATCATCCGCTATCCAGCCTATCTGGATAGTATCCTGATACTCAGTTGTGTCCGCCCACAAGGGGGAAGGATAGGTTGCCCGATAACCAGTGATGTCATCTTTATAACCCCCAGCAATACTCATATGACTAACATCTGCATCCACGTAAAGACCCATCCAGATTCCTTTGACGTCTTTCTTCCCGATATTTTTTATGGTGAAATCGATTAAAGCGAAATCCTCCGCATAATCGTAACTCCAGCTATAGCTTCTCTGCTCAATCTGAATACCTATGGGTCTATGAGGCCTTCTATCATAATCATCCGGACTAACCCCTGCAGTGGCGGTGTCCGAATAAACGGCTATTATATCCTGCTCCGAAATCGCCCCTGCTGTGTCCGGATTAGGACAGTTAGGGGTAGAGAGGCGGATGGTTTTTTCTTTTATACAACCATCAGGATCTGCATCCGGAAACATCTCGTAGACCCCTAACCAGCCATCTGCTCCTACGCTTACCAGAGGCTCCCCTTCCACCACCGCACCCACCCATAAGGCTCCCTGGAAGAGATATTCTAAGTCTGAACCACAGGGGAACTCAAAAGAAGGGGCAGCTATATCCTCAATAGGATTAGGATTAAAGCAACCTCCCTGGGTCTCCCGCAGTCCCCTGGTCTGGCTTCCAATAAAACCCCAGTTGGTTAAGGTGAAACAGTATTTTGCCACCCGGTGAGTCCTCTGTTGAACGCAGGCTTCATCTGCTAAAGGCTTCTGTAATGAAAAAGAAGATGCTGGAGTCTGATCGCTAACCCTGGTTCGGGCTAAGGTAAAAGATAAATCTGAAACGAAAATCAAAAGAAATATAAAAACTGAACTTAAAAAAATCGATTCACTTTTTTTAAACATTGGTTTCCTCCAGTTCTTAAAGGTCTAAACTGATGCAAAATACAACCCGTAAGAAGTAATTGCAACTAAAATCTTTATTTTTTTATCTCTACCAGTGGAAGTTTAGATAATATATTCAAAAATTCTGCCAAGTTTTTCCTGAGGATCAATTTTATTAAAAAGTTAACTCTTTGATAAGCAAGAGAATGCAAAGGTATGGAAATACATATTATTTCTGAATTATGCAAACCGCAAAACTTGCGATTTTAAAAAGGAGGAGTAAATTAACTCTTTTTAAATAAATCAGTTAAAAGGAAATTGACTATTACTGAAATCTGCGTCAGATTGTTTAGCCTTGCGTCTTATTCAAAAGGATCCAGTCAAGCTAACTCTCTTGAGTCGTGTTCTCTTTTTTTAACAGGTCGTCCTTTTTCTTCTCCAGAATAGAAGAACAGTTACTGCAGAATTCTCTGGATTTGAAATCTATCTCTTCTGCATAGGTGGAAGTATACATCACACACCTGGGGTCCTGGCAGTGTATCAGTCCGAAGGTATGCCCTAATTCGTGAATCGCCTCTTTTCCCAGACGAGCTTTTAGTTTTTCTGGATTCTTGGGCAAGCCGTACAATTCATCTCTAAGCCGATAAATGGAAACTACTGCCGCCTTTCCATCTAACTGGGCTTCACCGAAAACGTAAGTCAAAACCGGGACAAAAAGATCAACTGAGGTTACTCCTAAAATCTTGCA
>MEWM01000002.1:1275-3606 GCA_001775355.1 candidate division Zixibacteria bacterium RBG_16_43_9 | reverse complement strand
ATCCCCTCCTCCAGTGAAAAGGAGTTAGGCGATATGACAACCGGGATTTTGAAACTATTCTCAAGAACATAGGAAAGGCTATTCAGCAGGTTTTTATCTGGAAATTCCAGAGGTAGTATATATAAACGCACTTTTATTTCCGTAATCCATATTTTTCTATTTTACTCTGGAGAGTATCTCCATCTATTTTTAAAGCCCGGGCAGTTTTTTCCTTATCCCATTTCATCCACTCAAGCACTCGCAGGATATGAGCTTTCTCTGTAGCTTCCAGGCTAAACTCGTCCGGAGGAATCTCCGGCACAATCGGAAGAGACAGCTCTAATGAGTTGATAAACGGACCTTGGCTAATTACTACCGCCCTTTCGATGGCATTTTTAAGCTCCTGCACGTTGCCAGGCCAGTCATATTTTTCTATGAGCTTGAGAGCTTCAGCCGAGAACCCGGTTATCGGTTTATTCATTCCTTTTGTCAGATCGCTCAGGAAATAATTAGCCAGAAGAGGAATATCTGAACCTCTCTGCCTTAAGTGGGGAACTGAGATGGAAAAAACGTTTAGCTGGTAATAAAGATCTTTCCTGAAAGTTCCTTCCTTCACTAAAATCTCCAGGTCTTTGCTGGTGGCGGATATCAGTCGGAAGTCAACCTTGATGATTTCCTGACTGCCTACCCGGCTAAACTGCTTAGTCTCGATAGCTCTCTGAAGGGCTGTCTGGGCTTTAATCGAAAGGACTGCTGGTTCATCCAGAAAGAGTGTGCCTCCATCTGCCATCTCAAGTTTACCCTTGCGGGGATATAATGCCTCAGCCAGAGCTCCTTTTTCGTGTCCGTAAAGCTCGCTTTCTAAAAGCCCTTCATCTAAGCCTCCACAATTGAGGTTGATGAAAGGGAAGAATCGCCTGGTGCTCTGGGAATGGATAGTCCGGGCTATAAGTTCCTTCCCAGTCCCGCTTTCGCCTTTTATCAAAACTGGAGTATCGGTTGCTGCTACAGACCTCATTAGCTCGAAAACTTTTAACATCTCCGGGCTTTGGCCTATAATCTGACTGGTGAGGTTAAGCTCTTGAATCTTCTCCTTGAGTAAAACGTTCTCTCTTGAAAGGCGTCTCTGCTGAATTATCTTCTCTATCAGATGAGAAAGATAATCCGGATCCACCGGCTTGGTCAGGTAATCATAGGCCCCCTCTTTAAGCGATTTGACGGCAGTGTCTATGGAGGCATAACCGGTCAGCATAACGATGACTATCTCAGGATTGACATTTTTGATTCTCTGCTGAAGCTCCATCCCATCAATACCAGGCATCTTTATGTCCAGGAAAACGATATCCCAATGACCTGCCTGGAGTTTTTTCAGAGCCTCAGTTGCGTCCGCAGCTGATTCCGCCTTATACCCATCTGATCTGAACCATTTGGTCAGAGAATCTCTCACGCTGAACTCATCATCCACTACCAGGATACTTACTGATTTATCTTTTTCTCTAAGATTCATTCTCTAAAACCTCGATTTAAATATTTTCTAGAACTTAACAATCCTATAATACAGAGAACTACTTAGTCTTCCCAGGAAAATCTTAAGAGAATCACGATCAACGATTTTAGTCCCGTAGAGATTACTTTACTTTTCTCCCCTAGTCCGATCTCGGAAATATCCTCTTAAAATCAAATATAAGATTTTCTTGAAGAAAGGAAAGGTTTTTTTCAGCCTGTTTTAAAGGAATTGGTCTGCTATTGCCCTTTCCTTTTCGCTGACTTGTTGATCTACCTCCTTATACTCCGGGTGTTCATACAGGACAGGCATCCGGTTGACAATCCAGCGGAAGGTGAGCAAACCAACGGTTATGATGGTGATGGTCACAACAAATTCCATCCAGTGAGGGAAGTAGCGGTCTTCGATATTCCAGTTCAAACCCACGATTGCCACATTGATCCGGTTGATTATGATGCCAATGACGGTGATAATGCTTGCGAACCGAACCAGAGCCGCATTACTTTTTCGGACGGCCCAGGTGAAGAGAAGGCAGGGGAAGAGAACAAAGATGAAGACCTCGACAAGAAACCAATGACCTAAGGGTGTGTTCAGGAGGTCCCAGCGGTTATCGTGAGCCACGCCCACCCACTTCAAAGCAAAATAAGCGAAAAGGCCGATGGCTGCGGCTTTTCCAAGGCCGAGGGTAAGTTTGTCAAAGTCTACGCCCTGATGGTTGACCCGATTCCCGAAGACCCGATGAGAGAGCATGCTTTCGAAGATCACTATGGAAATCCCGGCGATAATGCAGATATCAAAAAAAACACGGGAAGAAACGAGGAAAACCAGAGGGGATGGAGCTTTCCTGG
>MEWM01000002.1:433-1250 GCA_001775355.1 candidate division Zixibacteria bacterium RBG_16_43_9 | reverse complement strand
GCAGACTGATGCAAAGTGGACAGGATAGCGCCGAAAATGGTAGCTCCAACTGTCAGCCTAACGGCCCACTTGCGGAAATTCTTCAAGCCAAGCCATTCGAATAAGGCTGGACAGAACTCTACGAATTGGGTTGCAAGATAGAGTGCTACATGCCACCCCACCAAGAGCAGGACTGAGGTAACGCCAACAGATACCAACATAGGGTAAGGTAGTCTCCAGGGACGACCGAGGTCAAAGCATAGACCAACCACGACAAAGAAGTAGCCGAGGAAGCCGGTGAGTACTGCAGGTCGAACAGTAGGATGATATTCCTTAAGACCAAACAGGTAGACTGCTGTGCCCATAACAAAGCCGCCAGCGGCCAGGGCCACACCGGACAGAACATCGAAACCGATCCAGAGGCCCCAGGGGTTGTTGTCAGAAAGGTTGGTTGAAGGGCCAAGCCCCTGGGTGAAGCGATATACACTGACCGGGACCCCCACAAGCAGGATGAGGGCAGCTACCAGGTTGAAGGGGGTGATCAGCCCTTTCAAATATTCCTTTATTGTCTTCCCTATAAATAACTTTTCTATGACCCAGGATCGAAAAATATATTTTTTCTGGATGTATCCTGTCATTGCTGATCCTCCTCTATCTCAAAGTTTGTCTCTTCAGTCTCAATCATCCCTTGCCGACGTTTGGTGAACATATAAACTCCAATCAGAAAAGCTGGCCAGAGGATAAGCACCAAAGGAACTGCCCCAAGGAATCCCTTAGTAAGTTCTGCATATGGAGTAGTGCCCAGGTCCATCCGAAACCCTATCTTCTCGAAAGGCAC
>MEWM01000002.1:0-241 GCA_001775355.1 candidate division Zixibacteria bacterium RBG_16_43_9 | reverse complement strand
TTTTTAATTTCGGGCGAAAATGGATCATCATACTCATAAGCTGGGACATAGAAAGGGCAAGCGGTCATACAGTATCGACAACCTATACATACACTCTTGTCGTAAGTCACTGGTCCTTCTGGCGTTTTTTTGAGAGCCTTTACCAGGCAGGCTGAAGCGCAAGCCGGCTCATCACAATGCATGCATTGTCTTTTAACGAAGATCGGCTGTCCTTCTGGCTTTGGATTGGGATAGCGATTAA
>MEWM01000001.1:9478-12913 GCA_001775355.1 candidate division Zixibacteria bacterium RBG_16_43_9 | reverse complement strand
GCCCCGCTTTCCAGTATCGATTGGCGGATAAAAGCTCCCTCAGTCGAGGCGAATAGCTTTTCGGTTTTGTGAAAATCCATGCTCCCCTCCGCCACCTTGATCTTGTCATTTTTCCGCAACAGTTCAGTTGCTTTGAGTAAAAGCTCAATTTTCTCCTCCAGCGGAACCTTGAATGGGTCGATCTCATATTTCGAAATATACTGGTCTTCAAAAACTTCAGTAGGACTTAACCTGGCTAATTCTTTTTTGATTATGGAGCTGGCTTTAGCTATCTCTAAAGCTTTGTTAGCTACCCTTTTCATCTCAGCCGGTGAAAGTACGGAACTGGAAGCAAAACCCCAGGCTCCGTTGGCGATTATGCGTATACCAAAACCCTGATCTTCATCGCAGGAAATCCCTTCTATGTTTCCGTTTTTTACCTCGATGTTTTCGGTAACCCTGTGGATTTGTCTGATATCCGCATACTCTACCTTTTTTCTTCTCAGAAACTCCAGAGTCTCCTTAATTGCTTCTTTCAAACTTCCTCCTTTACCAGAGCTTGAACTAAATCTAAAAAATCGCTTTAATCTATAAGTCCTGTTTCAGGTTGTCAAGTCAAATTAAACTCTTTTTTCTGAGTTTTCGGATTGATTTTGTCTAAATTAGCTTTAGTTGGAGTGTAAAATTTCTGCTTTAAATTCAATCAACTGGGAAAAAATAAATTCGATAAACCTGAAGGTTTATAATCCAGTGTTTTTCTTAGAAACCTTTCTATCCCTGAAAATCTGCTTTTCATACCTGCAAGGAAATTAGCATATTCACAGGAAAGTTCTGGATCATTGGTTTTGAGATAAGCCAAAAGGAAACCTGAGGAGAAAACATCTCCGCAGCCCGTTGGGTCTACAAAATCTCTCACTTTTAAAGCAGATGTCTGGTAACGGATTATTTTTTTACTTTTTTTGTAGTAGAGCAAAGCACCTTTCCTTCCACAGGTAACCAGTAAGATGCGGGGTCCGAGATTTAAAATATCCCGAGCAAATCTCTTTAAATCATTTTCTGATTTCAAATAACTGCCCGATATTATTTGCATCTCTTTGAAGTTCATCTGAACTATATCTGCCATTTTCAGATATTCTCTCCATAAATCCGGGACTTTAAAAAATCTTTGACCGTTTTTTGTAATTCCTAATATTAAAGAATGTACATCCATGAAGATTGGAGAGTGAGTCTTTGCTTTTATCTTTCTAAGAGTATCCAGATCTATGTCGAAACCGGAGATAAAATTAATCAAGAGGTAATCGCTATCAAGATATGGTTTGACCTGATGAAACTCAATTTTCGGGACCAAATTTTTTAAGATTTCCTTTTTGTGCCATCTTCGGTCATAGAAAAGGTGGACATGATTATTCTTTTCTTTGACCATTGATATTCCACTCAGGTCGATATTGCCAAACTTTTTTAAATAGAAGATTACTCTTTTATAAATGTCAGACCCCAAATTGCACACAGGTGAGATTATAATGTCTTGCTGAGTTGCTTGCGCCAGGGGAAGAACGTTGTAAAGGATGCCGCCGAAACTTCTGGTTACCTTTCCATTCGGAAAAGTAATCGCATCTTTGGTAATTGTTCCGATAATTATCAACTTAACCGGTTTCATAAATTATATCAACTTCCGAGTAACCGTTTCAAAAACCTCTTCAGTTTGAATCTCTTTAATACATCTGAAATGCTTTTCCGGACACTTCCTTTTTCCATGAATGCCGCAAGGACGGCAATAAATTTCTTTCTGGATGATCAGGTCATCTTTGCCAGTGGGCTCAAAACCGAACTCCGGAATGGTTGATCCGAAAATGGCCACCACTGGGACCCTCATCGCCACCGCTATGTGCATAGGAGCAGTATCATTGGATAAGATTACTTGGCATCTGGAAATCAAAGCTGCAGACTGCAGAGGTGAGGTTTTGCCTGCAGCTATCAAAGGTTTACTTTTCATATTACTGGCAATTTCCAGACAGAGTTTTTCATCCTCTTTTCCGCCAATGAAGATGACTTTTGCGCCCAGTTTTTCAATCAGAGATTCTGCCACCTCGCCAAATCTTTCAGGCAGCCATCTTTTGGTATTCCAGACCGAGCCAGGAGCAACCCCCACTATTTTATCTTCTCTCTTGACATCCCAGCTTCTAAAAAGCTCTTCTATATATTTAAAATCATCCTCAGATGGAAAAAGCCCAGGCAAACAGTCGTTTTCTGGGGGTATATCTTTTTCCAAAAGAGAAAGATTCCTTTTAGCCTCAGACTGGCTCTGAATATATTTAATCTTTTTAGTAAGAAGAAAAGCCCCTGAGCTTTTATCAAAACCTATCCTCTGTGGAATTCTCGCAAGATAAGCCAAGAGAGCGCTGCGAAACGAACGGTGAGGAATAAGAGCCAGGTCAAAACCTGAAGCTCTGATCTTTCCTGCCAGGGCAAGGAAACTGGAAACTCCCTTCTCTTTGTTTTTTTTATCATAGACAATGACCCCGTCTAAATGGGGATTATTCTGCAAAAGCTCCTTAGTCTGAGGAATGAGCAGGAAAAAGACTTTTGAGCGAGGGTATTCTTTTTTAACCGCCTTTATTAAAGGGGTAGTCAGAACCACATCTCCTAAAAAAGCGGTCTGGATGATAAGTATTTTTTGAGGATTCATAAACTAAGCAAGAGGGCTTTTAGGAGAACCCTCAACGATCATCAGTGCCAAAATCCATCCCCGTATGAAAAGAATTTTCTTCAACCAAATCCTCCTGCGACACTGAAAAGGGGTGTTGAGAAAAACACTGTGTCATTCTGGGGGAGTTCGTTTCTGGCGTATTGATTAATATGAAGATTCTTCGTCTCGCCTTCGGCGGACCCAGAATGACACTCTGTTTGCATCAGTTTTTCAACAATTCCTAAAAGCGTCACTCTACGAAATCCATTCTTCAATTTTTCATTTTACATTTGTCATTGTTTTACAGTGCTTTTCCATCTGCGATGTGGCCAGAACCAGTGATCCGGATATTTTCTTACATAATCCTCCAGTAGAGAGGTGTAAGCCTGAGTCAGTTTCCTGATATCCTCTTCTTTATTATTACTCTCCTGAATATAAATTGGTTCCTCTAAAATTACCCTTTGTTTTCCGTTGTTTTTTCTGATTATAAATGCCATAATTATCGGAGCACCGGTTTTCAATGCAAAGGCAGCCGGACCTTTAGGAGTTGAGGCTGGATAACCAAAAAAGTCCACCACCGCCCCGTCTCTTCCTGCGTCCTGGTCCGAGAGCATTGCCACAAACCTGTTATTTCTTAATGCTTTTATCACTCCTCTGGTTGCTACTCCCATCTTGATAATTCCTATTCCCATCAGTTGACGGTATTTGTTCATCAGATTGTCGACCAGTAAATTGTGTTGTTCTCCGACTAAGAAATCTAAGGGATAACC
>MEWM01000001.1:0-9414 GCA_001775355.1 candidate division Zixibacteria bacterium RBG_16_43_9 | reverse complement strand
CCCTTTCTATCTTTCAAAGCTTTATCAAAATTCTCCAGCCCTTCAAATTCTACTAGCTTATCCAATCTGTTCTTCAGAACCGGGAACATCGCATATTCTACAAATCCCCTGCCGACATTCCGGTAAGCTTCCCTGGCAATTTTTTTAAATTCTTTTTCAGTATAGGTCTGACCAAAAGCTCTTTTCAGATTATCTATTGCTACTTTTCTCCTTATCCTGAGCAGACTGAAAGCTAAATCTCCTAAAAAAGAGCCGATGAAAATAGCAGCATTATAAGGAAGTATCTGGACTAAAGTCCCCACTCCCCTGGTGAAAAGATATTCAATCTGGTGCCTGATCTTCCTCATGGTAGTCATACTTTCCTATCTTATCCTCGTATTCCCATCTCTTCAGGGTCTTGCGGTTATAATATCTTTTCATAAAATAAAGAAACACCAGCAAAAAGGCAAGCACCAGCCAGAATAAAATGTTGTCCCCGAAGAAGGCTAACCAGTTATACCTTTTCTTCAAGTAGTTTACAAAACCGACCTGAAAATCGATGTAGCTTTCACCCGTGGCTTTGAGGAAGGCTAAATCCAGACCTTGACCTGAGGAGAGGTAGTTCAAGAGCTTGAAAAAACTCTCTTTTCCGTATTCATCCAGAAAATAAGATAAGGCCAGATAGCTTTCAGTATAGGCCAGCTCTGCCTTGCTATTACTGAAACTGTTTAGATTTTCAATCTGCTGTAAAGGGATGATCGAGTTGGTGAGGACTGCACGGACGATTAAAATGTCCTGCCCTATCCTCCATTCCCTGGACTCCAACATGGCAAACCCCTCATCCATCCAGCGCGGAGGAACTGCATTGCCTGATTTTTTATCTAAGAAAATATGAGCCAGCTCGTGTTCCAAAACCTCTGAGAAAGGGCGATTATACCTGAATTTCGCTGGTGACTTTAAAATAATCAGATTATGTTCTGAAATCGCAGCACCTATACCCCAATCTGGAAAATCCGAGCCTAATTTAGATTTGAAATCATTTTCATTCTCGGCAACATAGATGGTAACCGGATGAGTTAATGTGTCTTCCAAAAAGTCGGAGATCTGAGCATAAGCCTTCTTAGCTGTGACTTCTACTTCCTGTTTTAACTTGGGGTCTTGAGTATATATGTCAAACTGAGCGAGGGCATATGCGAATCCTGGAATAAAAAAAATGCAGAAAATTAGCCATAGCCATTTTTTAGACGAGCTTGGATTCTCATTCATTTTTTGAACAGACCTTTGAGCAAATCCCCGGCTTTCTTTTTCAAATCCTCAGTCGCCTTATCCTTCTGCTTCTGGATTTCCTGCTGGAATTTTTTCTCTGCCCTGGCAGTGCTTATCGTAAACTTGGGACTTTTGGCATTTCCCTCTATCTTGAAATCCAGAACCATCCTTCCCTTTTCATCCTGAAAGAACTTGGTCAGATCTCCCAAATCTATACGGCTGGAAAGCTCTGGTGAAAGAACCACATTCACCGAATAATCCAGACTCCCGTCCAGGCCAACTGAGCCGTTTGCTTTCCAGTCCCCGCTTTGAGACAGGGCTTCAAAATCCTCGAAGTAGACTCTCCCGTTATTGACTTTAAAGGAATTTGTCAGGGTTCGTATCTTCTCTTCTTTGAACTCGTTCATCTTAAGATAGGAGGACATTTGATTTAAAAGATCCCAGTTGACCAGCTTTCCGTCTGTAACCGTCCCGGTGCCAGAGGCAATCAGGGATTTGGTTATCTGTTCCACACTCTGACCTTTTCCTGAAAAATCCGCAGTCAGATTCAAACTTCCAAAAAGATGGTCTTTGAAAAGGGCAAATCTGGATAAGAAGTTGTTAGCTTCGATCTTGCTCGCGCTGACCTTTATGTCGAATTTCGGATCATTCGCATCAGTCAAATCATAAGTGGCATTTCCGCCTACCAGACCATTGTAAACGTTAGCCGCAACGTTCTGGACTTTTACGACTCTGTTCTTAATCTCTAAATTAGCCACCAGGTTTTCAAGCTCCACCTGTCTGAAGATTAATTTCTTGACTTCTACCTGACCTGAAGCATCGATATCCGGAAAAGGAGGTGCGGTTTTCACCTGCTGTTTTTCCTTTGGTTTGACTTTCTGCTCGACCGGCATTATCTCATCCAGGTCAACAAATGGCGAGTTCAATTTGAAGCTTAAGAAAGGTTTCTTTGGAGCTCCTTTTACTGGAATGAGCGACTGAACCAGATTCTCCACTTTTCCATTAAGACTCAAAGATGATTTCCCCAGACTCAGGCTCAGATTGTCGATGTTCAAGACCCCTTTGAAAAGTGACATATCACTGTTGAGATTTTTCACCGGAACCGTGAGATTGGGAGAGGAAATCTCCACGTTCCTCAAATTGAAATTTCCGGAAAGGTCAAGCTGTTCAGGTTTCTTGAGCTTTCCAAAAGCTTTAGCATCGATATCAACTGAACCGGAGAGATTTGTGCCCTCTGGCAGTTTTTGCACTTCTTTCACGATTGCCAGATCGAATTTAGTTTTAAGCTCGGAGGTCAGATTCGGATCTGAGTAATTATCAATCACTGCCTTGAGTTCTAATGGAGTATCCCCTAATTTCGCATCCTGAGTGATGACGCTTAATCCCTGGTTATCAAAATCGATCTGGCCAGAAGGCAGGAGAAAAGGCTGCGGGACTCTGGCAAAATCGATCCTTACATCCTTAAGAGCCACCTGACCTTTAAAGTTCGGCAAAGTTTTACCTTTAAGCTCACCTTTTAGCGAAGCAGTCATCCTCATTTTGCCGGCCCCTTTTAGCTGTGACAGAGGTGAGTTCTTATCTGCAGGAATAGAAGACAACAGGTCCTGAATAGATATATCTTTTGAGTTGAGAACCAAATCAGCCTGCGGTGTCGTTTTCAGGTCTCTTATCACGCCTTTTATCTCCAGTGATATTTTAGCCAGATCAATTTTGACCTGTTCGACACTTAAGGAGTCACCGGGCAAGTTGAAGCTCACTTTGTGCTGGAGCATGAAAGAAAGTTCCGGAAATTTACTTTTGAACCCTGGTAGTTTTAGGTCAATTTTCTGGATGGAAAGTTTTCCTTCAGACCTTCCGTTCTCATACTTTTGATCCATCACCAGTTTCCCTTTTTGCTCTATGCCTCCTAAAAAGATTCTGCTGCCGTTGGACAGGTCTTCATAAGTAAAACTCCCGTTTTTTATCTGCACGTTCTCAAAAAGGATTAAAGGCAGTGGACCACCACCGCTTTTCATCAAATCAGCAATACTCAGAACCCCGTCCCTATTTTTCTCGATGAAAATCTCCGGCTGATCCAGGATTATCTTTCTTACCTCAATCCTTTTCTTCAATAAGGGCCAGAATTTTACCCGCACAGAGAAGTTTTTGATTTTGAAAAGGTCCTTCTGCTCGTATCCTGGCAGGTTTGAAATCTCCAGCCCTTTTATATCCACACCCAAACCTTTGAAGATTGAAGGAGAGATATCTTCGATTGACACCTTCCGGTTCAAAGCTTTTTCCACCTGAGGCTGAACCATAGCTATGAGCTTCTCTTTGGTGAAAATAAGTTTGACCGCCAAGGAAGTGATCAGCAAAAGGGCTATGATAACAGCCACGACCCAGATAAGAATTTTCCATCCTTTTTTAATTTTCATCTTTTACCTCTTATTTTGCGTCATTGCGAGGAGGTCTTTTGACCGACGAAGCAATCCTTCCATGGACAAGGGATTGCTTCGTCTCGCCTACGGCGGACTCGCAATGACAGAACAATTTTTTTCGCAAGGCTGAAGCCTTGCCCTATGGACTTTTTTACCAGGTGGGTCAGGCATCCTGCCTGACCAGAACAGACAAGATGTCTGTTCCACCATTTTTTGCTCCGCAATTTGCGGAGCCCTACGATTTTCTCGAACCCTTGAACCCTTTAATCCTTGAATCCTCTCTTATAGCTCGCTTAGGGGCGTCCAATTGGACGCCCCAAGTAGACAGGTGGAGTCAAGCTCCACCCCTACGCAACTTGAATTCTTTTTCATGGATTATAACTTTCACCGATTTTGAGTATCTTTACTTTACTCTTTGAACCCTTCAGCTTTTTAGCAAAGACTTGAGGATCTTGCTTTATAACGTCAAAAGTATCAAAATGCATTGGAATGACCAGCTTGGGCTTCAGAAATTCCACCGCTTTTACTGCATCCTCAACTCCCATCGTAAAGTTGTCCCCGATCGGAATCAGGGCTACATCTAATCTGTTCATCTGACCAATCAGCTTCATATCCGAGAAAAGCCCGGTGTCTCCTGAATGATATACATTCTTTCCACTGAAACTAACCACAAATCCGCACGGGTTGCCAGTGTAGGTTATCTGCTCGTCAACTACGGCCGAACCATGATGGGCAATGGTCAGTTTGACTCTGCCGAAATCGAAGTTGTAGCTTCCTCCTATATGCATCGGATGCACGTTAGCCCCTTTTTTCTGACAGTACATCGCCAGCTCAAAAGGGGCTATAATGACCGCATTGTTGCTTTTGGCAATGTTTATAGCATCCCCTAAATGGTCACCGTGTCCGTGAGATACAAGCACAGCCTCGACCTTAATATCCTCTGAGCTTCTTTTAGCTAACGGATTCCCGGAAAGAAACGGGTCGAAAATTATCTTATGTTTTTCATCTTCTAAGGTAAAACAAGCGTGCCCTAAATAAGTCAGCTTTATCATAATCCCTCCATTTTTATTCTCCTCAATTTAAAGGTTGCCCAACTTTTGTCAAGGAAAAAGCCACTTTCCGTACTTCATAAAAAACAATTAGACAATGTAGGGGCACAACATGTTGTGCCCCTACACATGGTAGCCGCAGACTTTAGTCTGCGTTACGATATTTATACGCAAGCTGAAGTCCTGGACGCGGATCCGTAGGACTTGCGGCTACCATTCAATAAAATCGTTTGACTCTGGTTTAAAGTGATTTATATTATCAGCTACTGGTAAATGAAAAATGGCAGAAAATCAGGATGAAAAATGGATGAGGGTGGCTTTGCAGGAGGCAAACTTAGCCCTTAAGAAAAAAGAGGTGCCAGTCGGCGCAGTGGTGGTTTATCAGGATAAGGTCATTGGCAGAGGACATAACCAGACCGAAACGCTGAACGATCCCACTGCTCATGCCGAAATCTTAGCTATTGGAGCAGCAGCCAATTATTTGAACTCCTGGCGACTTTCAGAAGCAGTCTTATACGTGACCCTGGAACCCTGTGCAATGTGTGCCGGAGCAATAGTGCTGGCAAGAATGAAAAAGTTAGTCTTCGGAGCTTTTGACCCTAAAGCCGGAGCGTGCGGTTCACTCTATAATCTTGTCCAGGACAAAAGGCTCAACCATCAGGTAGAGGTCGTACCTGAGATTTTGAAAGAGGATTGTTCAGCATTACTTCAGACTTTTTTCAAAGAGCTAAGAGAGGTCAGGAATGAGCCATAGCTGGAATGAATCTCTTGAAAAGATGCATACGAAGATTCTACAATTAGGGATGGTCCTGGACATCTTTTTACCAGTTGTCATATTCTTTTTAGCCATTTATCTCCGGGATAGATTCGTTTCCATAAAGAGTCCGATGGATCTAAACATGATATTCTATGTTTTACTTGCCCTTAGCGCAGCAGAAGCTATAACTATATTTATCCTTAAAACTAAATCCTGGAGACCTTATATTAAGAGAAAATTCCAGGAAAATCCTCAGCTCACAATAGAAAAGGGTCTCTTTGGATTCGGAACAATTATCTATGGGCTTTGTTTTTCGCCCACGATCTACGGACTGGTCTATTATATCTTAGGCGGAACCTGGGAGCATTTTGCCTTGTTTGTGGCGATGACTTTTATTTTGTTTCAGTTGTTCAAACCCAAAATGGAGGAACTTGAAAAGTTGAATAAAGAATTTAACACGAGCGATTAATGTTTTTGATTTGATTTTGTTGTTTTTTTGTTCTTTTACAAACTCCAAACTCACAAACGAACAAACTGTATTCCGGAGAGGTGCCGGAGTGGTTGAACGGGACGGTCTCGAAAACCGTTTACCCCTTACGGGGTACGGGGGTTCGAATCCCCCCCTCTCCGCCACTGCCACAGGCAGTGGCCCTGAGCCTGTCGAAGGGCAATCTGATTTTTAATCAGAAGACTAAAATGAATAATGTAACTCAACTATGGTCTGTATATATTTTACAATGTAACGACGGTTCATATTATGTCGGCATTACTACAGACATAGACGATCGGCTTAGGGAACATAATGCTGGGCAAGGATCAGAGTTCACGAAGAAGCGAAGACCAGTTTATTTAGTTTATACAGAAACGCACGAAAGCTATGCAAGTGCACGAAAGAGAGAGGCTCAATTGAAAGGCTGGCGTAGAAAAAAGAAAGAATGGTTAATTAGAGGGTTCCCTTCGACTCGTCCAAAGGACTCGCTCAAGGCCTGACGGCGAATCCCCCCTCTTCGCAATTGGCGAATACGATTGAAGATTCTGGACATCGCATGGGTCTTTCGATATAAGTACTGCAAAACATTCTTGCTTTTCACCGATCAAATTGTTATAATTTCGCAGCGTTTGAAGCTTGGTTTTTTTCTCCAAACGCCAAACTTCAAACGAACAAACTGTCTTCCGGAGAGATGTCCGAGCTGGTCTAAGGAGCACGCCTGGAGAGCGTGTAGTCCAGAAATGGACTCCTGGGTTCGAATCCCAGTCTCTCCGTTTATATTTTCTAACAGATTATCCTTCTATCTTTCAAAAAGTTATTGACAAATTATTCTCACCTCTCTGGACGTCGTCAAACAAAGTGGACATTTATTAGCTAAGAGCCGTGACATAACTTCCCCTACAGCAAGAGTTTTTTTAGGTACCCTTCCTGGATCTTTATTCGAACTTAGCAATTTCCTATTATTCTTAATAACATAAGTATGGCTTTTTTTCGGTGAAACAAAACTTTTTTATCCTTTTTAGCCCTCAAAAACCTTTGTTCTAAGTTGGTACAGGATTGTGTCTTAGCAGTATTCTCCCGCTGATTGAGGAAATATTTTTTCTTAAACTTTTCAAAAAAACCTTGACTTTAGGTTAAACCTCATTTATATACTGAAAAATCTCGATAGCAGAATCCCGCATGCCCAAACTAATCTCTCCTCTACCCAGCCTTTCTGAAAACCAAAGAATTGTCGCTTTACCTATCTTACTTTTATCGCTCTTATTTTTTCCAGTTAAAGTTTTCCCTTTTTCGCCACAACCGGATTCAGCACCGTCCTTTTTTACCGCGATTTCAGACATGGATGGAAAAATCCCTCTTTACTGGTTCAAGCCTGGGATAAATCCTGAAGAGAAAATCTTCGATGATGGGACTAAAGAGCTTCAATTTTATGTTTCCGACCAGTGGTATGAGAACTGTGCCGCGGAGAAATTTTTCTCTCCTTCAACTCCTTTTCTCCTGCTCAAATCTAAAGTCTTTATCAGCTATCAGGGAAAGTCAGGAGATACCTTATACGACGCTACTGATCCTTTCTATGTCACTATAAACAAAGATGACCACGGAAAACCAGGATTGCCACTTTCTGAGCCGGTTTATGCGAAAGCCTCAGAGAATGGCTCATCTGAAGGTGAATGGGTGGAAATCGAGCATAATCTTTTGATCACGGAGGATACCTTCTGGGTCGTTTTCCACTGGCTAAAGGAGACATCAACATCGCCTCTTATAGGAGCGGATAATTCCACCGTACACAGAAGCTCTTTCTGGGGGTGGAAAAAAGATGGATACTGGCAGTGGAACCAATGGAATTTTAACCTGATGATAAGATGTCTGACCCTCTCCAATGACCTGCAAACCTCTCTTTTACCGGATGGATATAATTTATATAGAGGAGATAGCTCCAACTTTTCTATCTCAACTGAATCTTTCCTGAAATACTTTCCTGCTGACAGTTTCTATTGCCTGGATGACCAGGTAACTAACGGCAAAGGTTACTATTATAAGTTGACTTCCCTTTATTCCGGTCAGGAATCTGATACCTCGAATGAGGTTCAGGCTACTCCCAGACTCGGAGCTTTTCTGCAGTCCGATTTAGATTCTTTAGAAGTTTTATTACCCTCAGGCCAGAAGAAAGAAGAGTATCTTCAACTTTCCAACCCGGGTGGACTCCCTCTGGATTATAATATTGAATTTGAGCTTTCTTTTGATGATTCCACAAAAGGGACAGATTCTTACGGCTATTATTGGAGCGATAATCTTACCAGAAAAAGTTTAAGTTATGAGTGGATGGACATAAGTCAAAGAGGCATGCTTATAAATTCTGCAGCGGACAAGGACAAAGTCTATGGACCAATTCCCCTGAGTTTTCCTTTCCCTTTTTACGGAAATCTTTATGATTCCCTGTGGATTTTGACCAATGGGGTTTTGAGCTTCTATCCATGGGAATTAAGGTTTGTCAACCAACCCTTACCCTGGGCTCAGGGTTATTTCAGATTAACCGCTCCGCTCTGGAGCAATTTAACTTTAAATCAGAACAGCAAGATCTATCTGTTTCAATCCTCTGATTCCATAGTTGTCTCATTTGTGGACCTAAAGCATTTCAAGACCGGAGCCTTATTTACTTTTCAAGTCATACTGACTAAACCAGGTTCAATCGATTTTCAATATGAAAAATTAAGCCAGTCCAACGATACCGCCACCGTCGGGATTCAGAATGAAGATGGAACCTCTGCGCTTCTTATATCCTACAATCAGGACTATTTACGGGACAGTTTGAGAATCAGTATAAACCCTCCCTTTCTGCAGGTTTCACCAATGAAGGGTAAAATCAACCCCGGAGAAAATCAAACCATTAAGCTTACTTTTGACAGCTATTTCTTATGGCAGGGTTTGTTCAAGGGGAAACTAAAAGTTTTTTCACAGGACAAAAACCATAGTTTGAACCCTTTATCTTTGCCGGTTGTTCTGAATGTCGACACCACCACCTCAGTCCAGAATACACCTGAACAGATTCCGGTTGCTTTCGAGCTTGGACAGAACTATCCAAATCCCTTTAACCCCCTCACCACCATTCCATTCAAAGCCGGTAGCAGGAAGCTCGGAGCTGGTAGCCTCACCCGCACCACCCTTAAAATCTATAATGTCCTCGGGCAGTTGGTGAAGACATTAGTGGACGAAGAAAAATCACCTGGAAATTATCAGGTGATCTGGGATGGAAAAGACCAGAGAGGGAATGAAGTTTCATCCGGGATTTATTTTTATCAGCTCAAAGCCGGGAATTATAAAGAAACGAGGAAGATGAGTTTGCTGAGATAACTGTAGGGGCGGGTTTTGAACCCCCCCCCTACACAAAAATAGTAGAGACGCATCGCATGCGTCTCTACTTTTTCCCTGTATCTATCTGTTCTCTTGACCAGATGG